>NZ_JBHSHJ010000001.1:93194-602684 GCF_042652905.1 Giesbergeria sinuosa | reverse complement strand
CTTGCAGCAGCGGTTCACCGCTACTGTTCTTGACCAGTGGGATATCGGCCAGCGCGCCATTGGGGGTGTTGGGGTCTTCGGCGCGGCTGTCACTGACAGGGGCAATGGTTTGGGTCGTGGTGGTGGTAGTTTGACCATCGCTGCCTGTTTGGGTGCTGGTCTGTGTTTGTACTGTCGTGCCATCGACAGTTTCGGTGTTGGGCGCTGGAGCTGGAGCTGGAGCTGGAGCTGGAGCTGGAGCTGGAGCTGGAGCTGGAGCCGGAGCCGGAGCCGGAGCCGGAGCCGGAGCTGGAGCTGGAGCCGGGGCTGGATCACCCCCACCCCCGGCACTGATGCCTGACACCGTGATACTGTTGTCGACGAGATCAGCCACCGTGGTCTCCGCTTCGGCACCGGCTGCCCAGTCTTCGGCCCCCGCCAGGTTGTAGGTCACTTCGCCCGTACTGCTGCCACCATTTTTGTTGAGCACGGTTGCCAATGCTGTCTTGTCGGTAGCATTGAGGGTGACGCTAAAGCTGGTGCCATCGGTGATCTCGACACTGCTGGAAGTGAGCGTGTAGGCCGTGCCGTCGCCGGTGATGGTCAATTTGCCGACATCAATGTCGTTGGTAGCGCCGGAGCGTTTGAGGAACCCCGTCCCGGTGACGGCCAGTACGCCCGTGCTGGCGTTGTAGGTGGCACTGGTCAGGGTGGGGGCCGGGACATTGCTGGCCGTGACGGCGTTGCTGGTGAGGTCGGCTGTGGTGGTCGTCGTGGCATCGGCCCCTGCGGCCCAGTCTTCTGCTGCGGCTAAGTTGTAGGGGGTACCAATGGTGGAGCTGGTGCCGTTTTTGTTGATGATTAGATTCAAAGCAGCTTGGTCGGTGGCGCTCAACGTGAGGGTGGCTGCTGTGCCGCTAGCAATGTCCACATTAGCCGTGTCGGTCAAGGTGTAGGTCTCTCCGCCTTCGCCCGTGAAGGTCAATTTGTTGGCCACTATGTCGTTGGTGGCACCGCTGCGTTTCAAGAACCCCGTGCCGGTGAGCACCAAGGTGCCGGTAGCTGCGTCATAGGTGGCCGACGTGATTGTCGGAACAGGAACGTTGCTGACCGTGATGGGGTTGTCGGTGGTATCGGCGGGTGTGTTGGCGTAGCCCGGTGCCCAGCCCGTAGCAGCGGCGAGATTGTAGGCCGTGCCACTGGTGGAAGTGAGCCCGTTTTTGTTGAGCAAGCTCTCTAGCGCCAAATCGGCTGCATTGCTCAAAATCACGGTAAATTGGGT
Source organism: Giesbergeria sinuosa (assembly GCF_042652905.1). NCBI lineage: Bacteria > Pseudomonadati > Pseudomonadota > Betaproteobacteria > Burkholderiales > Comamonadaceae > Giesbergeria > Giesbergeria sinuosa. Next base: position 601,423 of record NZ_JBHSHJ010000001.1, on the reverse strand, counting down.
GATAGGTGTCTGCGGCGGCACACCAAAGCTGTCCGTGCCGGTCAGTTCGATGGAGGAACCACTCAGCGTGACCGTCTCTCCCCCTTCGCCGGTGAGGGTGAGCTTACTGAGGTCAATGTCATTGTTAGCCCCAGGATTCTCTGGCAGGTTAGCGCCCGTGACAACCAAGGTATGGGTGGCCGCGTTGTAGGTGGCACTGGTGATGGTGGGCACCACATCCACCGTGACTGTGGATGTTCGCAAAGTGGCGGTGTCCACGCCGTCATTGGCTGCCACCGTGACGGCACGATTGCCTAGAGTGGCGTTGTCCACCGGAGTGGTGTTGTAGTAAATCACCCCGCGCAATACCGTCTCATAGACGGACACTGCCGCCGAGCCGGTGATGTTGAGCACACCTGTGGCAGCGGTGTAACCAACGCTCAGGCTGGCCGCAGTGGCAGCCGCTTGCGCGGCAGTGTTCAAGGATAGACTTTCTGCATTATCGCCATCAGGTCGGCTACTCAGTGTCACGGTCAGGGAGGCCAGATGGGTGCTGTCCACATCGGTTAAGGTGGCGTTGCTATTGGCCATTGCCACCGCTGACCCGCCAGCCACAAAAAGGGTACTGTGGTCATTACCGCCGGTGGTGTCGTTGAGGTCTATCACGGGGGCATCGTTGGTGGCTACCAACGTGACCGTGGCCACTGCGGGGGAACCGCTCGGGGTGCCTGTGTCTGCGCCGCCGTTGGCTGTGCCGCCATTGTCTTGAATGGACGTGAGGGTGACCACTCGGGTGCTGGCAGTGCTGGGGGCTTGGCTGGTATTGCTGTAGGTCATGCCCGTGATCAAGGCATCCATGGTCGAGACGGAAATACCAGCCGTCTTGGTCAGCGTGACCGTAGCCGTGCTACCGGTGACGCTGACGCTGTAGGACATCCCATTGGTGCTGGTTGTGCCGCTGCCCCCGTGGGTCAGGGCAATGGTGCTGCCATCAATGCCCAACTGCTCGGTGCTGTCTGACACATTGGAAACCGTCAGGGTCAAGCCGGTCAGCAGTTGCCCTGCTTCTTGGGTGCTGGCGTTAGAGCTGCCAAACAATGGGACAGCCCCACCGTCTTCGGTGAAGGTGGGGCTGATGCCATTGGCATTCAATGCTGGGGCATCGTTGACGGCAGTGATGTTGACCGTGGTATCGGTGTTGCTGCTAGTGCCGCCATCGCCATCCTTGAGCACAAAGCGCACGGTGCGCGCTGCGGTGCTGGGGTCGGTGGTGTTGGTGTTTTGGTAGGTAATGTTCTGTACCAGCGCCTGTGTGGCAGCGGCGGTGGCATTGGCATTGAGAGTCACCACCAAGTCGTCGCTGCCGGTGCCCCCAGTAAAGGTGCCAATGGTGGTACCACCGTAGGTGACATCGCTGCCCAGTACCCCAATGTCTCCGGCGGCTGTGCCTTGGTGGCGGATAGCTAGCACATCCTCGGTGCTGTTTCGGTTGGCCGCCATCGACACGGTGAGCGTGCCGGTGTCAAAGTCAGCCGAATCAGTATCGGCCACAGCCGCTGGCGTTGCTTGGTCGATTGGTGCAGCAAGGCCGCCTTCGGTAAAGCTCAGGCTATCAGAGGCCAGATGGGTGAGGGTGGGTGCCTGGCTGGGCGCCACCGTGCTGAAGTTATAGGTTGTGTCGTCGGTAATGGCGGCCAGCCCATTGCCTGCGCTGTCATACAGCAAAGTCCCACTCCATTGCACGGCATAGGTCTTGCCCTTGAGCAGGTCTGAGTCGGGGTTAATGGTGAGCTTGTCGCCACTCCAGGTGAGTGAACCAAACGGGTTGGCAGCAACAGAAGGGCCATCGTAATATATGTCGAAGGAGCCCGCCACTGTGTTGTCGGTGACGTTGCGCAGGGTGATGGTGCCACTGCCGAAAAAAGCGATGGTTTCGGACAAGTCGATCACGATGTCGTCGCCCACCGCTACGTTGGTGGCATCGTCCGCAGGGCTGGAGTGGCTACCATCCAAAGTGGGTGCGGTGGTGTCAATCACCACCGCGCTGGCCATCTGTGCTACCGCGCCGATGTTGCCTGCGGCATCGATCTGGCGGGCCTGAATGGTGTTGGCCGCGTAGCTGCCCTCGGCCAGGGTAAAACTGGAGCCCGTGCCTGCGCTCCAGCTCTGGCCGCCATCTGTTGAGTACTCCCATGTGTTGCCTGCCGTCAAGCCGCTCACATTGATGGAGTTATGATCTTTTCCGGTAATGCCATCGCTATTCGAGATACCTATGTCAGATAGCAGCGTTATGGCGGTGGGGGCACTGGGGGCCGTCAGGTCGAGGGTGACGGTGTGGCTGGTAGAGCTAGTGCTGCGGTTGCCCACCTGATCGGTGATAAAGGCGGTAATACTCAACGTTCCGGCGCTCAGTGCCGGGGTGGTGATATCCAGGTAGCCGTTGAGGATGTCGTTCGCGCCCAAGGTGGCAGTTGCCATCTCATTTATCGTGCTGTTCAGATACAACTGCACCGTGTCGCCAGCGACGGCATCGGTGTTTGTGAGCGAGACGCGCACGGTCAGTGTTGCGTCGTTGGTCAAGCCCCCCGAAGCCACTGGGCCGATGATGCGGTCTACATCGTCGCTGACGCTGGTGATGGCCGGTGGCCCAGGGGCTGTGGTATCCCCCACCGCCAGGCTGGCCGTATCCGTGGCTGCCGAAAACCCCAACACAGGCTGGATCACTTGCAGGCCCCAGCCGCTCATCGCCACATAGGCATTGTTGCCACTGACGGCGACACCATAGGGCATGCCGTTGGTGTAGTAGGCGCTTGCCAACGTGGGGTTGGCGGGGTTGCTGATATCGATGATCTCCAGGCCCTTCGCTAAATCCGTCACATAGGCGTAATTACCACTGACGGTAACACCAGTGGCTGAGAAGAGTAATGAGGGGCCGGTGCCTGCCGGCGTGGGGCTGGCGGGGTTGCTGATATCGATGATCTGCAGGCCCGCGGTGCCATCCGCCACATAGGCGTAGTTGCCACTGACGGCGACACCCTGAGCATTGCCGCTGGTGTCGTACGTGCGTACCAGCGTGGGATTGGCGGGGTCGCTGCTGATATTGATGATCTGCAGGCCCGCGCTGCCATCCGCCACATAGGCGTAGTTGCCACTGACGGCGACACCCATAGCATTGCCGCTGGTGTTGTAGCCGCCTACCCACGTGGGGTTGGTGGGGGTGCTGATATTGATGATTTGCAGGCCCGAGGAGCCATCTGCCACATAGGCGTAGTTGCCACTGACGGCGACTCCCCGAGCAGAGCCGCTGGTGTCGTAGGTGCCTGCCGGCGTGGGGCTGGCGGGGTTGCTGATATCTACGATCTGCAGGCCCGTGGTGCCAGCCGCCATATAGGCGTAGTTGCCACTGACGGCGACCGCCGGAACGGTGCCGGTGTTGAAGGTGCCTACCCACGTGAGGCTGGCGGGGTTGCTGATATCGATGATCTGCAGGCCCGTTAAGTTATTCCCCACATAGGCGTAGTGGCCACTGACGGCGATACTCCGCGCAGAACTGCCGGTGACGTAGGAGCCTACCAATATGGGTGCGCTACTTCCCCCGGTTTGCCCATCGCTCCACCCCCCAGTGCCATCCCAGGCCTTGAAGGTGATGGCATTGCTCAGGTTGCCGTTGTAATTGGCCTGGGGTTGGAAATACAGGCGGTTGTCGGCATCGGCTTTCAACACCAGCGCCGAGCTGTCCGATACCGTGCCCGTCAGTTGCGTCCAGTGCCCCCCCCCATCGGTGCTGTAGTACAGCGTGCCGTTGCTGTTCACCCCGGTGATGGCGATGCCCGCCGGGTCATTATCGGCATCGCTGTAGTTGTTCAAGTTGCCACCGTTGTCTATCAAGCTGCTCACCAGCACACTGTTGGCGGTGCTGCCATCGGTGGGCGCGCTCAGATTGGCCGGCACGGTGCCCAGCGTGGGGGATGCGGTGGCATTGAGCACCGGGCTGGCCAACACCTGTTGCCATGCGGGAGCCGCTATGGGGGCGGTTTCAATCAGGCCACGGGTGGTTTCTAGCCTCCAATCGCCCCCCAAGTTGGCCGCGCCAGTGGGGTTGCTAGAGGCAGCGATGTCGGCCCCCGTGGCTTGGGCCAGTGTGCCGATAAAGTCTATGCCCATGGTGCCGCTGGCCACATTGCAGCCATAGAGCAAAAAATCGCCCTCGGCGCTCAGGCTCTGGCCGATTTGCGCCAGCGTGTTGCTGTGTTCATCAAGGTTGCTGGCCTCTAGTGTCAGCGCGCCTAGTTGGATGGTGCCTGCGCTGCCATGTGTTAACAGGTGAATGGCATCGACAGTGCCCGACGCTTTGTGCGCCAGCCAGTCGGCCATTTGCGCCAGGCCATTGCCCCGGCTGTCCAACACAACCACCTCCACGCCGGGGCGTACGCCTGCGGCCAAGGTCTGCCAGTCGGTCACGTTGTCGAGCACAAAAGCAACTTCGGTGCGCGCGTGGTTCTGGTCGGGCTGGCCGCTGGTGTACGAGGTGCCTAAAAGGTCGGGGGTGGAGATCATGGGGGTTTCCTAGAGATTAAAGAGTGGTGCTAGAAAAAACAGAGGCCAAAAACCTCGGGGCGCTTTATGGGTGAAGCACTTTTTGCCGCAGCGCCGTGCTCGAAATGCCTTGGGTGTAAGGCAGCACCCGGCAAATCAGGCCATGCTGGGCCAGCAAAGGCCGCAGGCGTTGCCAGCGGGGGGTGTCTATCCACTCGCTGCTGACAAACAGGGTGTTTACGCCCCAGTCGGCCAGCCAGCGGGTGGCTTGGGTGGTTTGATCCAGCCCTACGTCAAACAGACAGGCTTCGTCCACACAGCGCAGACCCTGAATCACTTCCAGACGGTGCGCCTCGTGGCACACGGTGGCCCGCCCTTTGACGTGGCGCAGCAGTCGGTCGGTGCCAACGCCTACCTTCAGGTATTGGCAGTGCTGGCGTGCCGCAGTCAAAAAGCGCAGGTGTCCGACATGGAGCAGATCAAAGGCACCAATGGTGCCGCCCACCACAGGGGCATCAGGGGGGAGGGGATTGGCTGGTGGATGGGGGGAGTGCGTCAACATGACTATCAATACGGCAATCCAAGTGGTAATGGGCTGGCATCAGGCGCAGTAAAGGCACGTACCACAGGGTCGGTGGCATCCAACTTGGCCAGAATGTGCAAGCGGCGGGCCACTAGCTGGGCCTGCCCTTGCAGCCAGGCTTCAAGTACGCGCAGCGCACCCCAAGCCCGGGTGAAGTGGGTGTGGGCGTGCAGGGCGGGGGTTTCCAGCGTGCCGTCAAATGCACCATCGGGGGTGCGCCAACCTGGGCCGTACAGTTGCATCAGCAGTTGCTCGGGCTGGCATACGGCCCAGTGCATGCCCCACGGGTGGGATGTGAGCTCCAGTTGAATGGGGGCCAGCTTGAGCAAGCGGCCTTGCTCACGTGGCAAACCGACAGGCCACCAACCACCCCATACACATGGCTGGGTGGCATCCCATTCGTAGCCCAACAAATCCAGCGTGACCGGATGTTGTGTATGCACAAAACTGCGAAAATTAACAGCGTTCACGGTTACCCGCGCGGGCTTCCAGCCCAGTGTGGGCATGGCGTTGGCAGCCGTTTGCAGTTGCCCAAAGGGCACCCCCACGTCCAAGTCTTTGTCTTTGGGCAGCAGGCGGCCTTCGCGCACCAGGCCCAACAAAGAGCCTGCCGTGGGAAAAGCCGTCAGCCCCAGTGCCGCCAAGCCCACGAGGGTATGGCGCAACAGGGCCAAGCCAGCATCGGTATCCATGGCCGTAGGGGGCTGTGGCGTGGGAGCAGGCAAGGGGTGACGGGCGGCGCGTTGCGCGGCGGTGTGCAACACGGCCAAACAGGCTTCCATCTGGTTGGCGGAAAATAACGCTAAACCGTGGCACAGCTCCAGTCGGATGCGGTGCATCTTGGCAAAGCCCTGCCCGTCCGTTGGCAGCAACGACAAAGCCTTGGCAAAGATAGCCACCGCATGGGGCTGCGTGAGGATGGCATGTGCGGCCTGCCACACTGCGTCTGGATCGGAAAGGGTAATGGTACGCATGTGCATCACAGCACCTACCCTCTGGGATAGGACAGCCATGATGCATAGAGCGCGTGTGAACCGGATGCTGGTGAGTACACATCGAGCCAACCGGCCAACAACACGACAACAGCATGCTGCAAAGCGAACACTACGGATAGCCAACGGAGCATCTGCGCTTGCTGGTTCACATGGGCTGAGGTAGGCGTACAAACAAGGCGTGCATTGGCCCGTGAGCCTGTGTCCATCGAACCAGAGACAGCGACAGGTTGTGCATCCACTGCTGTCAGATGATGGACGGGAGCTACCGTCAGTAGGGGATGTTGAGTGGGGAACATGGCAAAACGCGACCTAGACCGCCACCATCCTAGGCTGAAGAGATGGATCGATGTCTAATCAATCATCACCAAACCTTGCCAAACCTTGCACTGCCCCCCTTTAAGACACCGCAACTCCATTGCTTGTGCTGGCTGTAAAGGCGTTACCTTGTACAAAAGCCTGTGTCACCCGGTACGCGGGAAGCCCCGGAGTTCAGTCCGGGGTTGAGAGCGCGAACGGCGTAGCCGTTCTTAGGTGCTAAAATTCTTGCCCGTGTAAACAAGATTCCGAATTCTCCCGCCATTAGGCACTTGGAATCGAGCACAGAAATCTCCGGTAATTTGCCGTCCATTAGTGGAATCCGAAAGGTAGGCATCTTGCTGAATAAGTCAGTGCAAGCTGATGCGGCGGGGCATCGCCGTCTAGCAGTAGGAATCTCCGGGGTTTAGCCCGGAGAGGATGTCAACCCAAAACAAACGCCGTATGGGTGCCACGGCTGTTACCACTGTGGCGCCTACCGCCCCAAGTGACCACCGTGCCATCGCTTTTGAGCGCCCCAAAGGCAAAATCGTTCGCAAACAACTGTATGACTCCGGAGGCCAACGCTCTGCGAACAGCATTGCTGTTACCACCGTTATGGGAGTCCCCCCAAGTGACCACCGAGCCGTCACTTTTGAGTGCCGCAAACGCAAAGCCGGTTGCACACAACTGCGTGACCCCTGAGGCCAGCGCAGTACTGACCGCACTGCTGTTGCCGCCGTAATGGGCAGCACCCCAAGTGACCACCGAGCCGTCGCTTTTGAGTGCCGCAAACGCAAAGCCGGTTGCACACAACTGCGTGTTCCCCGAGGCCAGTGCAGTGCGAACCGCACGACTATCGCCCCCGCTGCGCGCACTACCCCAAGTGAACACGGCACCATTGGCCTTGAGTGCCGCAAATGCCGCACTGCTCCCGCATAACTGCGTGACCCCTGAGGCCAGTGCAGCACGGACAGCACTGCTGTCACCCCCGTAAGAAGAATGGCCCCAAGTCACCACCGAACCGTCGCTTCGGAGTGCCGCAAAGGCAGCATCGGTAGAGCACCGCTGCGTGATCTCCGCTGCCACGGCAACACTATTGTTTAACAGCAACACCCATTCATTGCGCTGGCGGGTCTTACTTAAAGTAGGGTAACGATAGTGTATGAACAGAGGTGTGGGATTGGCCCACGGCAGAACATGGGAATGACCCCAGAGATGGCCTAGCCACAGGCCACCAAATTGGCGATGACCAAGCGCATACAGGCGATGCAAAAGCAGATCGTGCGATGGGCTGGCTGCGAACATGGTGGGAACCCAGTCTTGAAGGTCTAAAAATGAAGTGCAACACTTCAAAAGATCGACAAAATAAGCTGCTATTTTTATAGCAAAAAGAACGGTAGCCATCTTAGGCAGCAAAGATCGACAGATGTCTAATCAATGCTTACCAATTCTTGCCAATTCTTGCGCTACCCCTCCGTTAGTACCCACATCAGGTCGCATGCGCCCTATAGTTAGCAAACCATGCATACATCTGTTCCCACCACGATTGGTAGCCCGATTCTCTTTGTGATCGACGATGACGCTAGCTTGCGTGACGATTTGGTTGATTTTTTGGGGGCCGAGGGTTATCGAGCGGTGGGTTTTGCCAGTTATGAACAACTCGCCCCTGTGAGCGATTTGCTCCACCCCCATTTGGTACTTTTGGATTTGGGGTTGCCTGGCCTGGATGGCCTGGATGTGTGTCGTGTGCTACGCACCCGCTGGCCGGGGATAGGCGTAGTCATGCTCACCAGTCGCAGTGGTGTTGAGCACCAGCAAGCGGGCCTGCAAGTTGGGGCGGATGCCTATTTGCTCAAAACGGCCACTTTGCCACTCGTAGAGGCCACGGTGGCAAGCGTGCTGCGCCGCTTGCGTTGGAATGTCCGAGATGTCAGCCCGCCAGAGCCCCCCGCTGTGGCTACGGGCTGGGTCTTGCGTGAAAATGATCAATGTCTACAGGCTCCCCAAGGGCAAGAAGCGTTGCTGTCGGTCAACGAATTTCGGTTGGTACAAGCCACCGTATTAGCCAAGGGAGACCCTGTGCCTCGACCTGTGCTCCTGCAACTGGTAGGTAAGGAAGATACCGAGATCAATCGTCGCAACCTAGATGCTGTCATCAGCCGAATTCGTGCCAAGGTTCGGCGCCAGACAGGGTTTGACTTGCCGCTACGCGCGAGCTATGCCAATGGCTATGCGTTTGTGCCGGGACGAGAGTCGGATGCCGCCACCTGACCAAACTCTAGTACCCAGCGCACGCCACGAGGGTGGCGGGGTTGAGCATGTAATTGACCACCGTGGGCCTTGGCAATGTGTGCCACCAACGACAGGCCTAAGCCAAAGCCCGGCTGCTCTTGTGTGGGTGGGCGTAACAAGGCACTATGGCCTACCAAGGCGTATTGCTCGGGCCGCAGGCCAGGGCCCTCGTCGTCTACCGTCAGTGTCACCCCTGTGCCTTGTGTTTGGGCCTGAATGGTAATTTCACCTTTCTGCCCAGCATATTTCAGTGCGTTAATCAGGATATTTTCTAGGGCCAGCTTGCCCAACAACGGATCTAGCACCACAGAAATATCTTGATCTTGGGGCCAAATAATGTGCAGCCGGGCCTGAGGGTAGTTAAGGGTAAATTCGGTATAAACGCCTTGCATCCACTCGGCCAAGTTGACAGAGACGGGCCGCAATTGTGCCTGGCCCGATTGCAGTGCCGCATTGTTTAAAAACACTTCAACCAACTTGCCCGACTCAAAAGCCCAAGCTCGCATATCACTCAAACGCCGTCGTGTGCGCTCTGGCCCGACCCATTCACGCAATGCCATTTCGGCGGAGCGTCCGATGCGCGCCAGCGGGTTGAGCAACTCGTGTGCTACAAAAGCAGAGAATGCCCGAATCTGAACCTGCTGCTCAGCCAACTGGCGTTTTTGAAATGTAGCCTCGCGGTTTTTTCTCTCACTGTGGAGCACAGACCAATTGGTAGCCACCGCCAGCAGCACCACATGCACCAGTGCTGATACATCAAACACCAAACTAAACCAAGGATTAGAAGTAATAATCCCGGCCACACTCAGGTTTAATGCAACGGCGGCAAGCACACTAACAGCAAAAGCCAACACAAAAAGCCCCAATTGCAACCGATTGGCGGGATAGCACCTCATGAACCATATGGCCAAACCAATGCTGAATACAATCAACACTAATACCCCCAGCAAGGCAGCCAAAGCAGCCCATCGGTAGGCCTTTGTGTTGATAGTGCCCAAGCTGCATATAAAAAACACGAAGATACCTTGATATATGCGCAACCACTGTGGCTTGGTGTGACGTAAATCCAGCGCCCTGGCCCACAATAAAGCACTCGCAGCAGGAACTATCAAAATTCCAAAGCCTGTGACCCAGTTCGCCCACCCTGGTGAACCCATCAGGTCGTTCAGGAGTAATGGCTGTTGGGTTCCGACAAAAATGGCTAACAAGCACACCATGTACAAGCTATAAGACCATTGAATCGGTTGACGCAATACCGCCGCAGACACGGTATACATGCCCGCCGCTAATAGGTATAAAGTAAAAATAGCCCCTGCAGACAGCAGTTCAGTGGGCAGGGTTTGAATAAGTTTGGCCTCCTCAATGAGACGAACGGAGATATTCATGGCGCTAGTGGTTTGTATCCGTAATAACCACGTTTGTGGCTGTGTGCTCACTGGCAGACGCACCCCGTGGCGGGTGGGATGCACCCGTTCTGGTTTGCTGGGTACCGAATCCCCCACTACTGCCAATGGCTCGGAGGCACCCCAAAGGTACAACTCCATCCGATCAAGATAGGGCTGCCCTAGCAGCAGTATGTGGCCATGGGATGCAGCCAGTTTCGTTGGTGTGGCAGGCACATCAAAACGCAGCCACAGCACCCCGCTACGGTAGCCAAAGAAGCCATGGTTCGTATCGAGCTGCCACGCAATGTGGGGTTGAATCACTTGCTGCGCAGTTTGCGTGCCAGCATCATCCCAGTGCAACAGCCACTGTCCAGACAGGTCTTGCGCCACTGCAGTTCCTGTACTGAAAATCAAACATAAAAATAATCCCCAAAGATGAATCAGTGGCGCATGGATTGTCATGATCCAACAAAAACTCTGGGGTGGATCACTATGGTCTCCATCGTACTTTGCGGGCAGTTGTGGCGGGGTACCTATCGAGGCGATTCGTCAGTACATTCAACAACAGCAAACGCCGCATTGATCGCTCACAGGACACCTGCGGTGTCCGCGCTATCCTTCCCGGCCCTGAAGAACCGGGTTTGACGGGCATCCTGATCAATGAGTAACTCCACATGATCGGCGTCCCCGCCAAATTCTACTAGAGCGTGTTATGAACTCTGACTTGACCCAGAAGCAGAGTGAATTGTAGTCATGCCCCACAAAGCCTACCCTACCGATGTCAGCGACGAAGAATGGGATTTCGCTCTATCGTCTTGGCACTGATCACCACCAAGGCTCCACAGCGTCACCATGATCTGCGCGAAGTCCTGAACGCCCTGCACTGACTCCTGCGTGCTGGAGCGCCTTGGCGCATGCTGCCCAATGATCTGCCTCCTTGGGAAGCGGTATACCAACCAACACACCGCTGGCTGCAGGCTGGTTGCTTTAAGGTGATAACCTCGGATCTGCGCTCTAGCATTCGTGTTGCTTAAAGCAAACAAGGCCAGCGCAACTTTCTGGTGTTTGTGGTGCTGATGTGGCCAACGGCGAGCCAGATCTTAGCTACCGCTGGCAGTTCATAACACGCCCTAAGCCATCAGTGCTTCACGCACCACTGGCACCTGCCGCCGCGATACTGTGAGCCACTGCGCTAACCCATGCAAACGCACTGCCCACACTTCGCCATCTTGTGAATCACGGTGTTTTTCTAGGGCGCGGATGGCATGGCGGGCTACCAGTGCATTGCGATGGATACGCACCCAATGCGCACCGTAGCGGCTCTCCAGCTCACTCAAGGCACCATCGAGTACATAGCTGTGCGTGGCGGTACACACGGTGACGTATTTCAGCTCTGCTTTGCAATAGAGCACTTCGGCCAAGGGCACACGTTCGGTGCGGCCCCGATCTTGGATCAGCAGCACCTCGCCCACAGCAGGCTCTAGGCCCACAGCAGGGGGTGCAGCCAATACCCGCCCCACCTTAGCCAACGCCTGTTGCAAGCGTTCGCGGCGCACCGGTTTGGTCAGGTAGTCCACGGCGTCCAATTCAAAGGCGTTCAGGGCATGTTCGGTATGTGCCGTGACAAACACCACCGCGGGTGCATGGGCCAAGGTGTGCAATTGCCGCGCCAATTGCAAGCCATCTTGACCGGGCAAATGGATGTCTAACAACAACAAATCAAAGGGCTGTCCACTGCCCGCCGCACTCAGCAATGCCAACGCCTCGTGGGCGGTGGCAGCCTGCGCCAGCTGGTGGCTACCTGTATCGGCCAACAGGGTGTGTAAACGGCTGCGGGCCAGCGGCTCATCGTCAACAATCAGAATATTCATGGTGGTGCTAAACAGAAGCAGGGGCAGGCAGGGTGATGCGCACTTCATACACATCGCCGTGCATGCCCGCCCTGAAATCACACTGCACATCATGCAGCAACAACAACCGCGCGCGCACATTGGCCAGAGCCATGCCGTGCCCCCTGGCCCCCACAGCACCGCCAGACTCCTCTGCCACTGGCAGGGTGTTGGTAATACGCACCACCACCCGGCTGCCCCGCAGTTGGGTGCAAACACGCAATTTGCCTCCCCGTGCGCAAGGCTCCACGCCATGCTTGACAGCGTTTTCTACCAAGGGCTGCAACAACAGGGGCGGTAGCAGGGCTGCACTGGCACGGGGATCAAGGCGCCATTGCACTTGCAGGCGCTGACCGAAGCGCACCTGCTCAATAGCCAGATAACGCCGGGCCAAGGTAATCTCCTCTTCCAACGTAACGGTCTCGCCCTGCTCGGTCAAGGCGCTGCGAAATAAATCGCTCAAATCTTCCAGCAATGCCTCGGCCTTGGCCGGTTCGTCACGCACCAAGGCAATCGCACTGTTGAGGGTATTGAACAAAAAATGGGGTCGGATGCGCGACTGCAACTCGGCCAGCCGGGCGGTGGTGGCCGCTGGCGTACGGGCCTGCGCCCGCAGCATCAAGGCAACCATCAGTATGGCGGCCAATAAGGCGCCACTGGCGGCGCTAGCCAACCAAGGTGCAGGCTGTGCCGCCTCCATCCATGCCAACATGGCGCAGGCGTACAAACCCGCCAGTGCGCCCAGCACCACCCCGGCAGCCCACTGCCCTGGCGGGCCCAAGCGTTGAAGCCACTGCTTCAGGCTACAGGCCGTGACCAGCCAAGCCAATGTGGCGGGCAGCACAGCCCCCGTGAGCAGCGCCAGCCGGGCCAACCATTCGAGCGGACTCTGACTGCCAAACAAAGCGCCCACGCCCACCACGGTTTCCACAAACAACACCGCCCGCAACACCACACCGGCATGGCAGGCATCAAAGACCAGCACGCGCCCAATCTCCACCCGGCCCTGCGGATGTGTGGCTTTGGCAGCAGGTTGAGAGAGCGGGGTCGATAAAATTCGCGTCTTCTGCATTGCGGCATCCGGCTGTTCCGGGTGTCTGTTTCACCGGATTATTGCCTCCCATGTCCACCAGCCAACCTACGCAGCCCTCCCACAACCAGCTCGACACCAAAGCGCAAGCCTGGTCAGCCTTGTTTTCTGAGCCCATGAGCGATCTGGTCAAGCGTTACACCTCCAGTGTATTTTTTGACAAGCGCCTGTGGCAAGCCGATATTGCGGGCAGCTTGGCCCATGCCGAGATGCTGGCCGCCCAAGGCATCATCGCCCCAGAAGACCAAGCCGCCATCGAGCGGGGCATGGCACAAATCAGCCAAGAGATTGAGTCGGGTCAGTTTGAATGGAAACTGGATTTAGAAGACGTACACCTGAACATTGAAGCCCGCCTGACCCAACTGGTGGGCGATGCAGGCAAGCGCCTGCACACAGGCCGCAGCCGCAACGACCAAGTGGCAACCGATGTGCGCCTGTGGCTGCGCAGTGAGATTGACCTGATTGGCGGCCTGCTCACCGAATTACAAAAGGCGCTGGTCGAAGTGGCAGCCAAAAACATCGACGTGATTTTGCCGGGCTTCACCCATTTGCAAGTGGCCCAGCCGGTCAGTTTTGCCCACCACCTGCTGGCCTATGTAGAAATGTTTGCCCGCGATGCCGAGCGCATGGCCGATGTACGCAAGCGCGTCAACCTGCTGCCCTTGGGCAGTGCTGCATTGGCTGGCACCACCTACCCACTGGATCGGGAGCGCGTAGCCCGCAGCTTGGGCATGGAAGGCGTGTGCCAAAACAGCCTGGACGCCGTGAGCGACCGTGACTTTGCGATTGAATTTACCGCTGCTGCCAGCCTGTGCATGGTACACATCAGCCGTTTGAGTGAAGAACTCATCATCTGGATGAGCCAGAACTTTGGCTTTATCAAGATTGCCGACCGCTTCACCACCGGCAGCTCCATCATGCCGCAGAAGAAAAACCCCGATGTGCCTGAACTGGCACGCGGCAAAACGGGCCGTGTGGTCGGCCACCTGATGGGTTTGATCACGCTCATGAAAGGCCAGCCACTGGCCTACAACAAAGACAACCAAGAAGACAAAGAGCCGCTGTTTGATACGGTAGACACGCTCAAAGACACTTTGCGTATTTTTGCCGAGATGGTGGGCGGCCAAGTCAACCCCACCACTGGGGCCAAAGAAGGCGGCATCACCGTCAATGCACCAGCCATGCAAGAGGCCGCCAAGAAGGGCTACGCCACTGCCACCGACCTGGCCGACTATTTGGTGAAAAAAGGCCTGCCCTTCCGCGATGCCCACGAAACCGTGGCCCATGCCGTCAAGGCGGCCACCACCCACGCCTGCGATTTGTCTGAGTTGCCCCTGACGGTGCTGCAAGGCTTTCACCCCTCCATCGAGAAGGATGTGTACGACTGCCTGAGCCTGCATGGCTCGCTCAACGCCCGCAACACCTTGGGTGGCACCGCACCAGCACAGGTACGGACGCAAATTGCACGGCACCAAGCGCGCTTGGGCTAACCCACGCCAGCCCCTGCCGACACACGCCTCAAAGCATGCGGAACTGCGCTACCCGCTCTGACAACGCGTGGGCCTGCTCCCGCAGGGTGGTAGAAGCCGCCGCTGTGTGTTCAACCAAGGCCGCATTTTGCTGCGTGCTGTGCTCTAGTGCCTTGGTGGCCTCATCCACCTGTCGAATGCCCTGAGCGCCCGCACGGGCCTCAGTTGCAATATCGCTGATCAACTGGCCAATTCGGTCGGCATGGGCGCGCACCTTGGCAATCGAGGCTCCGGCCTCGTTGGCGACCTGCACGCCATTGTGGGCTTGCCCCACACTGTCAATGATGAGTTGGCGGATTTCGTGCGAGGCAGCAGCACTGCGCTGGGCCAAATTACGCACCTCAGCAGCAACTACAGCAAAACCCCGTCCAGCCTCACCAGCCCGTGCGGCCTCGACTGCTGCATTGAGCGCCAATATGTTGGTCTGAAAAGCAATGCCGTCAATGGTGCCGATGATGTCATTGATCTTGCTGGAGGCGGTGCCAATGTCATCCATCGTAGCCACCATGCGCTGCATGATTTGTCCAGCCTCATGTGCTGCCGTAGCGTTGTCCATCGCCATCGCGGCCGCTTGCTCTGCATTTTGGGCACTGTTTTGGATGGTGCCAGAAATCTGGGCCATTGCCTGTGCGGTTTCTTCCAAGGTACTGGCTGCCGCCTCGGTGCGTGCCGACAAATCCACCGAGCCTTCGGCAATGTCGGCACTGGAGCCCACAATCTCGTCGCTGGCCATGCGTACGTCACCCACAATAGAGCGCAGCGCATCTTGCATTTGGCGCATCGACAGCATGAGCACCGCAATATCGTCAGCCCCCCAAGGGTTGGGTTGGGTGGTCAAGTCACCACTGCTCATGGCCTCTAGGTGGCGGCGTGTCTCTTTCAGTCCACCATCCATCACGCAATAGAAACTATAGAAAAAATAACCAGCCAAGGCCAAAGCCAACAGAATCAAGCCCATCGACAAGTTGCGCTCTGCCTCGGCAGCCACCAAACGTGCCTCCAGCCGTTGGTGTACCACCTGCATGGCTTTGGCTTGGACAACGTACAAATCAGCCACCAACTGGCTGCCCTGACGCCACCAGCCATCCACATCCCCCACCAAGGCGGGGTCGGCCTTGGCAAACACTTTATCGGCCTGGCCCACATAGGCTTGGGCACGCTCCAGCACGGCAAGGTCTAGTTGCTTGTCTAAAGCAGGGGCTGCCTTGATGGCGCCTTTGAGCCACGCTTGGCTTTCGGCCACATGCTTTTGTGCCCGCGCACTCCAGCCAAACACCCGCTGCATGGCGGCCAGATTCTGCAACTGCCCCACCAGCGCCACGGTGCCCCAACTGCGCATTTGCCCCACTGCCTCGGCCAAGAACGGCACTTCACGGGTATAGGCCATCAGCAACTGGAGGTCGGCAGCATCGGCATCCAAAATCATGCCCGAGCGGGCTGCAATGAGGTTATCGTACTCTACCGTTTTGTGTAATGCCGCTTCAATGGCCTTGATATCGGCCTGTGTTGGCAGGGCATCCAGCACTTGGTGCAACTGCTCGGCTTCTTGGCCCAAACCCAAGCGGTCGATATGGTCGCCCTCTACCAAACGCAAGTCAGCCTCGGCTTGGTGCAAGGCTTGGTGTGCCTGCTGCAACAGTGGCGTAGCCGCCACATAACCCGCCCCTTGAGCGCGGCTGGCATTGCGCAAATCGGTGAGCGCGTGCAGTACGGGCGCCAGCCGTTCCACAATCGACACCCCGGCCTGCTCTTTGCGCAAACGCTCAATGCCTTGCTGGGCTGCACTCAAATACAGCACCACCCCCACGAGCGTAGCCAACAAAAACAAGCTGCTCACAATGGCCGCTTTGGCACCAAAGCGCAACTGCCGGAACAACCGTATCCCCAACGACCAGACACCGTGGTGCGCAAAAAAGCCCGCACTTTGATCAGCCGAAGGGGCGTTTGTAGAAGAAGACAGAGGACGAGACATAAGGGGCTGGAAAAGTAATCCAGCCCCTGATTGGGCCATAGCCCTACCGACCCTGCAACATTTATGTCAATTTCCCTACATTTTTTAACATCTTCTACATCAACCAGAAACTAAAAAGCTTTAGGGGATAAGATGTTCCAACCCACCAAGATAAGGGCGCAGTGCCTCAGGCACCGTTACGCTGCCATCTTGGTTCTGGTAGTTTTCTAACACGGCCACGAGGCAACGGCCCACGGCCAAGCCTGAGCCGTTCAGGGTGTGTACCAGTTCGTTTTTGCCTTGGGTGTTTTTAAACCGCGCTTGCAGGCGGCGCGCTTGGAAGGCCTCGCAGTTGCTGACAGAGCTGATCTCACGGTAGGTGCCTTGGGCGGGCAACCAAACTTCCAAATCGTAGGTTTTGGACGCACCAAAGCCCATATCACCACTGCACAAGCTCATGACGCGGTAGGGCAGGCCCAACTTTTGCAAAACGGCCTCCGCATGGCCGGTCATTTCTTCGAGCGCCGCATAGCTTTGCTCGGGATGCACAATCTGCACCATCTCTACCTTGTCAAACTGGTGCTGGCGGATCATGCCGCGTGTGTCGCGGCCATAGCTACCAGCTTCAGAACGGAAACAAGGGGTGTGCGCTGTCAACTTGATCGGCAGTTCAGCTTCTTGCAGCACCACATCGCGAACAAAGTTGGTCAGGGGCACTTCGCTGGTCGGGATCAGGTAGAGCGCGGCATTGTCTGGCACCGGCTCGCCATCTTGGCCTCCCTTTTTGGCCGCAAACAGATCGCCCTCAAACTTGGGCAACTGACCAGTGCCCTTGAGCGAGTCGGCATTGACGGCATAGGGCACATAGCATTCTGTATAGCCATGTTCTTGCGTTTGCACGTCCAGCATGAACTGGGCCAACGCGCGGTGCAGACGCGCAATACCACCCTTCATCACCGTAAAGCGTGAGCCAGACAGTTTGACGCCCATATCAAAGTCCAGCCCCAGCGGGGTGCCCACATCAACATGGTCTTTGACGTCAAAGTCAAAACTGCGCGGCGTGCCCCAGCGGCGCACTTCGACATTACCGGTTTCATCACTGCCCACAGGCACGCTCTCGTGCGGAAGGTTGGGCACGGCCAACAGCAAGGTTTGCAGTTCGGCCTGTATCTGCTCCAAACGGGTGGCGGATTGCTCCAGTTCGGTTTTGAATGCCGCTACTTGGGCTTTGGCGGCTTCGGCACCGTCTTTGTCGCCCTTGCCCATCAGCATACCAATCTGTTTAGAGAGTTGGTTGCGCTGGGCCTGCAACTCCTCGGTGCGGGTTTGCAGGGTTTTTCGCTCGGCATCTAAGGCTTGGAAGGCCTCGACGTTGAGGAAGGCTTGGGGGGTTTTGCGGGTTTCGAGCCGGGCAATGGCCGAAGCAAGGTCTTTGCGAAGGAGGAGGATGTCTAGCATAGTCCGATTTTAGGCGGCAGTATCGATAACATCGTCATCCACATCGGCCATCAGGAGTGCTGCGTATGTTCTTTGTCTTTGGCCCTTCGGGGCAGATGTACCGGGGCGGCCCAGAAAACCTGGCGAAGATTTCGCCTGTGCGTGGTGTTCGTCGTCCCTTGGCATTGCGCACCCGTGCCGCAGGCCTGCATGGTGAAGAAGCAGCCCCCCTGCCACTGCCTGCCCCCACTACCACAGCCCCTGCGCGCACACTGCGGGCACAGGATGCTGTGAGTGCCTATACCCGCAGCAGCGGGCAATCTCCCCCGCGTCAACCCCTGACACTGGTGCGTGACGTGATGACGCGTGGTGCCCTGACAGTGCCATTGTCGGCCCGGGTGCATGAAGCATGGCAAATGTTTACCCGCTACCAAGTGGGTCAGGCACCCGTACTCAATAGTGTGGGCCGGGTGGTGGGGCTGCTGCTGCGCACCGACATGGGGCCACCAGACCTGTTGCCCCCCAATGACCAAGCGGCAGAACGGCTCGCCAGCGCCCGTCGGCCTGTGGCCGAAGTGATGGTCAGCCCAGTGCCTACGGTGTCAGAAGATACCGAACTGCGCCGCTTGGCTGGGGTGTTGCTCGAGACGGGTTTGCCCGGCCTGCCAGTGACAGACGACAGTGGTGAGCTGAAAGGTTTTGTCTCACGCACTGATTTGTTGCGTGCCATTGCCGCAGACCCACCACTGGACTTATGGAGTTAGAACTGGCTACGGCGTCTGCGGTAGTAGCCGTCAGAGCCTAGCCTAGGCCACACGGATGACAAAAGGCAAACCACAGACCATTGCTTCCAAGCCCCAGCCGCTCTCTTAAGAGCAGGCTCCCCAGATCACCCGGTGCGCGGGAAGCCCCGGAGTTCAGTCCGGGGTTGAGAGCAGGGATTAGCAATCCATAATCTACATCATGGACTGCACCAAAACCCTGCGACTGCGCAGCGGAACACGACCGCGATGTGAATGCAGCACGCAACATTCTCGCGGCGGGGAGGATGTCAATCCACTACCGTCTCGATTTTCAGCCCCTTGGGCAGCGGGAACTTGATGGTCTCTTCCATGCCTGGCACCGTGCGCACGGATACGGCACCCAGCGCCTTGATACGGTCTATGACTTGGCTCACCAAAATCTCAGGGGCGGAAGCGCCTGCCGTCAGGCCAACACGGGTCACGCCTTCAAACCACTGCGGGAGCAGTTCAGCCGCACTATCGACCATGTAGGCTGGCGTGCCCAACTTCACGGCCAACTCGCGCAGGCGGTTGCTATTGGAGCTGGTGGGGCTGCCCACGACAATCAACAAATCGACTTGGGCACTGAGCACCTTGACGGCGTCTTGGCGGTTTTGCGTAGCGTAGCAAATGTCTTGTTGCTTAGGCTCACGTACACTGGGAAAACGTGCCCGCACGGCAGCGGTAATCTCGGCAGCATCATCCACACTGAGCGTGGTTTGTGTGACAACAGCCAACCGCTCGGTCTGGGCGGGCTGCACGCGGGCTACATCGGCCACATCTTCTACCAGATGGATACCGTGATCCAACTGGCCCATAGTGCCTTCCACCTCGGGGTGGCCTTTGTGCCCAATCATGATGAACTCGTAGCCTTCTTGCGCCAGCTTGGCTACCTCCACATGCACTTTGCTCACCAATGGGCAGGTGGCATCAAAAATGCGAAAGCCACGCGCTTGGGCCTCGTTTTGTACCGCCTTGCTTACACCGTGGGCGCTAAACACCAGTGTGGCGCCGGGCGGCACCTCGGCCAACTCTTCAATGAAGATGGCGCCCTTGGCCTTGAGGTCATTGACCACATAGGTGTTGTGTACGATTTCGTGGCGTACATGGATGGGAGCGCCAAATTTTTGCAGTGCCCGCTCCACAATCTCAATGGCTCGGTCTACTCCGGCGCAAAACCCGCGCGGCTCGGCGAGCAAGATTTCTTGCAGCTGGCTCACAAGGCACCAATCACATACGCTTCAAAAGTCACGGGCTGGCCTGCCAGCGGGTGGTTAAAGTCCACCAAGATGGCATCTGGGCTGTCGGCATTGCCCACCTGCACCACCACACCCGCATAGGTAGCCATGCCATCAGGGGTGGCAAACTCCACCACTTCGCCCACGGCATAGCGTTCGTCGGGGTCGCCCAAATCATTGAGCAGCTTACGTGCTACCCATTGCTGCATATCGGGGTTGTGTTGGCCGAAAGCCTCGCCCGCAGCCAGCTCAAAGGTGGCACGTTGGCCCTCTTCTAGGCCCAACAGACGCTCCTCTACCGCCGGCGAGAGCTCACCGCTGCCCAGCGTGAGCGTGGCGGGCTTGTCGGCAAAGGTGTTGATGATGTCGCCAGCGGGACCCGCCAGACGGTAATGCAGGGTCAGAAACGAACCCGGTTGAACGGTTGCCATTGGTAGCCTCTATAAACTGACCGCATTTTACGTTTGCCTCTGGCCCCAGCACCATGTCCTTCAAAGACCTTCCTGCCGATATGCTGCCACGCGAGAAGCTGCTCTCCCGTGGCCCAGCAGCACTGGCCGATGCGGAATTGCTGGCAATTTTGCTGCGCACAGGCATTGTTGGCAAAAACGTGCTGCAAATGGCACAAGAACTGCTGGCCCCACCCAGCACCGATGCCACGACCGGCCAACGACAAGGTGGCTTTGGCGGCATTGGGGGGCTGTTGCACACAAGTGCCACAGATTTGGAACGCATCAAAGGGCTAGGGCCGGCCAAACGGGCCGAACTGGTGGCGGTGCTAGAGTTGGCCCGGCGTGCCCTGGCACAACAGTTGCAGCAAGGTGAGGTATTTGATTCACCCGAAGCAGTCAAACACTACCTGCAACTGCATTTGGCCTACAAGGGCCATGAAGTGTTTGCTGTGCTGTTTTTGGATGCCCAACACCGGCTGCTGGCGTTGGAGGAGATGTTTCGGGGCACGTTGACGCAAACCAGCGTCTATCCACGCGAGGTGCTGCTGCGGGCCTTGCACCACCGGGCTGCTGCCGTGGTGCTGGCGCACAACCATCCCAGCGGCCATGTGCAGCCCAGCAACGCCGACAGTGCCCTGACGCAAACGCTCAAAACAGCTTTGGGCATGGTGGACGTGCGCGTGCTAGACCATGTGATCGTAGCACCGGGGGCTGCTTTATCTATGGCAGAAAAGGGGTTAATCTGAGCCACCCTTACCGCTCTGCACCAAGCGAGGTTCAAGTCATGGCATTTGCACGATTGCGCAGTTGGCTGACAGTGGCCCTGCTCCTGGCAGCAGCCGCCAGTGGAGTGGCCGCTGCCGCCCCCCCAGCCACCGCCCCCTACTGCCCAACGCCCCCCCAGGCCATGCAGCACACCAGCGATGCAACTGCCGCCGGACAGCGCGGAGCAGCCCTGCTGCAGCGGCGCCACTATGCACAGGCCGAGCCACTGCTGCAATCGGCCTACTGCTCGGCCCCCGTTGGGGCAGAACGGTCTCTGTGGGCCATGCAACTGGGCAGTCTGGCCGCCCTCAGCCAACAGCCCGACACGGCGGCCCGTTACTACACAGAGGCACTGGGCATGGTAGCGGATGCACCGTTGCCGCTCTGGCTGAGCGCACGCTTGGCTTTGGCAAGGCTGGCCCCAGCCAAAGACAAACTCGCCCACCTAGAGCCGATTGCTCAGCGGCTAGAGCAAGCCTTACCCAACCCTGCACTGGCACGCTATCACCTTGATCTGGGGCAACAGGCTCGGCAAATCGGCCCCGCGTCTTTGGCGCTGGCCTACCACCATCTGGAGCGCGCCCGCAGCTTGGCAATGGCGGCTCAAGATGGCCGCCTGCATGTACAAACACTGGATGCCTTGGCACAACTGTATGAAGACCATGCGCGCAGGCCTGAAGCCCTGCAACTGACGCAAGAAGGGCTGCTGTTGGCGCACCGTCTGGCTCTGCAAGATCGGGCCGACCTGCTGGTGGCACTGGAGTGGCGGCAAGGCCGCCTGCAACAAGCGCAAGGGCAGCCGGGTGCTGCACTGGCCGCCTATGCGCGGGCGGTAGAGCAATTGGAAGCCACACGCCAAGACTTGCCGCTAGAAACCAGCGATGGGCAATCATCATTCCGTGTCCTGATCGAGCCTCTGTATCTAGGCTATGTCGATCTGCTGTTGCACACAACCCACGAACAGCCCAGCCCCCACAGAGAGGCTGCCCTCCACACTGCGATAGAGGCGATGGAGCAATTGCACCAAGCGCAATTGCAAGATTTTTTGGGAGACCGCTGTGCATGGGAGGTGCGGTCGGGCAAACCGCTGTTGCCCGCTGGCACGGGCGTGCTCTACCCTGTCATTTTGGCCGACCGGCTAGAGTTGCTCTTGCAAACCCCCACGGGTGTCGTGAGGCGCACCTCCCCCGTGGCCGGGCCACTGTTGCGCAGCCATGTGCGCACATGGGCCGACACCCTGCGTCTAGGCGATGAGCCCTACCTGCCTGCGGCACAGCAACTCTACGACTGGCTGCTGCGCCCAGTGGAGGCTGTGTTGTCTGAGCAAGGCATTGACCACCTGGTCGTGGTGCCCGACAGCACCTTGCGACTGATTCCGGTGGCGGCACTGCACAATGGACAACACTACGCCATAGAGCAGTGGGCTATTTCGGTCGTGACCAGCATGGGACTGACCAGCTTGGCCCCCCCCCAAACCCAAGCCCGTGCCCTCGTGACAGGCGTGGCTCTGCCCGGCCCTGCGGTTGAGAAAATGGCCCAAAGCTGGCGTGCGCCTCCAGCCCCCCCCACAGTTGTCCATCGGGGGTTGGCCCAGCACACCACCACCCGCACCTGGCAACAGGTGCGTACAGCACAAGCACCCACACTGGCCCAGTGGCAAGACAGCTTGGCCCTGCCGGGCGTGCGCGACGAAATACAAGCCTTGCACCAGTTGCTGCCTGGCACCGCCTTGCTCGATGCCGGTTTTACCGTAGGGCAGTTTCAACGAGAAACGGCCAGCGGCCAATACCGCATTGTGCATATTGCCTCGCACGGGGTCTTTGGCGACAGTGCGGCCACCAGCTTCATCATGGCCTACGATGACTTGCTGCGCCTGCCCCAGTTCCAGACCCTGCTAGAAAGTGAGGCTTTGCAACGCCAACCCATTGAGTTGCTCACCCTGTCGGCCTGCCAAACGGCCCAAGGCAACGAACGCGCCCCCCTGGGCCTCTCGGGCGTGGCCATCAAAGCCCACGCCCAAAGTGTGCTGGGCACTTTGTGGCCTATTGCCGATCTGGCAGCCAAGGCCGTGATGGAGCAGTTTTACACCGGGCTGGCCCAAGGGCGCCTGAGCAAGGCCCAAGCCTTGCGCCAAGCGCAATTGCAGCTGTTATACAGCCACGACATGGCCCACCCCTTCTTTTGGGCACCGTTCATCTTGATAGGAAACTGGCTGTGATGCACTGGCAACCTCCCCTGACGGTACTGCTCTGGGCTGCACTGCTGGCCTGCACCGGCCTTGACGCCACAGCCCAGATTCGCACCGATGCCAGCCTAGGGCAAACACCACAAACCCTGCAAGGCCCAGCCTATGTATTGCCCGAGCTGCTGGGCAAACGGGTGGGCCACAACCTGTTTCACAGCTTTGGGCAATTCAACATCGGCAGCGATGAATCGGCTACCTTTCTTACCCACAGCGATGGCATTCGCAATGTCATCAGCCGGGTCACGGGGGGCAGTATGTCTCAGATTCATGGCACGCTGGCACTGCGGGCCCACAGTGGCACCCCGGCTTTTTATTTTCTCAATCCTGCCGGAATTGTTTTTGGCCATGGGGCGACGGTCGATGTGCCCGGTGCACTCCATATCAGCACTGCCGATGGCCTGCGCTTTCCTGAGGGTGTTTGGCTGGCCCACACGGCTGGCAGCACCAGCGTATTCTCTAGCGCCGACCCGGTAGATTTTGGCTTTCTGGGGCCAGGGCGCGGGCCAGTGCATATCGGCCAAGGAACCATGCTGCACCCTGCTACCGGCCAGCCTTTGAGCGTGGTGGGGAACGATATAACGCTGGATGGTTCACTGCTGTCCAGCAGTGAAGGCGGCGCAATCCGTGTATCGGCGGCTGGAAAACTGTCGGTGTTGCGGGGCAGCAAAATCATCAGCTACACCAGCAGCCCAGCGCAAGCAGGCGACACCACTATTGAAGCGGCGGCCTTGTCAATTGATGGGCCAGATCCAGGGACGGTGACGGGCATTACCAGCCTCGCCGTGACCGGCATTCCCGACCTCGCAGGCCTGAGCCAGTTCATTGATCGCATGGATACCGACCGGTATATAACAGCCATCACAGACATCAGCGGTCTTAGCGGCTACTCGGCCACGGGCAACACGGGTCATGTCAGGGTTCATGTGGCGGGGCCGCTGCAACTGCGCCATGGTGCCATTGCCTCCAGCACCTTCACCGCTGGGGATACTGGGTCGGTGCAGATTGATGCGGGGTCGCTATCGATGGATCAGCTCAGCACGATCTTGAGTGACTCCTTCCCCGGCAGCACCGGTCGGGCTGGCTCCGTGCAGGTGCAGGTACATGACACGATGACGGTGAGCAACAACAGCATGGTGTCCTCCAACACCCAAGGGACTGGCAGCGGCGGCGATGTGCGCCTGCACGTTGGGGAGCGGTTGGCATTGCGCAATGGCGGCTTTATCAGCAGCGTCACTTTAGGGTCGGGCCATGCGGGGACGGTGCAAGTCGAGGCTGGTTCCCTCTCTATGGAGGGAGGCAATGCAAAAAGTTTCATCTCCAGCGACACCAGTGATGGCAGCGGCAATGCAGGCACTGTTCAGGTGCAAGTGCGTGGTGCCATGACGGTGAGCGATGGCAGCATGGTGTCCTCCAACACCCAAGGAGCCGGACGGGGCGGCGATGTGCATCTCCACGTTGAGGAGCAACTGGCACTGCGCAATGGGGGCTTGATCAGCAGCGTCACCTTAGGGTCGGGCAAGGCCGGGACGGTACAAGTCCAGGCCGGTTCGCTGTCTATGGAGCAAGGAAGTGCCATTCTGAGCGATTCATGGCTAGGCAGCACCGGCCCTGCTGGATCAGTCCAAGTGCAGGTGGGTGGTGCTATGGCCGTGAGCGATGGCAGCATGGTGTCCTCCAACACCCAAGGGACGGGAAATGGCGGCGATGTACAGCTCGATATTCGTGACCAATTGACAGTGAGCAATGGTGGTTTTGTGGGCAGCGCCACCTTGGGAGCGGGCCATGCGGGAACGGTACAGATCAAAGCTGGTTCGCTCTCGGTAGATGGCGCCCATGCCGCCGCTGCCATGATCTACAGTGGTACGGGCCCCGGCAGCACCGGACAGGCAGGATCGGTGCAGGTGCAGGTGCGTGACACCATGACCATCCATAACGGCGGTGTCATATCCACCACCACGTTGGGCGACGGCGCCGCAGGCGATGTGCGTGTGGCTGCAGGAAATTTGCGGATAGCTGGAGGCGATGATCAATTTGCCGTCATTTCCAGTGATACCGTCTCGGGCAGCGGCCATGCTGGCACCGTGCAAGTGGCGGTGGCTGGCGCACTGGAGTTGCTGGGCGGCGGCGTTATCTCCTCCAGCACCGCAACCGCAGGCGCCGCCGGTGCGGTGGCTGTGTCTGCCACAGAAATCCGCATGGACGGTGTAGACAGCCGCATACTGGGAATTGCCAAAGCCCATTCTTCTGGGCAAACCGGCACGCTGGATCTGCAAGCCCATCAACACCTCACCCTGACCAACGGCAGCAGCATCTCTATCCGCAACGATGCCACTGTGGTCAACCCCACACAGATTGTGCCTAGCGCACTGCACATCCGTGCCCCCGTCGTGCAACTGACCGACAGCCAAATAACTGCGGCGGCCAGTGGCAATGTAGATGCCAGTAACCTGAGCGTGTCTTTTAAAGATCGCTTGCAATTGGACAATAGCCAGATCACCACATCAGCCTCTTTAGGCAATGGTGGGGCCATCCAACTGCTGGGCGGTCAACGGTTGGGCCTGCACAACAGCCAAATTACGACGTCTGTGCTGGGCGCATTGGGCAATGGCGGTGATATTGCTGTGCGTAGCCAAGCCCTGGCGCTCCACACAGGGGCCATTCAGGCCAATACTGCCGCCCGTCATGCCAGTGGTGGACGGGTGCAGGTCGATGTGCAAACACTGCTGCCCAGTGCTGGGGCGCTGTGGCTGGGTGGCAATACCCCCTATGCATTGGTGCCAGGGCTGTTTGGCTTCAATGTCATTCAAGCGGCGGCCCCCACAGGCATCAACGGCCACGTCAACATCACCGTACCGGCCCTAGACCTGAGCAGCGCCCTGCAAGGGCTAGGCGCTCCTTTGCTTGACAGCGCCCGGCTAGGACACAACCCCTGCGATACCCGCAACGGCAGCACGTTGGCTGTGGCGGGCCGAGGCCACTATCCCGTGGCCCACTATGGCTGGTTAGGCCTGCTGCCCACAGCTGCATGGGCCGAGCCAGACCGTGTGAAAGCCGATCCATGCCCTCGCCCCTGATCACCTCCCCTGCTATTGCCTACCGTGCAACTCTCGGCTGTATCTGTGCGCTGAGCCTAGCAACTGGCACTGCACTGCCCGCATGGGCGGCTGGTGCAGCGCCCTTTGTGCTGCCTGAATTACCAGCGCCCGCCCACAGGGCCGCAGCACCCACCACCATACGCCTAGAACGGGTGGCCTTTGTTGGCAATACGGTGGTCGATACCCCCACCCTAGAGCAACTGGCCGCACCTTATCTGCACCGCCCACTGGATGAGGCCGATCTGGAGAGCCTGCGCCGCACCATCACGCAGCACTATGTGCGCCAAGGCTATGTCAATTCGGGGGCGGTTTTTGCCAGTCCAGCATTGACTGGCCCCATACTGACGCTGCAACTGATGGAGGGCCAACTCGGTGCCATTCAATCGCACGGCCTCCAAAACCTGCGCCCGCAATACATTGCACAACGGCTGGCCCCGCAGCCCGGAGAAGTGCTGCACCTCGACACCCTGCGCGCACGCTTTCAACGGCTGCTGGATGACCCCCTGTTTGCACAAATGCAGGCCCGGTTACGCCCCGGTGAGACCCTGGGCCAAGCGGTGCTAGACATTGAGGTGCAACGCGCACGCCCTTACCAGCTCACGGTAGCCACCCACAACCACCGCCCCCCCTCCATTGGCACGCAGGCGCTGGAGCTATCGGGCTGGGTGCGTAATCTGAGCGGGCACGGTGATGCGCTCTATGCCAGCCTGCAACAAGCCACCCCTGCACAGGGTGGGCTGCGCAGCCAATGGCACTGGAAGCTACCACTGGGCGCGCGCACCGCTGTGTCATGGCAAGGCAACTATGGGCAATCGGCGGTGGTGGAAGAACCGATACGGGCGCTGGACTTCAGCAGCCAGTTGCAACAGCAAGAACTGGGGCTGGAGCAGGTGCTGCACCAAAGCTTGCAGCACCAGTGGGCTGTGGGCGTGCATTACGGCTGGCGCAGCCACCGCACTTGGCTGGCTGGCACCCCCTTCTCTTTGGTGCCGGGCGAATCACAAGGCCAGACCCGCATCACCGGCTGGCGTTTGTGGCAAGAATACAGCTACCGCACTGAGCACCAAGCTCTGACCTTGCGCGCCACACTACAACGCCAACACAACAATCTACAAGCCCAAACTGGCTGGCCTGCGGGTGGGCCTGTTGCTGCCGATCAGCAAGCCCACCTGTGGCTATTGCAAGGTCAATATGCCCGCAAGTTGCTCGACAACGGCACGCAATGGGTCGTTCGTGCCACGGTGCAAAGAAGCCGCCAGCGTCTGCTGGCACTAGATCGCTTGGCCATTGGCGGCGCCAACAGCGTGCGCGGCTTTCTAGAAAACCAGCTGGTGCGTGACCAAGGCCAGATCTTGAATCTAGAGTTGGATGTGCCACTGCTGCAAGGTACTGGGCAAGACCTGCAATGGTCTCTGATTCCGTTTTACGACATGGGTCAGGGCCACAACCAAGGCGAGGCCAGCACCCGCATTGCCTCCGTGGGCTTGGCTACCCGCCTGCGCTGGCAAGGCATGCGGCTGGACTTGGCCGTGGGCCAACCCTTGCACGGCGAGCGCAGCGCAGGCCACAGCTGGCAACACCGGGGCATTCACCTGCATTGGAGCTATGACTTCTTCTAGCCCCTCCTTCCCACTATGGCAGTGGCTGCAAAACCTGCGCAGTTGGGGGGGGCGTGCTGCCTTCATCGCCATCATCGCCCTAGCATTGACCGAAACCCTCTGGCGACAAGGTGCCCTGGAGGGCATAGACCAGTGGTACAGCGACGGCTGGTTCCGATTGGCCGGACAGCGCCACACGGTAGAGCGGGTGGCGCTGGTGAAGCTGGACGAAGCCACTCTGGCACAGTACCCCGATGAACCGCTGGTGTTTTGGGGGCCACATTACGCCCAAGCAATTCAGACCCTACAAGCCGCTGGGGCCACCGTGGTGGGTCTGGATTTGGTACTGAGCAGCAGTCCAGAGCAATGGCTAGCCAAACTCGGCGGGGTTCCTACTCTGGCAGCACGCCAGTTTGACCAACCCCTGCGCCAAGCTCTGGCTACAGGCCGGGTAGTGGTGGCTGGCATGCAGCCCCCCGGCGACCTTTTGCTGCCTGCCAGCGACTACCTCGCTGCACTGCCCGATTGGGACATTGCCCGCTTTGTCGGGGCTGCCGATCTGCAAGCCGATGCCGATGGCGTGCTACGGGCCTATTCCCCTGCCGTGCCGCACCCCGACCCCTCTTCTGCGTTGCGGTTGCGCTCCTTGCCCTTTTTGTTGGCCCTGCACGCCAGCGGGCAGCCCGTGCAGGGGCCCACATGGGAGTTTGCCGGACGCACGGTGTCTATAGATGAGCGCCTGCGTCTGGCCTATGCTGGCCCTCCTGGCAGCGTACCAGCCATCCCCATGCTGGATCTGCTGCGGCCCGATGCCCTAGCACAGCCCCAAGTGCAGGCTCTGCGCGGCAAAGTGGTGATTTTGGGGGCCAGCTATGGCGGCATGAACGATGTACACATCACCCCCTATGGCCGCGGCTTGGGCAACGCCCCCCTGATGTTGGGTATGGAGATTCAGGCCCAGACCGTCGAGGCGCTCCTGCAAGGGCACTGGCTCAATGCCACCCCAGACCACACGCGCATGGGTCTGGCCTTGCTGCTCTGTCTGCCTGCGGGCCTCTTTTGGTGGCACCAGCGGCTATGGCGGGGGCTGTTGCTGTGTGGGCTGCTCTGGGTATTGGCCGGTGGATTAGGTTATGCCGCACTGGAGCGCAATCTACTGCTCTCGACCAGCCACATACAACTGACAGCACTGTTTTGCTTCATGGGCATTTACGCTTGGCGCTTCACACATGGCGAACGCGAGCGCCAACGCATCCGGCTGATGTTCTCGCGCTACCTAGAACCTCGGGTGGTAGAGGCGCTGATTCACTCCGACCGTATGCCACAACTGGGTGGCGAATGCTGCGAGATGACGGTGCTGTTTACCGATATCCGCAACTTCACCACGATCAGCGAGCAGCTGACCCCAGAAGAAGTGGTGGAGATGCTCAACCATTATTTTTCTGCGGCCTGCACTGTGCTGACGGAACAAGGTGCATGCATAGACAAATTTATTGGCGATGCCATCATGGCCGAATTTGGTGCCCCACTCAAAAATCCCGACCACGCCCACCGCGCCCTGACTGCGGCTCTGCACCTGCGCACCGTGGCTGAGCACTTCGGGCAATGGATGCAACAGCGTTTTCCGGGCAGAAATCTACCCGCATTTCGGATTGGCGTGGGTGTACACACGGGGCTGGCGATTTCAGGCAACATCGGCACCGCACAGCGGATGGAATACACCGCCATTGGCGATACAGTCAACATTGCCTCACGGCTTGAAGGCATGACAAAGGCGCTAGGCTGCGTGATTCTGGCCAGCCAAGACACCCTGCATGCCGCTGGCCCCGGTTTTGTCTTGGGCCGCAGTGACAGCATCACCGTGCGGGGCCGCATCCACCCGACAGAGGTTTTTGAAATCATCGCAATGGAGGAAGCAGCATGAAACAATGGCAGCACTGGGTCATCTGGGGGAGCAGCATGGTGCTCTGCAGTCTGGCATGGGGACAGCCCTCCTCAGCAATGGTTTTGCGCATACAAGGGGATGTGGTGCTAGAACTCCCCGACAAGGCCCAAAGCATAGAGCCCCTGATCCGGCTGCTAGAGGGCGACCGCGTCCGGCTGGCCCCCGGCGCCCACATCCGGCTGTTGTATGCCCGCAGCGGTTTGCAAGAAGATTGGCAAGATGCTGGCGTACTGCGCATCAATAGCACCGAGAGCAGCATTGTTCGGGGCCAACCACGGCGCGAAACACGCCAACTCCCACTGGCTATCACCCAGCAAATGGCCCGCACTCCGCGCAGTGACAGCACAGCCCGCATCGGGGGGGTGCGGCTGCGGCGTCTGCCCTCTTCTGCGCCTCCTCCCGGCCAAGAGCCGCCCACCCCACCCGTGAGCACCTTGGCCCCCGAGACATCGACTGGTGCCTCGTCCACCAATCTGGCAACACTGGAAGAAAACTACCAGTCCTTACGCCACAACACCGCCGCCGATGACCACAACCCCGAGGTCTATTTTCTGGCCGGGCTGTGGGATCTGGGGGCGCACGAACGACTGCGCCACGAGCTCCAACGCCTACAGGGTCTGCACCCCCACGACCCCGTGATCATGCGCCTGCACACGCTCTATGCGGGGGTGTTGCCATCTTCTGCCCCCAATATGCACAAGCCCATGCCCACCCCTCGCAACCCCACCACAGAGGATGCCGGAAAATAACGCCACAATGCACCGCCTGCCCCCTCTGCTCCTGCTGCCAGCCTCGCTCTTGCGGCCTGTGCCCCACTTCAAAAAGCCATGAGCCGCAACGACCCAGGCACCTTGCGCTCGGCACTGGCGCACGCCCTAGAGGCTGTGCGCCAGCCCCCAGCCCAGCCTACACCCCCCACAGCACCAGCGGCCCCCCCTGCGCCCCGCCCTGCCAGGGCAGCCCGCCGTGCCCTAACCCATACGGCCACCTTGTTGGCACGGTCAGTGCGCCCGTCAGGCGCTGGCACGTCCAATGTGCGCGTGGCAGCATCCACCTCTGCACGGCCTCCACGCAACAAGCGCGCCCCAGCACCACGCCCAGCCAGCACACGCCTTGATGGCCTGCACGAACTGGGCCAAGTGGCACAGCAATGGCGCGAGGCCCAAGCCCAAACGCAAGCCGAGGCACAAAAGCGCCGCGAAGCCGCTGCCCGCCAAGAGGCCGAACGCCAGTGGTTCAGCCGGGCTGTGGGGCCAGTCACACCACTGCACCAGCGCAACCACGTTCACCTCCAACAGCCCCCCCCCGAACCACTGCCGCTGCAACTGTGGCTAGATGAGGAACGCGTGCTGCAAGAGTCGATCAGTGACGACTTGGATGTCAGCACCCTGCTCGATACCGATGACCAGCTCAGTTTTCGCCGCCCAGGCATTGGTGTCGAGATCACGCGCCGCCTGCGCGCAGGGCATTGGAGCATTCAGCGCCAGCTAGATTTGCATGGCCTGCGCACCGACGAGGCCCGCGAGGCGCTGGGTGAATTCATACGCCAAGCACACCGCAATGGCTTGCGCTGCCTGCGTGTCATCCACGGCAAAGGTCTAGGCTCCCCAGGCAAAAGCCCGGTGCTCAAAGGCCGGGTACAAGGCTGGTTGGTACAAAAAAAAGAAGTGCTGGCCTTTGTCCAAGCACGCCCAGTGCAGGGGGGGGCTGGCGCTTTGTTGGTGCTGCTGGTGCCAGCAGGGCATGCCCAAACTGCCTCTGCAAATGAAAGCCCGTAGACCCACCAGCTACAGGTAGCGCGCAAACGGATCGACCTGTGCCGCCAGAGAGTCGGGGCCAGGTTGCAGCACTGGCTTGGGCGGCTGGGGGTCGGGGGGCATCTCGACACGTACCAGTGGCAGCGGTGGCATGGGACGGCCATAAATGCGCTGTACACGTTCGAGCAACGGTGGATGGCTATCCAACCAACGCGCCCACACCCCGCCACCGGCCACATCGACCAGCAGCATAGGCTGCACGCTAGGATGCTCTAAACCGGTACGACCATGCCGATTGGCTTGGGCCGCTTGCCGCTGTGCCAGCACCTTGCGCAGCACACCGCCCAAGCCTTGCTGGCTGCGCGTCCACTGCACCGCACGGGCATCGGCCAAATATTCACGCTGGCGCGACACCGCAGCTTGAAGCGCCTGCCCCACCAACCAGCCCAACCAACCTACTGCCATGATGGCACTGCCAAACAGGGGGGCCAGCCCGCCACGCTCACGCAGGGTGTCGCCAAAATGGTGTACCAGCTCCAGCCCAAACACCATACCCGCCAAGCGCATCTTCAGGCGGGTGTCCCCCTCATGCAAGTGAGACAGCTCATGGGCCACCATGCCTTGCAGTTCCTCACGGTTGAGGTAGTCCAACGCGCCTTGGGTGACGGCCACCACCGCATCAGACTGATCCCACCCCGCGGCAAAGGCATTGATGGCAGGGGTACGCGCCAGCACCATCACCTGCGGCACTGGCATGTGGGCAGCAATGCACAGCTCTTGCACCACATTGCACAGGCGCTGCTCGGCATAGGAGCTGCCGGGCCGGGCCTCGCGTGCGCCCACCCGCAGCGCCAACTTGACGCCACCTGCACGCAAGTTGGCGGTTTCTAGCCACCAGCCACCCAGAATAAAAAACAGCGTCATGCCCATATTCACCGCCATAAATCCTGCCGGGTAAGGCCAATGCACCGGCAACAAGGCATTCAGCAACCACCACGCCAACACCAAGGCACCATGCACCCCTGCCACCAACAGCAGCACGGCCACGGCAAAGGCCAGCAGCAGGCGGCGGGTTTCGGTGCGGGCATTTTCTTGGTGGTTCCAGAACTTCATGCGTTGGCGCTCCTGTTTTGTGCTAGGCCCAGCCGCTTAGCCAATCTAGCCAAATTGGCCCGATCCATGCGCAACTCACGCGCTGCTGCGGCCCAATGGTAACCATGCCGCTCCAAACAATCCTGCACCCATTGGCGCTCAAAGGCATCTACAGCGGCACGCAAACCCAGCCCCTGTGGTGCAGAGATCACCGACGGCCCTTGGACATGGGCCGATGGCACCGACCCTGTGGACGGCCCCCACTCCGGCAAGCCCAAATCCGTGGCCGTGAGCGTCAAAATGCGTGGGCGGGGCCGGTGGCGGCCCAGCGCCTTGAGCACGCTGCGCCCAATCAAATGCTCCAGCTCACGCACATTGCCAGGCCAATCGTAGGCCAGCAATGCGGCCTGGGCCTCACGGTCTAGCCGCAGGCTGCCCAGCCCTAAGCGGGTACGGTTCTCTTCCAGAAAAAAGCCACTGAGCATCAGCACATCGCGCCCGCGCTCGCGCAGTGCGGGCACTGGCAACGGATAGACACTGAGGCGGTGGTAAATGTCGGCGCGCATGCGTCCGGCACGCACCTCGGCCACCAAATCGCGGTTGGTCGCCACAATCAACCGCACATCCACATGGTGCTCCCTGTCCGAACCCAGGCGCTGCAACTGCCCACTTTGCAACACCCGCAACAGCTTGGCCTGCACCGGCAAGGGCAACTCGCCCACCTCATCCAAAAACAAAGTGCCGCCATCGGCCAACTCAAACTTGCCTTGGCGCTCTTGCACCGCCCCAGTAAACGCACCACGCACATGACCAAATAGTTCGCTCTCTACCAGCGTATCGGGCAGGGCGGCACAATTGACGCTCACCAAAGGCCGATCTGCCCGACCAGAACGGGCGTGCAGCGCCCGAGCCACCAGCTCTTTGCCCACGCCCGTTTCACCGCTGATCAGCACCGTCAAATCGCTGGGGCCCACCAGATCAATCTCTTGCAGCAACTGCTGCAAGGCTGGGCTGTGCCCCATCAATTGATGTGCAGAACCACTGCTGGCAGCCAAACGGTAAGACTCGGCACGCAGGTGCTCGTTCTCCACCCGAGCTGCCAGCCGGTTAATGCGCATGGCTGCCGCCACCGTGGCAGCGGCCAGATCACTGAAAGCCTGCAAGGCCGCCAAATGGGCAGGCGTGAACTGGCCTGGCACCAAGGCATCCAAAGTCAGCAAACCCCACGGTTGGCCTTCTACCGCCAACGCACAACCCATGCAGTCGTGAACTTCCAAGTGCCCACTCACCCCTTCGATCAGGCCATCATAGGGATCGGGCAAGGTGCTCCCCAATGGAAAGTGGGTGGGCAGACCAGCCTGTAACAGTGCCTGCAAGCGGGGGTGGGCACTGACCCGAAAGCGCCGCCCCAGCGCATCGCTGCTCAGGCCATCCATGGCCAAAGGCACCAACCATTCGCCCTCCAGCCGCAACAAAGCCACGGCATCGCACGGAAACAGCGCCCGCACCGCTTGCAACAAACGGCGATAGCGTTCGCGCTCGGGCAATTCTTGGGACAAATCGGCCACCAAAGGAACCAAGGCAGCCAGCAGGGTAGATGTAGTCATATTGACTATTTTGCAGTCTTTATGACTTTTATATTTTTGCGGTCATTAAGACAACATTCTTATGAAGTCCTTGTTTTTAAAAGAAATTTGGGTTGGCACAGATGCTGCGTAGGCACAACAGGCCCTGTTTGCCTTTCTGATATTTTTTCCTCTGGAGACCTCTATGCTCACCGAAGCCCAACGCGCCATTGTCAAAGCCACCGTTCCGTTGCTCGAAACCGGCGGCGAAACCCTGACCAAGCACTTCTACGGCATCATGCTCAATGAGTACCCCGAAGTGCGCCCCCTGTTCAACCAAGCGCACCAAGCCAGCGGCGACCAGCCCCGCGCCTTAGCCAACAGCGTGTTGATGTATGCGCGCCATATCGACCACCTCGAAAAGCTGGGCAACCTGCCCGCGCAAATCGTCCACAAACATGTCGCTCTGCAAGTGCTGCCCGAGCAGTACCCCATCGTGGGCACCTGCCTGCTGCGTGCTATTCGCGAGGTGCTGGGTGCAGACATTGCCACCGACGAGGTGCTGGCCGCTTGGGGAGCCGCTTACCAGCAACTGGCCGACCTGTTGATTGGTGCCGAAGAACAGGTGTATGCCGCCAATGCCGCTCTTGAAGGCGGCTGGCGCGGGGTGCGGCGCTTTCGGGTGGCACGCAAAGTGGCCGAGAGTGCCGAAATCACCTCGTTCTATTTGCAACCCGAAGACGGTGGCCCTGTGCTGCGCTACCAGCCCGGCCAATATATTGGCCTGCGTTTGGTGGTGGATGGCAAAGAGCAGCGGCGCAACTATTCGCTTTCGAGCATTGCCGATGGGCAAGGCCTGCGCATCAGCATCAAGCGAGAAGCGGGCGGCGTGGCCTCCAACTACCTGCATGACCAAGTGCCCGAGGGTGGCGTGCTCGAAGTGTTCCCGCCTGCTGGCCCGTTCACACTACAAGCCAGCGATAAGCCCTTGGTGCTGATCAGTGGTGGTGTGGGCATTACCCCCACACTGGCCATGCTGCAAGCGGCCTTGCCCAGCGGACGGCCCGTGCACTTTATCCACTGCGCCCGCAACCGTGCGGTGCATGCCTTCCGCGACACCGTGGATGCCTTGGCAGCACAGCACCCACAATTGCAACGCTTTTACAGCTACGACCAAGCCACCGAGGCCGATGGTGCCGATGCCGTGGGCTACCTGACCCCCGAGCAATTGGCACAATGGCTGCCCGAAAACCGTGATGTGGATGCTTACTTCCTTGGCCCCAAACCATTTATGGCCTTGGTCAAACGCAGTTTGGCTGCCTTGGGTGTGCCAGAAAGCCAAACCCACTACGAGTTTTTTGGCCCAGCTGCTGCGCTGGCCTAACCCGGCTCAGAACTGCACGCGCGGCGCTTGGCGCTCCGCCTCAGACTGGGTGGACTGGAGCATGGCTGCCGGGGGCAACCCCGTCAGCCGTGCCACCAGCAGGGCTGGAAATTGCGTGGCCAGATTATTAAAGTCCAGCACCTGATCGTTGTAGGCTTGGCGGGCAAAGCCGATGCGGTTTTCGGTGCTGGTGAGCTCTTCACTCAACGATGCCATGGTGGCATCGGCTTTGAGCTCGGGGTAGTTTTCGGCCACTACCATCAGGCGGCCCAAGCTAGCGCCTAAAGCCCCCTCTGCCACGGCCAGCGCACCAATGGCCGCCGCATCCGTAGGCTGGCTGCGTGCCGTCTTGGCGGCGCCTTGTGCTTGGCCCCGCGCTTGAATAACGGCCTCGAGCGTAGCGGCCTCATGTTGCAGATAACCCCGTGCTACCTCCACCAAATTGGGTACCAGATCGTGTCGACGCTTGAGTTGCACATCAATCTGACCAAAGGCATTGGCAATGCGGTTGTGCAGTTTGACCAGCCGGTTGTAGACCCCAATAGCCCACCACGCTACCGCCACCAAAACCACCAGTTGCATCCAGGTCGTCCATTCCATGGCGAGGCTCCTGCAAAGGCTGTTTAACGCAACTGAGGCACCGCCGTCTGCGTGTGCAGCGCCTGTGCCATACCCAAACCCACCGCTACACCAAAACGCTTGGCCAATCGCTCGGCCACATTCTCGTGGCGGGTGTAATTGATCAACTCCTCGGCCTTGACGACCTCACGGGCCACATAGTCCACACTGCCCAAGCGATCTGCCAAGCCCATGTCAATCGCCTGTGCGCCCGTCCAGAACAAACCGCTGAAGGTCTCGTCGGTGGGCTTGAGCCGGTCGCCACGCCCAGCGCGCACCACAGCAATAAACTGCTGGTGGATATGGTCTAGCATGGTCTGTGCATAAGCCCGCTGCTGCTCTGACTGTGGGCTAAACGGATCTAAAAACCCCTTGTTCTCACCCGCTGTGAGCAAGCGGCGCTCCACTCCCAGTTTGTCCATCGTGCCAGTAAAACCAAAGCCATCCATCAGCACCCCAATACTGCCCACAATGCTGGCCTTGTCTACATAAATGTCATCGGCCGCCGCTGCAATATAGTAGGCTGCCGAAGCACAGGTCTCCTCCACGACCGCATAGATGGGTTTGCGGTGCTTGGCTTTCAGGCGCATGATTTCATCGTTGATCATGCCTGCCTGCACTGGGCTGCCACCGGGCGAGTTGATCAGCAATACCAGCGCCTTAGAGCCGTCATCTTCCAAAGCACTGCGCATGGCCGCCACAATGTTTTCGGCACTGGCGTCCACGCCCGCCGCAATTTCGCCTTTAATGGCGACCACTGCGGTGTGCGGTTTGCTCTTTTGCGTAGAGGCAGCCATCTCCTGCGACATGGCCAACCAAATCAAAAAGGCAAAAAAGGCCAACCACCCCAGGCGTGTTAACGTACGCCAGCGCCGAGCGGCACGCTGCTCGGCCAAAGTGCCCAGCACCAGTTTTTCCAACACATCACGCTCCCAACCCGGCGTCTTGGGAGCCTGCGTGGCACTCGCATCAGGTGCCTGCTGCTGAGCCCAGAGATCTGGAGCAGGCCGATGGGGTTCTGGAGCGGATGGGTGAGGCGGGTGCGGTTCAGTCATGGCTAAATAAAAAGGCTATCGGCGGAACGTGGTATGCAGTATGCCAGCGGCACAAGCAAGGTACATACCGTCTTTAGCCATTCGCGCGCAACCAGTCGTGCAGCCCCTGCACTGTATGGGCCACTTCCAGCGGACGCAGTGGCGCAAAGGTCTTGGGGTCGTGGGCACCATAGGCTACCCCCACACTGGCACAGCCTGCATTGAGCGCCATTTGCAAATCGTGTGTGGTGTCACCAATCATCAGCACCCGCTCAGGCGGCACATCAAATTCGGCCATCAATTCCTGCAACATCAGGGGATGGGGCTTGCCCGCTGTTTCATCAGCGGTGCGTGAGCCATCAAACACCCCGCGCAGTGCGGCGCTTTGCAGTGCATCGTTCAAGCCTCGGCGGCTCTTGCCCGTGGCCACTGTGAGCAAATGGCCCCGCGCACGCAAATCATCCAGCAGCGGCAAGATACCCTCAAACAGGCTCAACTCATCTTGTAACCGCACATAGTGGTAGCGGTAACGGTTGCTCAACTCGGGGTATTTTTCTGGCGGCACATCCGGGGCAGCGTGGGCCAATGCAGGCATCAGCGCCATGCCAATCACATAAGCGGCGGCCTCTTGGCTAGGCACCACGCCCCCCACATCGCGCACAGCCTCCTGAATACAGCGCACGATGATCTGGGTGGAATCAAACAAAGTGCCATCCCAATCAAAAGCGATCAGGTCAAAACGGCGGGAGCGGGTCAGGGTCATGATGGCTGTGGTGCAAAAGAAAGCAACTCGGGGGGCAACTCGGCCAGCAATTGCAGACGCTCACTGCTGGCTGGATGGGTAAACTGCAAGCGCCAAGCGTGCAGGAACATACGTTTGAGGCCCATTTTTTGCAGGCGCTTGTTCAGCTCGAAATCACCATATTTGTCATCGCCCGCAATCGGATGGCCCTGAGAGGCCAGATGAACGCGAATTTGGTGCGTGCGCCCGGTCTTGATCGTCACCTCTAACAAACTCATCGCAGGCAAGCCCTGCGCAGGCCGTGCGGCTGCCGTGGCCCGCACCTTCACCAGCGTGATCGAGCGCATGCCATCGGGGTCATCTGCGGTGGTGACACGCACACGGCGCTCACCATCGGGCAACAAGTATTTGTGCAATGGCGCATCAATAACCTTGAGTTTGGCAGGCCAGACCCCCTGCACCAACGCCAGATAGGTTTTGCCGGTTTCGCGTTCGCGAAATTGGTCTTGCAAGTGCGTGAGCGCGCTGCGCTTTTTGGCGACCAACAAGATGCCTGAGGTTTCGCGGTCTAGGCGATGCACCAACTCCAAAAACTTGGCTTGGGGCCGGGCTTGGCGCAATTGCTCAATCACGCCAAAGCTCACGCCACTGCCGCCATGCACCGCCACGCCTGCGGGCTTATCAATCGCCAGCAGGTGTTCATCTTCGTGCAGCAGCGGAAACTCGCGCGCTGGCGCAGGGTGCGCAGCCTTGTCGGCCATCTTCTCCGACACCCGTACCGGCGGCAGGCGCACCATGTCGCCCTCTTGCACCCTGGTATCGGCGCTGGCACGGCCCTTGTTGATACGCACCTCGCCGCTGCGAATGATGCGGTAGACATGGGTTTTGGGCACACCTTTGAGGTGGCGCATGAGAAAGTTGTCCAGCCGCTGCCCGCTGGAGTCTGCATCGACCAGCA
Organism: Giesbergeria sinuosa; assembly: GCF_042652905.1. Taxonomy (NCBI): domain Bacteria; kingdom Pseudomonadati; phylum Pseudomonadota; class Betaproteobacteria; order Burkholderiales; family Comamonadaceae; genus Giesbergeria; species Giesbergeria sinuosa. The sequence goes on along the minus strand of NZ_JBHSHJ010000001.1, from coordinate 562,190 downwards.
CTTGACGTGCCGCTGGTGTGCCAACAGCACGAGAGATGGGGTGGGAAGGGTTGGCCCCATGCTGGGGCTGCGGGGTTTTGCCGCCTATAATCTGTGTCACCTGCGCAGTGTTTTGTAAGTGGTTGATTCGTCTGGAGTTTAGTCCACACGGCCATTTCCCCCCGCGCAGGCCGGTCGATGCCAGCGGGTGTCATGCACGCAAGAATCGCAGGCCAGTTGCCTGCGTTGGCCTACATGATGCACGGCAGACTGACACAATTGAAATACAGATACGGAATACCCCATCTGGCAGTTCACCCCACGGGGGTGCGACTGCCAGCGGATCAAAGCGAATATGTGGATGCTGGCAATGTTGTTTCAGACCCTGGAGCGATGGCTTATGCCGCCGCTATGGGCCAACAATGCTCTGCCAGTGCCTATCCTGCCTGCGCCAGCAGCCATTCCTGCAATGGCAAAGCTACAGATTCTCAGGCCCGCTCCCATCCATGCGCCCCTGCCTCCCCCGTTGAGCTGACACAGCCCAACGGCCTTTGGCATACCCGGCAATTCCCTTCGTTTCAAGGCGTCAGTCCAGGCATTGTTGGCTCCTACAGAGCCTGTTGTTTGTTTGGAATCACGGGTCGCAGCGGTGCAGCATCGAGGCTGCCAGGCTGCCAGCCCACGCAAAAAAAGGAAACGCATCATGAAGCGGATGCTGATCAACGCCACCCAGCCCGAAGAACGTCGCTTGGCCATTGTCGATGGCCAGAAGTTGCTGGATTATGAAATCGAGATCGAAGGACGCGAGCAGCGCAAGGGCAACATCTACAAAGCAGTAGTAACCCGTGTAGAGCCCAGCCTCGAGGCCTGCTTTGTTGATTACGGTGAAGACCGCCACGGCTTTTTGCCGTTCAAAGAAATCTCTAAGCAATACTTTGCCCCTGGCGTCTCGCCCAGCCAAGCGCGCATCCACGACGTCATCAAAGAAGGCCAGGAACTGCTCATCCAGGTCGAAAAAGAAGAGCGCGGCAACAAGGGCGCGGCCCTGACCACGTTTATCAGCCTGGCTGGCCGCTATGTGGTGCTCATGCCCAACAACCCGCGTGGCGGTGGCGTGAGCCGCCGCATTGAGGGTGAAGACCGTGCCGAGCTCAAAGAAGCGATGGATCAGCTCGACTACCCCAACGGCATGAGCATCATCGCCCGCACAGCGGGCATTGGCCGCACGGCCCCCGAGCTGCAATGGGATTTGAACTACCTGCTGAAGTTGTGGAATGCCATTGACGGTGCCGCCAAGGCAGGCAAGGGCGCCTTCCTGATCTACCAAGAATCGAGCTTGGTGATCCGCGCTATCCGCGACTACTTCAATACCGACATCGGTGACATCCTGATCGACACCGACGATATCTTCGAGCAGGCCCAGCAGTTCATGGCCCATGTCATGCCTGAGCACGCCAGCCGCGTCAAACGCTACCGCGACGATGCAGCCCTGTTCTCGCGCTTCCAAATCGAGCACCAAATCGAATCGGCCTATGCCCGTACTGTGCAACTGCCCTCGGGCGGTGCCATCGTCATCGACCACACCGAGGCACTGGTATCGGTGGACGTCAACTCGGCCCGCGCCATCAAGGGTGGCGACATCGAAGAAACCGCTACCCGCACCAACCTTGAAGCCGCCGATGAAGTAGCCCGCCAGATGCGTCTGCGTGATCTGGGTGGCTTGGTCGTGATCGACTTCATCGACATGGAAGAGGCCAAAAACCGCCGCGAAGTAGAAAACCGCCTGCGCGATGCACTGCGCCAAGACCGTGCGCGGGTGCAATTTGGCACCATCAGCAAGTTTGGCCTGATGGAAATGAGCCGCCAACGTCTCAAACCGGCCCTGAGCGAAGGCTCCTCGATTCCCTGCCCCCGTTGTGGCGGCGCTGGGCATATCCGCGATACCGAATCATCGGCACTGCAAATCCTGCGCATCATCCAAGAAGAATCGATGAAGGACAACACCGCGGCTGTGCACTGCCAAGTGCCGGTAGAGGTGGCTAGTTTCCTGCTCAATGAGAAGCGCACCGAAATTGCCAAGATCGAACTCAAACAGCGCGTCAATGTGCTGATGGTGCCCAACAAAACCCTGGAAACCCCCAACTACCGCCTAGAACGCCTCAAGCACGACGATCCTCGCCTAGATGGCATCCAACCCAGCTACAAGCTGGCCGAAGACTTTGAAGACCCCACGGCTGTTACCCGCCGCTCACAAGAGCCGACCAACAAGCAAACCCCGCTGATCCGGGGCGTGCTACCCGACGCTCCAGCCCCCCAAGCAGCACCCCGCCCCGAAGGCGAGGGCCGCCCCCACCGTGGCGCTGCCCGCCCCAGCCCAGCACCCGCACCTGTTGCCCAAGAGCGTGGTTTCTTTGCTTGGCTCAAACGGCTATTGGGTTTTGGCCGTACCCCCAGCCCCGTGGCGGCACCGGCCCCAGCACCCGCCCCCACGGCACGGGATGCCCGCCGTGGCGAACGCAACGAACGCAATGGCAGTGAAAACCGCCCACGCCGAGGTGCCGAGCGCAATGACCGCTACGAGCGCAACGAACGTCCAGAACGCAACGGCACCCGCCGCAACGAACGCCCAGAACGCAATGAGCGCGGCACGGACAATCGCCACCATGACACCACGACCCGTCCCACCAAAGACAACGACCGCTTTGACAGCAACGAGCGCCGCGAACCCCGCACCCCCCACCGGGGCCGTGAACGCCGCGAAGCCGACAACCGCCCTTTGAACGATGAGGTGCTCGATACCGAACTGACCCAAAATCTGTCGGTGCAGCCCAACGAGGCCCCTGCCCATGAGCCGCGTAACGAACGCCCGCCCCGCAACAGTGAACGCGGCGAACGCAACGAGCAACCCCGGCGCGACCGCGCCGAACGGGCAGAGCGCAATCCACGCAACGAAGGCCGTGAGCGCACCCCACGCGTTGCAGAAGCCGTTGATGTCGGCCTGAACCCAGTCTCTACGCCCAACGTGGCGGCTGAGGTCACCGTCAACAACGGGGCAGAACCCTCCACGCCAGCCACAGCCACAGAAGAGCGCCGGGAACGCCGCTCCCGTGACCGCTATGGCCGCGACCGTCAGCGCGGCGAGCGCGGTGAGCGCCCTGAACAGGCCACCATGCCTGCTAGCGAAGCACCTGCCGAAGTGACCACCGAGGGGGCAGAGCCCCCTGTGCGCCGCAGCTACTTTGCTGCGGCAACGCCAGCAGTGGCTACAGTGGTAGCCGCTGCTGACCCAGCACCAGCCACCCCAGCACTGGCACCCGAAGTGCTCACGCCTGTGGCAGCGGTTAACGCCTCGGAGCCACCCCTTCCTGTGGCAGAGCCTACAGCACCTGCACCAGCTGCCCCCGTGGTAGAGCCAGCAGTTGAAGCATCGGCCCACACCGCCGATGTCGAGACCAGCGCCAGCCCCTTGCAGCCAGTGCAACCGTTTGTGTTGCCCGTCGCTGAAATGCAAGCGTTGGCCGAGCGTGCCGGCCTGCAATGGGTACAGTCTGACCCAGAAAAGGTAGCACGGGCACAGGCAGCGATTGCCGCCGAACCCCGCCCGGTGCATGTGCCCCGCCACCGCCCAGCCCCCGTCTTGCTGGACGAAGGCCCACTGGTGCTGGTAGAAACCCGCCGCGATCTGCGCGAGTTGGTGCTGCCATTCGAGCAGGCCATCCAGCCCTGAAGAAGCCCGCCCTAGGCCTGCAAGGTCAGCACAACGCCCCCTGCTGCTGACCTTCAGACCAGAACGCTCCCCAGCGCCGATCTGTGCCACACAGACCGGCGCTTTTTTCTGTTCAGTCTCTCTTTCTTAGCACCATGTTGATCCTGCTGTCTCCTGCCAAGTCTTTGGACTACGACACCCCCGTGGCTGCGGATTGGCCCCACAGCCTGCCCCCATTCCTGCCCGAAACCACCGAGTTGATTGAGCTGCTGCGTACCAAGGCACCCCAAGACTTGGCCGCCCTGATGAAAATCAGTGATGCCTTGGCCGCTCTCAACGTGGCCCGTTATGCGGCTTGGTCGCCAGAGTTCCCCCCCCACAATGCACGCCCGGCAATCCTGGCCTTCAATGGTGATGTGTATGACGGACTCAATGCCCGCACCTTGGCACAGAGCGATCTGGAATGGGCACAGCAACATCTGCGCATTCTCAGTGGTCTGTACGGCGTGCTACGCCCGCTGGACTGGATGCAGGCCTATCGACTAGAGATGGGCACCCGGCTGGCAACCCCAGTGGGCAATACCTTGTACCAATTCTGGGGCACGAAAATTGCTGCCCATCTGCAGCAAGAGCTTGCCCACGACCCCACTCCCGTAGTGCTCCATCTGGCATCTCAAGAGTATTTCAAAGCCGTTGATACCAGCGTCCTGCGCTCCCGCATTGTGGAATGTGTATTTGAAGAATGGAAAGGAGGCAGCTACAAGATCGTTAGCTTCCACGCCAAACGCGCCCGTGGCCTGATGGCTCGCCACGCCATCTTGCAACGCGCGACACAGCCAGAACAGCTGCTAGGCTTTCAGGAAGAAGGCTATGCCTTTGACCCACACGCCTCGGAATGCAACCGGCTGGTATTCCGGCGGCGCTTAATGTAAGACAATGTTACATAACGCAATACCATCATGGCACCACAAATCGCTCCCACCACCGCATCTGCCCAGGTTGCCCGCACGGCTGCGGCTCCCGCCATTACGCCCGAGCTGCGAACCTGGATCATCCAACAAGCCCAAGCCAACGTCAGTGCTCCGGCCCTGATACAGGCCATGACCACTGCGGGCTGGCACGAAGAAGTTGCCATGCAGGCACTGGAAGAGACCCTGCGTGAACACCTAGGTCACATGGGTAGTGATGCCATCCCTGCAACCGACCAAGCTGTGCCAGAACCCTCACTGCAAGGTGCACCCAGCCGCTTGGATGCAGGTGACCGCCAAGTCGATGTGTTGCTGTCGCTGGCCCTACCCCGGGTGGTGGTGTTGGGCAATGTGCTGTCACCCCAAGAGTGTGATGCCCTGATTGAAGCCGCCCGTCCACGCATGGCCCGCTCGCTGACGGTAGCCACCCTCACGGGCGGCGAAGAAGTCAATGCAGACCGCACCAGCGATGGCATGTTCTTCCAACGTGGTGAGAGCGAACTGATTCAGCGCATAGAGGCCCGACTGGCCCGCTTGGCTAACTGGCCCCTGGAAAACGGCGAAGGCTTGCAGGTGCTGCACTACGCACCCGGTGCTCAATACCGGCCCCATTACGACTATTTCGATCCGGCCCAGCCAGGCACACCGCGGATTCTGGCCCGTGGCGGCCAACGTGTTGGCACCTTTGTGTTGTACCTCAACACACCTGAACAGGGCGGGGGCACCACTTTCCCTGATGTAGGGCTGGAAGTAGCCGCCCAGCGGGGCAATGCGGTGTTTTTTAGCTACCCCCTGCCCCATCCTGCTACGCGCACCCTGCATGGTGGTGCCCCCGTGCAGGCAGGCGAGAAGTGGATAGCCACGAAATGGCTACGCGAACGCGAGTTCACCTGAATCATTGATCTATCGGAGTTCCTCAAAATGCCCACATCCCACAAGCTGACCCTGCGCACCAGGTTACTGCTGTTGGTGGCACTGATCGTGCTGGCAGGCTATGCCCTCACACTCACAGTCCTGACATACAAAGCAGGGCAACTGCAACACGAAAGCGCCTTGCGCTACACCGAGCAGTTGGCGGCCAACCAAGGCCACAAGGCCACCGCAGACTTGGAACAGGGGATGGATGTGGCCCGCACACTGGCCCATGCCCTAGGGCAACTCAAGTCGTCTGGGCTGGCCAACCGTGCCAGTGCAGACGCCTTGCTCAAGGGAGTGCTGGCAGGCAATCCTGCTTTGATTGGGGTCTGGTCTGGCTGGGAGCCCGATGCCTTTGATGGCAAGGACAGCGAATATGCCAACCAACCAGGGCACGATGCCACAGGCCGCTACATCCCCTACTGGAACCGGGGCAGTGGCACATTGGCAGTAGAGCCGCTGGTCGACTACGACAAGCCTGTGGCGGGTGATTACTACCTGTTGCCCAAGAAAACCGGCCAAGAAACCCTGATTGAGCCTTACAAATACACTGTGGGCGGCAAAGAAATGCTCATCACCAGTTTGGTTGTACCCATTCAGGTGGATGGTCGGTTTGTCGGCGTGGCCGGTGTCGATCTGACGCTAGAAGGGCTACAAAAGATGACCTCGCAGGTGCGCGTCTTCAACAACGGTTATGCCAGCCTGCTCTCGCACGGCGGTATTTTTCTGGGTGACCAAGACCCAGCCAACGTGGGCCAAGACATAGGCAAACACCCCGAAGCAGAGCAGGCACGGGCTGCCATTGCTGAAGGGCGCCTGTTGCGCATGGAGACATATAGCCAGCGTTTGAATGAGACCGTCACCCGCATCTACATGCCCTTGCAAATTGGGGCCAGCAAAACGCCTTGGTCTTTCGCCATTACCGTGCCCAATACCGAAATTCTGGCCGAGATCTACCAACAACGCTGGCTCGCTGCCGGGTTGGGGCTGTTGAGCATTCTGCTGGTATCGATAGGCTTGGCACTGGCGCTTGAACGCATGGTGCTGCGCCCGATTGGCGGGGAGCCCGAACATGCTGCGGCCATTGCCGCCCGTGTGGCCGAAGGCGATTTGAGCCAATCCATTGTGGTGCGCCCCCACGACCAAAGCAGCCTGATGGCCCAATTGCAGCGGATGCAAGACGGCTTGGCAGGTGTGGTTGCCAAGGTGCGTCAAGGGGCAGAAGGCGTAGCCACCGCCAGTACCGAAATTGCCCAAGGCAACCAAGACCTGTCTGGACGCACCGAGAGCCAGGCCAGCGCACTGGAAGAGACAGCAGCCTCCATGAGCCAACTAGGCTCGGCAGTGACACAAAATGCCGAACACGCCCGCCATGCCAACGAGTTGGCCCGCCATGCCTCCGGGGTGGCCGTGCAAGGTGGCGAAGCCGTAGGCCGGGTGATTGAGACCATGAAGGAGATCAATGACAGCTCACGCAAAATTGCCGACATCATCAGTGTGATTGATGGCATTGCATTCCAGACCAACATCCTGGCACTGAATGCGGCGGTGGAAGCCGCACGGGCGGGAGAGCAAGGCCGTGGCTTTGCAGTGGTTGCCGCCGAAGTGCGCAATTTGGCAGGCCGCTCGGCCAATGCCGCCAAAGAAATCAAGGAGTTGATCAACGCCAGTGTAGACCGCGTAGAGGTGGGCGCGAGCCAAGTAGACCAAGCAGGCAATACCATGACCGAAGTGGTCAGCGCCATCCAGCGGGTCACAGACATCATGGGCGATATCAGTGCAGCCAGCGTGCAGCAAAGTGCAGGCGTCGGCCAAGTGGGTGAGGCCGTGGCACAAATGGATCAGGTCACACAACAAAACTCGGCGCTGGTCGAGCAAATGGCAGCGGCAGCCAGCAGCCTCAAGGTGCAGGCCCAAGAACTGGTGCATGCCGTCGATGTGTTCAAGCTCAATGCCCAGCACACCAGCACACCAAGCAGCGCCCCTGCACGCACCACACCCCCGCCCGCCGCAAGGGTGCAACGCCCCCCCATGCCCGCCAACCCCCCCAGTGCTCCCACACTGCGGGCAGCGGCCCCCAAAACGGCACCACCACCACCTCTGACCATGTCCTCCAAGACCACGCCAGAAGACGATGCGTGGGAGACGTTCTAACGATTCTGGCGAATCTGACGATACAGGGGGCTGACACCATCAGCCCCCAACGCCCCATCAACACCACACATACCACTAAAGTACCAACGGGTAGGTGTTGGATAGCCGCTTTTGATCCATCATGCGGTTACAACGTATCTGGGTTGGCTATTTCAACTTGGCGTCAACAATCAAAGAGGTGGAGACTATGGGACATTGGAAAATAAGCACTCGCTTGTCGGGTGCCTTTGGTTTGATCATTCTCTTGCTGCTGTTGTTGGCAGGTTCTTCCCTGCTCAAGATGAAGCAGATGAATGAGGCTGCCGATGAAGTGATGTCCAACTGGCTGCCCGCCCTCACGGCGGTGGAGACACTGCACCTCCAGCACAGCAACCTGCGCTTGTTGGTGGCCGAGCATGTCATGAACACCAATTCAGAGGCCATGACCAAGCTGGAGTCGGCATTCCGGCAGCACCAAGAACTGCTAGAAAAGAGCCGCAAAAAGTATGAGTTGTTGATCACCGAGCCGGGGGAGAAAACCACCTACCCCATCTACCTCAGCAAGTGGCAACGAATGCAGGCGCTAGACCAAACCACCCTCCATCTCAGCAGCCAAAACCTCAACGAAGAGGCGCGGGTGCTGTTTGAGGGCGAATCCAAACAGGCCTTTGACGGCATGGTGGCCGAACTGGAAAAGCTAATTCAGATCAATGAGCAAGGCAGCGCCCAATCTGCCAAAAAATCGGACGGTGCCTACACTTCGGCACATCTGCAAATGATCGTTTTGGTGTTGATCGCCATCGGTGCCACCGTGGTGTTGAGCGCCGTCATCATCCGCTCCATCACCGCACCTTTGCATGATGCAGTCGATGCGGCCCGCCGTATCGCCCAAGGCGATTTGAGCAACCCGATTCAAGTGCAACGCACCGATGAACTGGGCACTTTGCTGACGGCCATGAACGAGATGCAAACCGCCCTGATCCGGGTGGTGAGCAGTGTGCGCACAGGCTCCGAATCGGTGGCAACAGCCAGTGCCGAAATTGCCCAAGGCAACCAAGATCTCTCCTCTCGCACCGAAAGCCAAGCCAGTGCGCTGGAGCAAACCGCCTCTAGCATGGAGCAGCTCGGCTCCACGGTGCGCCAAAATGCAGACAACGCCCGCCAGGCCAACCAACTGGCCCAACAGGCCAGCGATGTGGCCGCCGAAGGTGGCGAAGTGGTGGGCCAGGTCGTTGAGACCATGAAAGAGATCAACACCAGTTCACAAAAAATTGCTGACATCATCAGCGTGATTGATGGCATTGCGTTCCAAACCAATATCCTGGCCCTCAACGCTGCGGTAGAAGCCGCCCGGGCCGGAGACCAAGGCCGTGGCTTTGCGGTGGTGGCCTCTGAAGTGCGCGCTTTGGCAGGACGCAGCGCGGCAGCCGCCAAAGAAATCAAAACCCTCATTGATGCCAGTGTTGGGCGTGTTGGACAAGGTACGCTGTTGGTGGACAAGGCCGGCCAAACCATGAACAAGGTGGTCAGCAGCATCAAGCAAGTCACCGACATCATGGGTGAAATCAGTGCGGCCAGCACCGAGCAAAGTGCCGGAGTGATTCAAGTCGGTCAGGCCGTGACACAAATGGATCAGGCCACGCAACAAAATGCCGCCTTGGTGGAAGAGATGGCAGCCGCAGCCAGCAGCCTCAAAAACCAGGCGCAAGACTTGGTGCAAACAGTCTCTGTGTTCCAGCTGGCCACCACCGACCACCGACAGCCACCCCAAGTTGCACGGCCAGCACCACTGCCCCCAAAGAGCAGCCCCCCCGCTGCGCCCAGCCTGCCTGCCACCGCGCGCAAGCCCGCCATGCCTGCACCCCAACGTGCAGCTGGCATTTCCAGCCCCAAACCGGCCTTGCCCCCCGTAGCGGCGGCCCGCCCCCAGACCTCATCGGACAATGACTGGGAAAGCTTCTGACATTGATCTCTCATGCCTTCTAACACTCCTGAACATTCCCAATTGGGCAAGACGTCCAGCTATGCCGACCAATACGACCCCAGCCTGCTGTTTCCACTACCACGGGCCAGCAAGCGCAGCGAGATCGGTATCTCGACGGCGGCCCCACCCTTTTTTGGTGCTGACCTGTGGACAGCGTTTGAGTTGTCTTGGTTGAACCTGCGTGGCAAACCCCAGGTGGCGCTGGCCCACATCACGGTACCCTGTGAAACACCCAACCTGATTGAGAGCAAGTCTTTCAAGCTCTACCTCAACAGCTTTAACAACACCCGCTTTGCCGATGCCACCGAAGTGCAGGCGCGCATCCGTGCCGATGTGAGTGAGGCCGTCTGGCGCGGTGCCGACCGCACCGCCACAGTAGGCGTGAAGTTGCTGCTGCCCGATATGTTTGACCGCGAGCCTGTGCATGAACTCGATGGCCTGCTGCTAGACCGGCTGGACATCGAATGCACGCAATACCAGCCTGCCCCCGAGCTGTTGCGCGCTCAGTTTGATGAAGCTCCGGTCGATGAAGTGTTGGTTAGCCACCTGCTCAAGAGCAACTGTTTGGTCACAGGCCAACCCGACTGGGGCACGGTGCAAATTGCCTACAGCGGCCCACAAATCGACCAAGAAAGTTTGTTGCAATACATTGTCAGCTTTCGCAACCACAACGAGTTCCATGAGCAATGCGTTGAACGCATCTTCATGGATCTCTGGCAACGCTGCAAACCCATCAAGTTGACGGTCTATGCCCGCTACACCCGCCGGGGCGGACTAGACATCAACCCATTGCGCACCAGCCATCCACAAGCCTTGCCACGCAACATCCGCACAGCAAGGCAATAAACCGCCCTGCCCAAACTCAGGGCAACTGAAACACCGCCAGCGTGCGCCCCAGCACGCCCGCGTTATTGCTCATGGCTGCGGCGGTGGAGGCAGACTCCTGCACCTGAGCCACGTTCTCTTGGGTCACACGGTCGAGCTCTGTCACGGCCTGATTGACTTGGGCAATACCTTGGGATTGCTCTTGGGCCGCCGCCCCCATGTGCTGCATCAGGGCATTTACATGGGACACCGATTCCACCACCTCTTGGATCGTTTGGCGTGCCGAGGCCATTTGGGTGGCACCACGCTCAATATGGGCGCTGGACTCCCCAATCAAGCCCTTGATCTCGCGGGCCGCTGTGGCGCTGCGCTGCGCCAGCGCCCGCACCTCACCGGCCACCACGGCAAAACCACGACCCTGCTCACCAGCGCGTGCTGCCTCAATGGCGGCATTGAGGGCCAACAAATTGGTCTGGAAAGCGATGCCCTCAATGGTGCCAATAATTTGCCCCATTTTGTGCGAGGACTGCTCAATCGATTGCACCGCCTCCCCCACCTCTGCCACCACCTGGCCCCCACGGCGGGCCAAGTTTGCACTGCGCTCACTCTCGCGCAGCACCTGCTGTGCGGTATCGGCCGACTGGCGCACCGTACTGGCCAGCTCCTCCATCGAGGCTGCGGTTTGCTCTAGGCTACTGGCCTGGGCATCGGTGCGTTGGGCCAAGCTCTGAGCACCGTGGGCAATGGTCTCGGCAATTTCACCAAAGCCGCTGATTTCTGTACGGGCATCCCCCACAATCGCCCGCAAATTGACTTGTATTTGCTGCAATCGCTCCATCAACAAGGCGACCGGATGGCGCTCGCGAATGCGCTGCTCATCACCCATCACGCTGCAACCAGCAATTCCTATGGCCAGTTGGTTGGCATCGGCCAGTGCCAGCGTGATACGCCGGTGAAAAAGCCACACAATCAGGCCCGACACCCCCAACACCAACACCAGCTGCAAAACACGCACCGTCAAGTCGTTCGTCCAGCCCATAGCCTGTGGCACCAAGGCCACTGCCCACAGGGGCACCATCATGGCCAACAAACGCTCGGTAAAGGTGGCACGCTGCAAACGTCCAGCCCTGTCGCGCCACCCTGTGGGGCGCACCCGGCCACAATGCAGGTAAAAAGTGTGTCGCCCCGACTCGCGCTCCTGCACCACACGGGCATACAGTGCTTGTGCCTCGTGTACTTCTTCACGCGATGGTTTGACCCGTACCGACATATAGCCTTTGGGCTTGCCGTTCTCCATCAGCGGCGTCACATGGGCCCGCACCCAATAATGACCGCCATCTTTGCGCCGGTTTTTGACAACGCCCACCCATGTGCGGCCTTTGCCAATGGTGTTCCACATGTCCTTAAAGGCCTCTGGTGGCATGTCGGGGTGGCGCACCATGTTGTGGGGCTGGCCCATCAACTCATGGATGGCATAGCCACTGACACGGGAAAATGCTGCGTTGCAATGGGTGATCCGTCCCGTTTCATCGGTGGTGGACATCAGCAGCTCTTCACCCGAGTAATCAAACTCGTGGGGCGTGACAGGTAGGTTGGTACGCATGCAGCAAGTCCTCCGTTGAAGGCTCCAATATAGGGATGCTGGCTACGCAGGCCACTGACGTGAATCGGATGACTGCGTCTTTTTGTTAACAGCGTAACAAAAAACCAACAAATCTCAATCGAGACGAAACACTTCTACAGAACGCGACAAGGCGGTGGAGCTATTTTTGAGTGCATCCGCCGATACGGAGGTTTGCTCCACCAGTGCCGCGTTCTGCTGCGTTACCATTTCTAGCTGCACCATGGCTGCATTGGCCTGGTCGATACCCACCGATTGCTCGGTGGTGGCATGGCTGATCTGGCGCACCAATTCACTGACCCGATACACCGAAGCCACCACGTCATTGATGGTTTGCCCCGCCTGAGCCATTTGGTGTGTGCCATCTGCAACCTGTTGGGCCGAGGCACTGATGAGGGTACGGATTTCTTTGGCCGCTTGCGCACTGCGCTGGGCCAGCGCCCGCACCTCACCAGCCACCACCGCAAAGCCACGCCCCTGCTCACCCGCCCGCGCGGCCTCCACCGCCGCATTGAGCGCCAACAAATTGGTCTGAAAGGCAATGCCTTCAATCACGGCAATGATGTCACGCACCTGACGGGAGGAGTGCTCAATAGCCTGCATGGCCTGCCCTACCTGTTGCACCGCTTGCCCACCTTGGCGGGCCACCTCGGCACTTTGCACACTGTCGCCCGACACCTGTTCTGCTGTTTGGGCCGTTTGGTGGACTGCGCTGGAGAGCGTCTCCATCGCCGAAGTCGTCTGCACCAAACTGCTGGCTTGGGCCTCAGTGCGGGCATAGAGGTCATGCCCGCCCTGGGCTATGCGGTCTGCGGCGGCCATGAAGCCCACAATCTCGGTACGCACATCTCCGACCACGGCACGCAAATTGACCTGAATCTGTTGCAGGCTGCGGGCCATAGGCTGGAGCGAATTGGGAAACTGCGACATATCGAGCTGGGTGCTCAAATTACAGGCCGCAATGTCGCGGGCAAAGTAGCCTGCATTGCGCATTCCCCCCACAATGCGGCGCTGAAACCATGTCAACACCCCAGCCCCAGTGAGCAGCAGCAAGCCTAGTTCGGCTGCCCAAGCCAGCGGCCCTTGCCAATCCAACCAGCGTGGCAAGGTAGCTATGGCAGCCATACCCGCCAACATCAGCCCTAAAGTGGGAGTGGCACCCACCTGCCGCACACGCTGCAATGCACCACGCAAACCGGGGTGTACCACAGTGCCACGGTGCAAACGGAAGGTCTCGCGCTGGGCTGCCAAATCGGCACGCAATTGCACATACAGGGCTTCAGCTTGCGCGATCTCGTTGCGGCTGTGCTTGGTGCGCACCGACATGTAACCACGCGGCTTGCCCCCCTCCATAATGGGCGTTACGTTGGCACGCACCCAGTAAAAACCGCCATTTTTGCGCCGGTTCTTCACAATGCCCAACCAAGGCAAACCCCGGCCCACAGTCGCCCACAGATCTTTGTAAGCCTGGGGCGGCATATCGGGGTGGCGGATCAGGTTGTGTGGCTGGCCTATCAGTTCTTCGTAGGCATAACCGCTGGCATCCATGAAGGCTTGATTGCAATGCGTGATCACGCCGGTGGTGTCAGTGGTGGACACCAGCATAGTTTTGGCAGGAAATTCATATTCCTGATCGGTCACGGGCAAATTCACACGCATGAATGGGTCTCCTCCTCAAAAATGCTTTGCTCTAGAACGGCAAAGTTTACAACTCGATACGAACGGTTTCATTCTCTTGCCATATTCACCATGCGTACCCTGAATCATCCCACGGTTCTGTCAAGGCCAGCAGATCAACACCAGCCCGGCCACCACCATCAACATTCCCGTCTTTTCCTGCCATAGCAGGTGCTCACTCAAGATACGGCGCGATACAAAGTAACTGAACACCACTTCAATCATGCCCAACGTGCGCACCTGCCCAACACTTTGCAGAGCATAGGCGGTGAACCAAGCAATGGAAGCGATTGCCCCCATGGCCCCTGTGAGTAAAGAAACCCGCCAAGCCCGCCACAGTGGCGCCAGCCCCTGCGGAGTGCGTTGGGCCACCCAAGCGCCCAACCCTACAGATTGCAAACTTTGGGCCAACAACACGCCCCAGGCTCCAGAAACCCAAGGCGAGGCCGCATCCAGCGCCAGCGCCCCGCCCCGAAAACACACTGTGGCAATGGCAAAACAGGCGCCCCCCGCCAAACCGTATAACGCTGGGCGACTGAACCAAGCCGACAGCGAGAGCCACTGGCCCCGCCCCGGCAGAGACAACACCACCACGCCCAATGTGGACAGCACCATGGCCACCAATGCCAAAGCGGTAGGCAACTCGTGCAAAAACACCGCAGCAAACAAGGCCACTTGCAACACCTCGGTCTTGGCCAAAGTCACAGCCACAGCAAAATTGCGCTCCTCCATCGCCCGCAGCAAGGCTGCCGTCGCCAAGATCTGAAACAGCGCCCCCAACGCAATCCAGCCCACATAGCTGATGCTGAACGCTGGCAGCACCCGTGCCTCTGGCAGCAGCAGATACAACGCGGCCAAATAGACCACCGCAAATGGCAGCCCATACAAAAAACGCACCAAGGTGGCCGGCATGGTGCCCAACTCCGAAGTCAAAGAGCGTTGAGCCGTGTTGCGTACCGTTTGAGCCAAAGCAGCCACCAACACCACAGGCACCCACAGCCAGTCTGGAGAGGCATGAAGAGCAACAGAAGACATTAGTCCAAGCCTCCGGATTCAGCCAGCGGCTGCGGATAACTGCCGGGCCACAACACAGAGGCATCGACAGTGCGGATATCGGTACGGCCACAAAAAGCCATCGTGGTGTCTAGTTCTTTCTGGATGATTTCCAGCGCCCGAGTCACCCCTGCTTGACCACCAGCCCCCAAGCCATACAGAAAGCTGCGCCCAATCAGGGTGCCACGCGCGCCCAAGGCCAGCGCCTTGAGCACATCTTGCCCGCTGCGAATACCACCATCCATCCACACCTCTGTCTGCTGGCCCACGGCTTGTACGATGGCAGGCAGTGCCTCAATGGTGGAGGGCGCACCGTCGAGCTGGCGCCCACCGTGGTTGCTGACGATCAAAGCATCGGCCCCGGTAGCCACGGCCAACCGGGCGTCTTCGGCATCCATGATGCCCTTGAGGATGAGCTTGCCACCCCAGCGGCGCTTGATCCATTCCACATCATTCCAGTTCAACGTGGGATCAAACTGGGCGGCTGTCCAAGCCCCCAGCGAGGACAGATCTTCAACCCCCTGCACATGGCCCATGATGTTGCCAAAGCTGCGCCGTGGTGTGCCCAGCATAGCGCGGCACCAACGTGGCTTGCTGGCCAAATTGAGCAAGTTAGCCAACGTGGGCCGCACTGGCACCGACAGGCCATTTTTAATGTCTTTATGGCGCTGCCCCTGCAATTGCAGATCGAGCGTCAGTTGCAAGGCCGAGCAGCCTGCGGCTTTCGCACGGTCAATCAGACGGGCTACAAAATCACGGTCGCGCATCACATACAACTGGAACCAGAACGGGTAGCGCCCTGTGTGTGCAGCCACATCCTCTATCGAACAAATGCTCATGGTCGAGAGCGTGAACGGTACGCCAAAAGCCTGCGCAGCACGGGCAGCCAGAATCTCGCCATCGGCATGTTGCATACCCGTTAGGCCCGTTGGGGCCAGTGCCACTGGCATAGCCACACTTTGGCCCACCATCGTGCTACGGGTACTGCGCTCACTCAGGTCAACGGCCACACGCTGGCGCAGCCGGATGCGTTGCAAATCGGCCTCATTGGCACGGTAAGTGGCTTCGGTATATGAGCCAGTGTCCACATAGTCGTAAAACATGCGCGGCACACGGCGCTGGGCCAGTTGGCGCAAGTCTTCAATGCAGGTGATGTCAGAGAGATGGCTCATGGCACAAGAGAATGAAAAAAGAGTTGTAGAGGGCTACCAAGTGGGCCGCACATCGACAAACATGGGGGGCATACTGAACAGGCCATGTTTTCAGGGGTGCCGGGGGGCAATGGGTATCGGGGCCAAGCCATCACCTTGGTACAGATAAAAGCAGCCCCGCCCAGCACGTTTGGCGGCATACATGGCCTCATCAGCATGGCGGGCCAGCAACTCAAACGAAAGGCCGTGCTGCGGAAACAGCGCCACCCCCGCACTCACACCCACACGCCCCGTCTTGCCAAAGCAGCCCTCTTGCAAGTTGAATGGTGCCTCGCAAGTAGCCAGTATCTTGTGTGCCAACCGATCAATATGTGCGGCATTTTCCAACCCCGGCAGCAGGAGCACAAATTCATCTCCCCCCTGACGGCAAACGGTGTCGGACTCACGTACCGTGGCCTTGAGGCGCCGGGCAAACTCCACCAACAATTGGTCGCCTGCATCGTGGCCTAGGCCGTCATTGATCTGTTTGAAACCATCCAAATCCAAGTAAATGACAGCCAACTGGCGACCATCACGCCGCGCTTGGGCCAGCGCATGGCGGGCACGGTCTTGCAGCAGCAGGCGATTGGGCAAGTCGGTCAGGGAATCGTATTGCGCCAGATGGGCCATGCGTGCAGCCATCGCCATCGTCTGGGTCATATCGTGCAAGACCATGACCACTCCCACTTTCTGGCCGTGGCGATCCACAATCGGGCTGGCCGACTCTTCTACGTCATAGCGCGGGCCATCTTTGCAGTGCAACACGACCCCACGGGTAGGCCCACACGACACACCCGACTCTAGCGCCTGGCGCAGCGGACTGGGCTGCAGAGACTGACCATTGCTCCAATACAGTGGCACCACTGTGTCTGCATCCTGCCCAACGGCTTCGTCTTTGGGCCAACCCGTCATGCGCTCGGCCACCGGATTGAGGTAAGTCAGCCGTCCCTGGGCATCGGTACACACCACCGCATCACCAATGGATTGCAGCGTCAGGCGGATACGCTCTTTTTCCTCAAACAGCTCGTCCTCCATGCGCTTGCGTTCGGTCATGTCGATCAGCTGGGCCAGAATGCCACGCACCTGCCCATGGTCTACATCAGGGGTATAGGTGACATGGACATGGTGGCTTTGCCCTAGCGCGTCCGTCAAACGGCGTTCAAAGCACTGGGCCTCCCCATTCAAAGCACGCTCCAGATAAGGCTGCACCCAAGCGTAATCGCGTGGCCCCAACAGGGTGGCCGCAGGCATACCGCGCAATTGCTCGGGTGAGATACCAAACCAGAGTTCAGTCGCCCGGTTGGCAAAGCGGTTGTGCAGATCGCGATCCCAATAGCTCACCATCGATGGCAAACTGTCCAGAATCGTGTGCAAGTCATGCTGTGCCTGTTGCAGTTGGCTGCTGACTGCTTGGCGGCGCTCAAGTTCGCGTGCAGACAGTACGGCCAACCCCACACAGGCGGCCATCAATACCAAAGCAAAAATGCCCAACCAAGCCGCACTGCGGCGCCAATCAGCCAACACAGCATCCACCGATTGCGCCACATTGATGACCAGCGGATAGCCCTCTACCCGGTGAAACGCATACATGCGCAACACACCATCCAGCACCGCACGACTGGAGAACGTGCCGTGGGGTGCCGCTTGCAGCCTGCGCATGTTGTCAGTGCCCGCCAGCGATTTGCCCGTATCCCGATCACTGTAAGGAAAACGTACCACCACAGTGCCGTTGAGTTGGAACAGATTCAGTCCACTGTGCGGCCCAAGGTTGACCGAAGCAAACAATTCGTTAAACCGCTGCAACTGGATAAATCCCACCGCCAAGCCCGCAGGCCGACCATCAGCCCCCCGATAAGCACGGCTCAGCGGCAATACGTACCCCCCCGAAAACGGGCTGTGTATGGGGTTGCCCACATACAAGCCCTGGTGCTGTTCAACGGGCAGCACACCTAACGCCTCCAGCTCTATGCGGCCCCCCGACTTCAAGGTGGTGGAGGCCGAGGCCATCCGTATGCGGCCCTGCAAATCGAGCACAGCCACCCCCTCAATACCGGGCACGGTCAGGGAATGGTCAAACAAGGCCCGATCTCGCAACAAAGGCTTCAAAGCCATCAGCTGTGGATATTGCACTCCGGCCACCACCCCCTTGAGTGACTCATCAAAACCATCCAAAGTGTGGTGAATGGCCTGCGCCAATGTCTGTGCCAGATTGACCTGCGTACGGCTGGCAAAATTCCACTGGTCTTGCCGCATGGCCCAGATAGCGTGCATGAACAAGGCGCCAATCCCCAGTGAGAGCAGTACAGCAAGCAGGATCAGTTGGCGGGGGCGGGTCAGACGCACAGTGCAGGCAGAGTGGGGGGCAAGAGAGGAGGCGATTGTATTGAGGCGCTGAAACTTGCGTTGTACTTGGGCTGTGGGCTGCTCAGAGTGGTTAGCATAGGCAACTTGTTGTATCCCCCACCAGGAGTTGAACCCGTGCCTGCCTTGCTGCTCTTGATCCCTGTCCTGATCGCCCTTGCTGCCTTGGTTTGGTGGAAATTCCGCCCCACCGCACGGCAACACCATACCAAGACGGCACAGCTGCCTAGCGATGGACAGGCACAACAGCCCCACCCTACCGCCAGCCCACAGCCCCCAACCATCCTGCCTGCCAAACGCCCCACCGTCCATGCACCGGGTTTGGATAGGCAGGCACTGCCCAACGCCTCGGCACTGGGCAAACCAACATCCCCCCCCAGCACAGGGACGCTGCCACCCGATACGCCTCCAGAGCTGGCCGCATTCCATTGGATGCTAGAACGTGACTTGTCGCCCGCACGGCACAAGGCCTTGATGACGGTGATTGGCGGCATTCCACGCCCCCCTCTGTCAATGCAGAAACTGCTGGAACCCGATTTCTTCAACCGTGCCGACCCCGCAGAATTGAGTGAACTGTTAATGGGCGAGCCGCTGATCGCCGCACGGGTGCTGGCGATTGTCAATTCACCGTTCTATGGGCTGCCCCAACCCGTCACCAGTATTGAACCCGCCGTGACGCTGCTGGGCATGGACACTGTGCGCAATGTTTGCCTGCAATACATGCTGGCGCAAGCTTTCCGCCCAGAACTGGCCTCGGCCCAACGCTCGTTTGATGCCATCTGGCAGGCCAGTGCCACCGCCAGCGAACTGTGCCTGCACTTGGGCAAGGCGCTGGGCTGGCCTGAACCAGGGGTGCTAGCCACCAAGGTGGTGCTGGCCTTTGTGGGGCATCTGGCAGCAGCCTCCCTCTTGCCCAGCAATGGCGTGGAAGAGTGGCTGATGCTAGACCGGCTACACCGCGCCGAACTGGAGCAAGAAGTGATTGGTGTGGCTGCCGGTGAAGTCGCCAGTTTGGTATTGCGCTTGTGGGAGTTGCCCACCACCTTGGTGCAGGATGTGTCTGCCATCAGCCGGGTGCTGGTCACACCCGCCACTGCGGTTGATACAGCACAGGCACCGCTCTTGGCTCTGGGTTATTTGTGCATTGGCTTGGGTGAGAAACTGGCGTTGGGCCAATTGGCCTCGCTCAAGGCTTACGATTTGGATGCCGACCTAGGCTCCGACACGTTCCATCTACGCTCCTACCTGAGCCACCCGGCGCTGGCCCAGTTGCGTGCTGTGCTGGCCTCCACCGAACTGCACGCAGCTCTGCACGCCATGCAAGTCCCCGGTTCCATACGCCATTGAACACTGTGTTTCTTTTTATTGATTTCTGGAGCACCAGCCCATGCCTGCCTTGCGCCGCCATTTTTTGACCCGTATTTTGCGCACCGCTGCTCTGGCAGTGACCTGCACCGCAGGCGCTGCCGCCTTGGCACAAACGGCCAAGCCCGTGCATATTCTGGTGGGTTTTCCAGCTGGGGGCGGCTCCGACATGATTGCCCGGCTATTGGCTGACAAGCTCAAGGAGCCACTGGGCACTTCGGTGGTGGTGGACAACCGCCCAGGCGCAGGCGGGCAAATTGCAGCACAAACGCTCAAGGCAGCCCCCGCTGATGGCACCACGCTGTTTTTGTCGCACGATCACACCATCTCTATCCTGCCCTTGGTAGTCAAGAACCCAGGCTACCAGCCCGCACAGGATTTTGTGCCGGTGGCAGGGTTTGCCACCTTCGTCAATGCCTTTGCTGTCTCTGGGGCAACCCCCGCCAAGGGCTTCAAAGAGTATGTGGAATGGATCAAAACCCAAGGTGCAGGCAAAGGGGCCGTCGGCATTCCAGCGCCTGCTTCCACCCCCGAGTTCTTGGTCAAACTCATCGGCCAAAAGTACCAGCTTGATCTGATCTCTGCACCCTACAGGGGCAGCGCGCCCATGCTGGCCGACATGTTGGGCAACCAGATTGCCGCTGGTGTAGGTTCTGTACCCGACTTCATTGAAAACCACAAAGCGGGCAAAGTGCGTGTAGTGGGCGTGCTGGGTG
This sequence comes from Giesbergeria sinuosa, assembly GCF_042652905.1. Classification (NCBI taxonomy): domain Bacteria; kingdom Pseudomonadati; phylum Pseudomonadota; class Betaproteobacteria; order Burkholderiales; family Comamonadaceae; genus Giesbergeria; species Giesbergeria sinuosa. Next base: position 541,697 of record NZ_JBHSHJ010000001.1, on the reverse strand, counting down.
CCCAGCGCCAAGCCGCCATGCCAGATGTACCTACCTTTGATGAGCTGGGCCTAAAGGGGTTTGAGGAACTGCCGTTTTATGGCATTTATGCCCCCAAGGGCACACCAGTTGCCGAGATACAACGCCTATCGGCAGCGATAGCCAAGGTGCTGGCCTTGCCCGACGTACACAAACAACTGACCGATATGGGCCTGACCGTGGGTTATATGAGCAGCGAACAATTGGCAACCCGCGAGCGCGCTTATAGCCAAGCGTGGGCACAGATCATCCAGAAAAGCGGGTTTCAGCCCCGATAAAACAAAACCCGTAGCCAAGAGCGCACAGGAGTATGCTGTGCCTTGGCCCTGACGCCCCGCTGAAACGGCCTGTCTTCATACAGGCCGTTTTTTATGCCCACCACGGCGTGGAGAAACACCTTGACATTCTCAAAGCTCTTGTTAGCCACCAGCCTGCTCCTGACGTCTCTGGGCGCACAGGCGCTGCAAATCACCAGCCTGTCGCCCCAAGGCGAAGTGGCCCGCGTGCGCCAAGTGGTAGCCAAATTTGATGGGGCTGCAGTGCGCTTTGGCGATCCGCAGGCGCCAGCGCCATTGGAGGTGCGTTGCAGTGATGCCCAAGCAAGCCAAGGCACGGGCCGCTGGACTAGCGAACGAGAATGGGTATTTGACTTTGCCCGCGACTTGCCCCCCGGCCTGCGCTGCACTGTGCAGGGCAAACCGGGTTTTCAATCGCCCACCAGCACCGCCTTGAGCGGTACGACCCGCTACCAGTTCAATACCGGCGGGCCTTTTGTGCAACAGGTCTGGCCCTCCAGCTGGCAACCGATTGACGAGGAGCAGTTCTTCATTCTGCAACTCAATGGCCCCGCCACTGCGGCCAGTGTGCAGGCCAATGTCTGGTGTACCGCCGAAGGACTGGGCGAGCGGGTGCCCGTGCGACTGATCGATGGCAAGGAGCGCAGTAGCCTACTTGATGCCCACGGCCTGCGCCAGCAGGCCAGCACAGATGCACTGTCGGTCGTCACATTGGCCTGCAACCGACGCCTGACGCCCTCCTCCAAAGTACAACTGGTTTGGGGGCAGGGCGTGAGCACCCCCAGCGGCATTGCCAACCGCATAGAAAAACGCTTTGGCTTCACGGTACGAGCACCGTTTCAAGCCGAGTTCCACTGCGAGCGCGAAAACGCCCAAGCCGCTTGCTTGCCCATTCGCCCGATGTCGCTGTCGTTCAACGCCCCTGTGCCCGCCAAGCTGGCCAGCGCCATTCGCCTCAAATCCAAAGACGAAACCATAGCGCCGCAAGCGACAGAAGATGAGTTGGTGGAGCAAGTGCAATTTGCGCCACCACTGGCAGAAGAAACCCGTTTTACGATAGAGCTTCCGAAGCATTTTGCCGATGCGGCGGGCCGCTCTTTGGTCAATGCCGCCAGTTTTCCGCTGCAAGTGGCTACAGCAGGTAGGCCACCACTGGCCAAGTTTGCCGCCGCCCCTTTTGGCATTGTGGAGCGTTTTGCCGAAGGCCCCAACGGCCCGGCGCTGCTGCCCGTGACGCTGCGCAATGTGGAGGCCCAGTTGCACATCCAAGGCTTGCAGACGGGTGCAGCCCCCCAAGGCAAGGTCAGCACTTTGCAACCCGGCAGCGATGCCGACATCATCCGTTGGTACCGCAAGGTGCAGCACTACGATAGTTTTATCGTCGATCGCAGCCAAGCCCGCCAAGATGTGAAAGGCCCACTGCCACAAGTGATCAACCCCGATGACAAAGCCTATGTGCAGTCGCGGATGCTGTCGTTGTTGGCGGGGCAGGCAGGCGTGCAAACACTGGAGCTGCCCCAGCCCGCCAAGGGCGACCCGCGCCCCTTTGAGGTGGTGGGTATTCCACTCACACCGGGCTTTCATGTGGTGGAGATTGCCTCACCCAGGCTGGGAGCCTCGCTGCTCGACGAGCGTCATGGTGCCAACCGTACCATGGTCGTGCGCACCTCGGCACTGGTGACCAACTTGGGCGTGCATTTCAAGCTAGGCCGCGAAAATGCCTTGGCATGGGTTACCACCCTAGACAAAGGCAAAGCAGTGGCAGGGGCCAAAGTGCAGGTCTCTGACTGCCACGGCCGGTTGCTGGCCAGTGCCACCACCGACGACCAAGGGCGAGCCTTGTTGGGCCAACTCAATCCCGAGCCCTCCCACTGCAACGACTCACATGGCGGTACGCATGGCTATTTTGTCAGCGCCCGCAGCCAAGGGAGTGATGGCGTGCAAGACATGGCCTTTACGTGGAGTGAATGGCAGCGCGGAATTGAGCCTTGGCGCTTTGACCTGCCCACCAGCAGCAGCATCCAACCCGATGAGCGTGCCCACACCGTTTTTGACCGCACCCTACTGCGCGCTGGTGAAACCGTGTCGATGAAGCACCTGATTCGCACCGAAACCGGCAAAGGCTTTGGCCTCCCAGCACAATTGCCTGACACATTGGTGATCACGCACAGCGGCAGCGGCCAACAATTTACCCAGCCACTGGCTTGGCGCAAAACCGCCACTGGTGGGCGCAGTGCGTACAACAGCTTTGCCATCCCACCCGCTGCCAAGTTGGGGCTGTACACCGTAGAACTACACAGCAGCCAAGCAGGTGAACAAACTTTCAGCTCAGGCCAGTTTCGGGTAGAAGAGTTCCGCTTGCCCGTCTTTGAAGGCCGCATTGGCCCCGCCGAGAAGAAACCATTGGTCAGTGTGCGCTCTGTGCCCACCAACGTGCAAATCAACTATGTGGCCGGTGGTGGTGCGGCCAATCTGCCCGTGCGGGTCTCGGCCCAAGTGCGCCGCAAAGGCTTGGAGTTTGCCGATTACGAGGGCTTCAGCTTCCGCCCCCCCCGCCAGCGCCAAGCCAGCCACAGCAACGGCGAGGAGGAAGACAGCGCCAGCCAAGACAGCCGTATTGTGGCCGACAAGCTGCCCCTGACGCTCAACCGCGAAGGCAGCGGCCAGATCACCCTGGACAAGTTGCCACGCTCATCCCAAGCCCAAGATTTGGTGCTCGAAGCCACCTATGCCGACCCCAACGGCGAAGTGCAAACCCTGCGCAGCACCCATACCCTGTGGCCTGCTGCCGTGGTGGTGGGCGTCAAAACCGAGGGCTGGGTATCGACCAGCCAAAAGGCCCAATTCCAAGTGCTGGCATTAACCCCCGAAGGCAAGCCTGCTGCCGATGTGCCCCTGCAAGTGCAGGCCAATGTGCGCATCACCACCACTAACCGCAAGCGCATGGTGGGCGGGTTTTACAGTTACGACAGCCAAACCAGCACCAAAGACTTGGGCACCGTCTGTAGCGGCAAGAGCGATGCCCGTGGTCTGCTGCTGTGCCAAACCCAAGTGACTGACGCTGGCGAGATCGAACTGACCGCCAGCGCCCGCGATAGCAACGGCAACACCTTCGAGGCCGCTGCCTCTGTTTGGGTAACACGCCAAGGCGAAGTGTGGTTTGGGGGTGAAAACCACGACCGTATTGACCTGCTGCCCGAAAAGAAAACCTACCAGCCCGGCGAGACCGCCCGCTTTCAAGTGCGGATGCCCTTCCGTTTTGCCACGGCGCTGGTCAGCATAGAACGCGAAGGCATTTTGGACACCCAAGTGGTAGAACTCAATGGTCAAGATCCCACGGTCAGCCTCAAAGTGCAAGAGGGCTGGGGGCCCAACGTCTATGTCAGCGTCTTGGCGCTGCGGGGTCGCTTGCACGAAGTGCCTTGGTACAGCTTTTTTAGCTGGGGTTACAAAGCCCCACGCCAATGGTGGACAGCCTTCTGGTACGAGGGCCGCGAATATGTCGCCCCCACCGCGCTGGTCGATTTGAGCAAACCAGCATTCCGTTTGGGCGTGACCGAAATCAAAGTGGGCACCAAAGCCCACCAACTCGATGTGAAGGTGGCTGCCGACAAAGACAGCTACCCCGTGCGCGGCAAGGCACAAATTACCATCACAGCCAAGTTGCCCAACGGCCAGCCTGCAGCCCATGCCGAGGTGGCGTTGGCTGCCGTTGATCAAGCCCTGTTAGAGCTGATGCCCAACCACAGTTGGAACCTGCTGGAAGCCATGCTGCAACGGCGCAGTTGGGGCGTGGCTACGTCTACGGCACAGATGGAAATCATTGGCCGACGCCACTATGGCCGCAAAGCCGTGCCTGCAGGCGGGGGCGGAGGCCGCAACCCCACGCGTGAACTGCTCGATACCCTGCTGCTCTGGAACCCCACCGTGCAGCTCGATGCCAACGGCCAAGCCAAAGTCACGGTGCCACTCAATGATGCCCTGACCAGCTTCAAAGTTGTGGCCGTGGCTGATGCTGCTACCGGCTTGTTTGGCACAGGCAGCACCAGCATCCGCACCACACAAGACTTGCAGATCATCAGCGGCCTGCCGCCACTGGTGCGCGAAGACGACCTGTTCCGCGCCCAAATCACGCTGCGCAACACCACCAAAGCGGCCATGCAGGTAGAAGTCAGCCCCCGTGCCACTTTGATCGACCTCAAGCCGCAAACGGTGGAGATTGCAGCCGGAGAAGCCCGCGAAGTGGCCTGGGACGTGAAAGCCCCAGCCCCACTGGGCCAAACCCGCATTGAGGCCATTTTGTGGGAGATAGAGGCCAAAGACAGCCGCAGCGGCGCCCGCGATGCCCTCAAGGCCCGCCAGCGCATCGTGCCAGCGGTGCCCTTGTCGGTGCAGCAGGCTACCTTGGTGCAAATCGATGGCAGCTACAACCTGCCCGTTAGCCCCCCAGCAGAGGCGCTGCCCGGCCGCGGTGGCCTGAAAATGGCACTGCAACCCAAGTTGGCCGAGGGCTTGCCCGGTGTGCGCGACTGGTGGGCCAACTACCCGTTTGCCTGCCTAGAACAAAAAACCAGCAAATCGATTGGCCTGCGCGATACCAAACTCTGGCAAACCGTGGTGGCACAACTGCCCACCTACCTCGACAGCGACGGGCTGGCCAACTACTTCCCACCACACAGCAGCGAGGCCAACCACGGCAGCGACACCCTGACAGCTTACCTGCTGGCAGCCACCCACGAGGCCGCCCGCATCAACCCCGCCTTTGCTCTGCCCGACGACGCCCGCGCACCCATGGAGCGTGGCCTGATCGCCTTTGTGGAAGGGCGCATTGAACGCAACTTCTGGAGCCCCCGCAAAGACCTGGACATGCGCAAGCTAGCGGCCATCGAGGCGCTATCGCGCTACGGTAAGGCTACACCCAAAATGCTGACCAGCATCACCATCGCCCCCAACCAATGGCCTACCCACGCCGTGCTGGACTGGATCAATGTGCTGCAACGCGTCAGCGATGCGCCCGAGCGGGATAAGCGGCTGCAAGAAGCCATGCAAATTGTGCGGGGCCGCCTGAGCTACCAAGGCACCAAACTACTGTTCAGCACCGAGCAAGACGACTACTGGTGGTGGCTGATGCAAAACGGGGATGCCAACACGGCCCGGCTGATGCTGGCCGTGATGGACGATCCCAGTTGGAAAGACGACATGGGCCGCTTAGCCAACGGCTTTATTCAGCGCCAACAAAACGGTGCTTGGCACACCACCACTGCCAACCTCTGGGGCGGCTTGGCCTTAGAGCGTTTCTCGCAAAAATTTGAGGCGATCCCGGTGGCTGGTACCACCCGTGCCACACTGAGCAACAACACCGCACTGGTGGATTGGGCCAAAGTCGAACGCATTCAGCCAGCAGATGCCAGTGGCGCGGCGCATCAGAGCGTATGGTTTGGTGCCCCTGCTGCCCCCGGTATGTTGCGTGGCAACAGTATGTTCCTGCCTTGGGCCAAGCCGGGTGACAAAGCACCGCTGGACGTTACCCACCAAGGCAGTGGCAAACCGTGGCTGACGCTGCAATCGGTGGCGGCCATCCAACGCAAAGCCCCATTTGCATCAGGCTACGGCCTGCAAAAAACCATCACGCCTATTGAGCAGGCCAACAAACACCTGCCCCCCGGCCAATACACCAGGGGCGATGTGCTACGCATCACGCTGGAAGTGACTGCCAGCGCCGATATGACATGGGTGGTCATCACCGATCCGATTCCCGGCGGAGCCACCATTTTGGGCAGCGGCCTGGGGCGTGATTCCGAATTGGCCACCCAAGGCGAAAAACGCAGCGGCGTGGGCTGGCCCGCATTTGAGGAGCGCAGCTTTGAAGCCTTCCGCAGCTACTACCAATATCTACCCAAAGGCACCATGAAGATGGAATACACCGTGCGCCTGAACAATGCCGGGGTCTTTGCCTTGCCTCCCAGCCGGGCAGAAGCCATGTATGCCCCTGAAATGTTTGGGGAGTACCCCAATGCACAGGTACAGGTGGCCCTGTCTCACCCTGCTGGAAAGTAATGCGCCATGCCCAACAACCGTTGGCAACGCTGGTGCTGGAGGGTAGGCAAAACCATACTGGTGCTGCTTACCACCTTGGTGCTGTTACTGGCCTACGCTACGTATGCCGAACACCAGGCCGAGCAGCGGGCGCAGGCATTTTGTCGGCCACTCACTCCAGGAATGGACAGCACGCACTTGGCAGAAGAAGCTATCTTGCAAGGAGCCCAACCGCGCCAAACACGCTGGTTCCAGCGTGAACAAGGCGATGCGCTGCTCTATGCCACCTTTACCGGAATGTCACCGTTCTCGCGGCATATCTGCCGCATCACGGCCCGGCAGGGACGGCTGGTTACGGCGGAGCTCACCTACCTCGACTGATCGTCTCCAGCGCCCTTCTCTTTCGGCCTCAGCAAACTACTGCTACAATGCCCGCTTCGGCACACAGGAGAGGTGGCAGAGTGGTCGAATGTACCTGACTCGAAATCAGGCGTAGGGGCGACCCTACCGAGGGTTCGAATCCCTCCCTCTCCGCCAAGCAATACCAAGGCTTGCTACTATCCATTGAGTAGCAAGCCTTTTGTATTTCTAGCACACCATGTGCCGCGATATGGCTGCCAACGGAACAGTACCTCCCCAGTGCCATGATGGCGCACTCTGGCGCCTATCCACTTTGAAGAACGACGCCCCATGCCTTCAGAACTGAAGACCGTTGGCCTTTTCCTAGTCACTGCAGTGGCAGAAATCTTCGGCTGCTACTTCCCAAGCCTGTGGCTCAACCAAGGCAAGAGCATTTGGTGGCTTGTTCCGGGGGCCATCAGTTTGGCGGCCTTTGCATGGCTCCTTTCCTTGCACCCCACAGCCTCTGGACGGGTGTATGCAGCCTACGGTGGCGTCTACATTTTTGTGGCCGTTTTATGGCTTTGGGCCGTAGATGGCATCCAACCCACATTTTGGGATTTGCTGGGTGCATTGGTAGCCATTGCAGGGATGGCAATCATTATGTTGGCCCCTCGCTAATGACAAAATTAACGTTCAGAGCCGCCACTTTGGCCGATCTCGATCGCATCATGGCACTAGAGGTCACAGGCTTCGATCCCGGACATTGGGAAGCACGGCATGTTTATGCCCAGCGCGTAGAGGTCTTTCCCGAAGGCTCTCTGATGGCCTTCTATGAGGGGGAAAACATTGGTTGCGTTTTCTGTGAAATCTGGCCAGAAACAAACGACAACGCCCTGCAGGCTGACCACTTTGCGCTAGGACACGACATTCTGGAGCGCCACGATCCTGTGCATGGCAACACACTGTATATCGCCTCGATGGTGCTCGATCCAGCCCTGCGCGGGCGCAGCTTGGGCCTGCCGCTGTTTCAGGGCTGCCTGACAACAATGGCCCAAGTCTATAACCAACTGCACTCGGCACTGCTACTGGTCAATGCCACTTGGACGCCAGCCCGGCGCATCTACATGGGGGCAGGCTTTCGAGAGGTAGCGCGGTTTGAGGGCTTTTTTCAGCCCCAAGCACAACCGGCCCAAGAGGGTATCGTGATGCGTGGCCTACTGCCACGCTCCTGAACACCGGCCAAAAACTCAAGAAACCAAAGCACAGGCTTGCACCTGCTCCTTGAGTTTGCTGCTGGCGTGAAAGGTGACTACGCGCCGCGCCCGAATAGGTGCGGGTTCTCCAGTGCGCGGGTTGCGGCCGGGGCGGGGGGGTTTGTCGCGCACCTGAAAATTGCCAAAGCCCAGCAGCTTGACCTCATCTCCCGCCACCAGGTGCTCAGCAATCAGGCTGAAAAACGCATCGACCAGTTCTTGGGCTTCGCGTTTGTTCAGCACAATCTCCTCCTGCAACAGCTCAATGAGCTGGGCCTTGGTTAGCACCGGGGTGGTGCGCTGGTCGGCGCCCATCACACCCGCAGCTTTGCGCCAGTTTGTCCTGCCAACTGGGCCACTACAGCAGCCACAGCGGCCTCGATCTCAGCATCGGTCAGGGTGGCCTCGCCACTGCCCAAGGTCAGGCGCACCGCCAAGCTCTTTTCTCCGGCAGCCAAGCCAGTAGCAGGCGCTGCTTCGCCCGCTTTGACGGGCTTGGGACGGTACACATCGAACAGCACCGCTTGGCGTAGCATTTCGGGCGCCACTGCCGATTCAATCGCCGCCATGATCTGGGCATGGCTGACCTGCTCGGCCACCACCACGGCCAAATCGCGCTGCACCGGCTGGTGCTTAGGCACGGTTTTGAACTGGGGCACGTTGCGTTGCAACACGGCATCGAGTTGCAACTCGAACAAGATAGGCGCTTGAGGCAAGTCCCACGATTGCCGCCATTGTGGGTGCAACTCCCCCACAAAACCAATGGCCTTGCCATCCAACAACACACGGGCGCAGCGACCGGGGTGCATGGCCGGGTGGGTCGCCGGCTCAAATTGGGCCTTGAAAGGAGCCAGCAAGGCTTCGACATCGCCTTTCAGGTCGAAGAAGTCCACTGCTTGCTCTTTGCGGCCCCATTGCAGGTTGTCGGCGGGGCCAAAAGCCAGACCTGCGACCCGCATGGGCTGATCAAAACCGGCCACCGTGTTGTCGCTGTTGGGCACTGTGGCATCGCGCAAGAACACGCGGCCCAACTCGAATACGCGCACACGCTCGGCGCGGCGATCAACGTTGAATTTGAGCACCTGCAACAGCGAACCCAACAGCGAAGAGCGCATCACGCCCATTTGGCTGGCAATCGGGTTCAGCAACTTGATCGGCTGGGCATTGCCTGCCAACTCGCGCTCCCAACGCTCATCGACAAAACTGAAATTGATGGTTTCTTGGTAGCCCAGTGCGGCCAATTGGCGGCGCACGGCAAAGGCGCTACGGCGGTTTTCGGCGCGCAGCTTGGCGGTGATGGGTGCTAACGGTGGCGTGGTGGGCAACTGGTTGTAACCCACCATGCGGGCGACTTCTTCGATCAGGTCTTCTTCGATGGTCAGGTCGAAGCGGTAGGAGGGCGGTGTGACAGTCAGCACGCCATCACCCTCTTGCACCGGCAGGCCCAAGCCGCGCAGAGCATCAGCACATTGTTGTTGCGTAACCGCCATACCCAACACCTTGGCGCAGCGATCGACGCGCAACGTGACTGGGCTACGCTCGGGCAGGGCGGTTTGCTGGTCATCGATAGGGCCGACCACGGTGTCGGGGGTGCCGCAAATATCGATCACCAATTGGGTGATGCGTTCGATATGCTCGACGGTGTAGGCCGGATCGACACCCCGCTCAAAACGGTGCCCGGCATCGGTAGAGAAGTTATAACGGCGCGAACGGCCCGCAATTGCCTTGGGCCACCAGAAAGCGGCCTCGATGTAAATGTGGCGCGCGTCGTCGGATACCGCTGTGGCATCGCCACCCATGATACCGGCCAGCGATTCAACTTGCTGGTCATCGGCAATCACGCCCACTTGGGCATCTACCGTCACGGTGTTGCCGTTGAGCAGCTTGAGCTGTTCGCCCGGCTGGCCCCAACGCACTTGCAGGCCACCGTGGATTTTGTCCAAATCAAAAATGTGCGAGGGACGGCCCAACTCAAACATCACATAGTTGGAGATATCCACCAGCGGCGAAACGCTGCGCTGACCACAACGGGCCAGTCGATCAACCATCCACTGCGGCGTGGCAGCGCGGGTGTTCACGTTACGCACAATGCGGCCACTGAAGCGACCACACAAATCGGGCGCTTGCACCGATACCGGGAGCTTGTCTTGGATGCCCACCGGCACGGCGGGGAACTCGGGTTGCAACAGCGGTGCGCCAGTCAGGGCCGAGAGTTCACGCGCAATGCCATACACACTCAGGCAGTGGGCCAGATTGGGCGTGAGCTTGAGCGTGAGCAGGGTATCGTCCAAGTTCAGGTATTGGCGAATGTCTTGGCCGACTGGGGCATCCAGCGGCAGCTCTAGCAGCCCGGCGCTGTCTTCCGAGATTTGCAACTCGCGGGCCGAGCACAACATGCCTTGGCTTTCTACACCCCGCAGTTTACCCAGCTTGATGCTGAAGGGTTTGCCATCTGCGCCGGGCGGCAGCTCAGCACCGACCAAGGCGCAGGGGATTTTGATACCGACGCGGGCATTGGGCGCACCGCAGACGATATTGAGCAGCTCGCCCTGTCCGGCATCCACTTGGCACACGCGCAGGCGGTCAGCATTCGGGTGTTGCACAGCCTCTTTGATCTCCCCCACCACAATCCGTGTGAACGGCGGTGCCACCGGCTGAAGTTCTTCAACTTCCAGACCAGCCATAGTCAGCGTATCGGCCAATTGGGCCGTGGTGAGTGGGGGGTTGCAGAAGGCACGCAACCAAGATTCGGGGAATTGCATAGTCAGACTCGGATACTTCAGGGGCCGGGCAGCGAGCGCCGGGGGGCTTGCTGTGCTTTATTGGAACTGCGACAAGAAACGGATATCGCCGTCAAAGAACAGGCGCAGATCGTTCACACCGTAGCGCAGCATGGTCAGGCGGTCCATGCCCATGCCAAAGGCAAAGCCGATGTATTTTTCGGGGTCGAGGCCCATGTTACGCACCACGTTGGGATGCACTTGGCCCGAACCAGCCACTTCGAGCCAGCGACCGGCCAAGGGGCCGGTTTGAAACTGGATGTCGATTTCGGCGCTGGGCTCGGTGAACGGGAAGAAGCTGGGCCGGAAACGCAGCACCAAATCATCGCTCTCGAAGAAGGTACGGCAAAAATCGGTAAAGACCACTTTCAGGTCTTTGAAACTGACGTTCTCGCCAATCCACAAGCCTTCGCATTGGTGGAACATGGGCGAGTGGGTGGCATCGCTGTCCACACGGTAGGTACGGCCCGGCACAATCACGCGGATTTCGGGCATAGACTGACCAGCATCAATCAGGTTGCGGTATTGCTTGACGTGCTGCACGGCATGGCGCACCTGCACCGGGCTGGTGTGGGTACGCAACAAATTGGGGGCTGTGGCCGAACCGCCTTCGACATAGAAGGTGTCGTGCATGGAGCGGGCGGGGTGGTCTTCAGGGGTGTTGAGCGCCGTGAAGTTGAACCAGTCGGCCTCAATTTCTGGGCCTTCGGCCACATCAAAACCCATCGAGCCAAAAATGCTCTCAATGCGCTCTTGGGTCAGGGAGACGGGGTGCAAACCTCCCATGCCGCGCTGGCGACCGGGCAGGCTGACATCCAACGCCTCGGCTTTGAGCTGGACTTGCAACTCGGCATCGGCCAAAGCTTGGCGGCGAGCGGTCAGTGCGGCTTCAATCGCCTGCTTGGCCACATTGATGGCTGCGCCACGCGATTTCTTTTCTTCCACGGACAGCTGTGCCATGCCCTTCATCAGCTCGGTGATGCGCCCAGCCTTGCCTAAAAATTGGGCCTTGGCATTTTCTAGCTCGGCGGGGGTGGCACTTTGCGCAAACAACTGCTGTGCGCTTTCGACCAGAGAGTCCAACTCGTTCATTTTTTCTGCTCTTGAAAAGGCACAAGGGCTAGTGCTTTTGCAAGCTCTAGCCCTTGTGGTTAGTGCGCTCACAGCTACTGCGGGCAGTAGCTACGGCTGTGAAACTCAAGCAGCCAGCTTGGCCTTGACTTGTTCCACGATGGCGCCAAAGGCGGCCTTGTCGTGCACGGCCAGATCAGCCAGCACCTTGCGGTCGATTTCGATGGCAGCCTTCTTCAGGCCGTTGGCGAACTGGCTGTAGGTCAGACCCAGTTCACGCGCACCGGCGTTGATACGGGCAATCCACAGTTGGCGGAACACGCGCTTCTTGGCACGGCGGTCACGGTAGGCGTATTGGCCAGCCTTCATCACCGCCTGTTTGGCGATGCGATAGACGTTACCACGACGACCACGGAAACCCTTGGCCAGATTCAGAACTTTTTTGTGACGGGCATGGGCCGTTACACCACGTTTGACGCGAGGCATGTATGTACTCCTTGTTCGTCAGTAAATTACAAGCCGCACTTGGGCAGCATTTGTGCCATGTGACCCATGTTGGTCTCATGAACGGCTGCTACGCCACGCAACTGGCGCTTGTTCTTGGTGGTCTTCTTGGTCAAAATGTGACGCTTGAAGGCGTGGCCGCGCTTGACGGTACCACCGGGACGAACGCGAAAGCGCTTCTTGGCGCTGCTCTTGGTCTTCATCTTGGGCATGTGAATGCTCCTTTGTTTGTGCTCGTGAGGCGTTTGCAAACGGACTTGCAAACTTGTTGGCCCCGAGCCACTTTTATTGGCAGGCCAAAGCCTGCCGCAAGGGGCTGCATAACAGCCCCCAGTAAGTCCACACCAGCTTTAGGGGCTGCTGCGGGCTGTTGGGTTTAATGTGCGCCTTCTGCGGTGTGGGCTGCACTCTCAGTGGCAGACTTGCCGCCACCGGATTTTTTGCGTGCCGGAGCAATCATCATGATCATCTGGCGGCCTTCCAGGCGCGGAAACTGCTCTACCAAAATGGTATCGGCCAGATCATCGCGCAAGCGATTGAGCAAGGCCAAGCCCAGTTCTTGGTGGGTGATTTCGCGGCCACGGAAACGCAGCGTGATTTTGCACTTGTCACCATCGGCCAAAAAGCGGCGGATGTTGCGCAGCTTGATGTTGTAGTCGCCGTCATCGGTGCCAGGGCGGAACTTGACTTCCTTGATCTCGATGACCGTCTGCTTAGCTTTGGCTTCAGCAGCACGCTTTTGCTCTTGGTACTTGAACTTGCCATAGTCCATCAGGCGGCACACCGGCGGATTGGCCGTGGCGGCAATTTCTACCAAGTCCACATCCAACTCACCCGCCATGCGCAGGGCTTCCATCAGGCTGACGACACCCAGGGGCTCATTGTCAGGGCCAGACAGACGCACCTCAGGGGCCATGATTTCACGGTTGAGGCGGTGCTTGCGCTCTTCACGCTGGCGACGATCACGAAATTCAGTAGCTATGGCTATCACCTTCAATCAAAATGCTACGAAAAGCGTAGCTGCTTTTAAGCAGTCAGCAAGCGCCACGCCGCGATTTGATCAAAAATCACTGTTTAGCGACAACCGTCTGGGTAATGAGTTCAATGAACGCATCAACCGACATGACACCCAGGTCTTTATTGCCCCGAGCACGCACTGCGACTGTACCGGCTGCGCGTTCTTTGTCGCCTGCGACAAGAATGAACGGCAACTTCTGCATGGAATGCTCGCGTATTTTATACGTAATCTTTTCATTACGAAGATCCATCGCTACACGCAAGGGGTGTTGAGGCAATGCTTTTTGCAAGCGAGCGGCTACTTCACGGCAGTAATCTGCCTGATCATCGGTGATGTTGAGCACCGCCACCTGCACAGGGGCCAGCCAAGTAGGCAAGGCACCAGCGTGCTCCTCAATCAAAATGCCAATGAAACGCTCCAAGCTGCCCACAATGGCGCGGTGCAAAATCACAGGGCGCTTGCGCGTGCCGTCTTCGGCTACGTATTCTGCATCGAGGCGCTCGCTCAGGTTAAAGTCCACCTGAATCGTGCCGCATTGCCATTCGCGGCCAATCGCGTCTTTGAGCGTGTATTCGATCTTGGGGCCATAAAAGGCACCATCGCCTTCCGAAATCACAAACTCGCAACCCGAATGGCGCAGGCTGTCCATCAGCGCCTGTTCGGCCTTGTCCCACAGTTCATCAGAGCCAATGCGCGCTGCTGGACGGGTCGAGACTTTGTACAAGATGTTGGTAAAGCCAAAATCGGCATACACCTGCTTGAGCACCTTGGTAAAGGTGTCGCACTCGGGCAAAATTTGGTCTTCGGTGCAGAAGATGTGACCATCGTCTTGTGTAAAACCGCGCACACGCATAATGCCGTGCAAACCGCCCGAAGGCTCGTTGCGGTGGCACTGCCCAAACTCACCATAGCGCAGCGGCAAGTCGCGGTAGCTCTTGATGCCTTGCTTAAAAATCAGAATGTGGCCGGGGCAGTTCATCGGTTTGAGGGCGTAATCACGCTTTTCCGATTCCGTGACAAACATGTTGTCGCGGTACTTGTCCCAATGGCCGGTTTTTTCCCACAGCGTCTTTTCCAAGATTTGTGGGCCTTTCACTTCTTGGTAGCCATTTTGGCGATAGACGGTGCGCATGTACTGCTCCACCTCTTGCCACAGCGTCCAGCCCTTGGGGTGCCAAAACACCAAACCGGGGGCGTGCTCATCCATGTGGAACAAGTCCAGCTCGCGGCCCAATTTGCGGTGATCGCGTTTTTCAGCCTCTTCTAGGCGGGTCAGGTACTGTTGCAACTCGTCTTTGGTCGTCCAGGCTGTGCCATAGATACGTTGCAGCATCTCGTTGCGGTGGTCGCCGCGCCAGTAAGCGCCAGCCACCTTCATCAGCTTGAAATGCTTCAGTTTGCCAGTGCTCGGGACGTGCGGGCCACGGCACAGGTCTTCAAAATCGCCCTCGCGGTACAAGCTCACATCCTCATTGCTGGGGATGCTGGCAATCAGCTCGGCTTTGTAGTTTTCGCCCAAGCCCTTGAAATAAGCCACCGCTTCGTCGCGTGGCAACACGCGGCGCACCACCGGCTCATCCTTGTTGGCCAGCTCGCTCATCTTCTTTTCGATAGCGGCCAGATCTTCAGGAGTAAAGGGGCGCTTATACGAAAAATCGTAATAAAAGCCGTTTTCTACTACCGGGCCAATCGTGACTTGCGCTTCGGGGAACAACGCCTTGACCGCATAGGCCAACAAGTGAGCGGTGGAGTGGCGAATCACCTCCAGACCATCGGCATCTTTGGCCGTGACAATAGCCAAAGAACTGTCTTGGGTGATTTGGTAGCTGGTATCCACCACCTTGTCACCAATTTTGCCCGCCAGTGCCGCCTTGGCCAGACCAGTGCCAATCGATGCGGCGACTTCGGCCACCGTGACCGGGCCGGGAAATTGACGTTGCGAGCCGTCTGGGAGCGTGATGTTCAACATGGGGCAATGGAAAAATAAAAAACGCGGCTCTGGGGCCGCGCTGAAAACAAGAAAGAAAAATCGGTGCAGGCGCGAACTGCCGCCCCTCAACGGGCAGAAACCAACTCCTTGGTTGTCGTTCGCGGTGTCATAACCGAGGCATCTTTCTTGCACTGAAAAAGGAGAAATCGAAGCCTCGATTCTCCCATAAAACCCAACGGCCTTTATTTGGCCTTCGCGGGTAGCACCGCGTGCAAGGTGGCGGCCAAATCTTCAGCAGAAAACTTAGCCACATAACCATCGGCACCCACGCCGCGCACATGGTCTTCATTGGCCGATCCCGACAGCGAAGAATGAATCACTACCGGCAGCCCCTTAAAACGGGCATCGCCCTTGATATTGCGCGTCAGGGTAAAGCCGTCCATCTCGGGCATTTCCAGATCGGTCAGCACCAAGCAAACCTTGTCCATGATGGTTTTACCTTCAGCATGGGCCTGATCGGCCAGTGCCTGTAAACGCTCCCAAGCTTCCTTGCCCGTCTTGAGCATCTCGTAGGGTGCATGCAGATGCTGCAACTCCTGCTCAATCAAGGTACGCGCCACAAAAGAGTCATCGGCAGCCAAAATGATGGTGCCGTTTTTGATATTGAGTTGAGAACGTGGTTTTTGCGACTCTTGGGAGGCTTGCTCGTTGGGCGTGACCATTTGCAAAATGGCTTCCACATCCAGCACCTGGGCCAAGCGTGTGCCATCGGTATTGCCATCCAGCCGGGCAATGCTGGTCACCAATTTGCCCGCAGCGCCACTGCTCTCGGCAGACAGCACTTGGTTCCAGTCTAAGCGCACAATGTCTTCTACCGACTCCACAGCAAACGCTTGGGTGGTACGGGCAAACTCAGTCACCAACATGATGTTCAGCCCGGTAGCAGGTTTGCAGCCCACAATGGCAGGCAAATCCAACACCGGAATCACCTGGCCACGCAAGTTCACCACCCCAAGCGAGTGAGCCGTTCCCCCAGCAATGGGCGTAATGCTGGGCATGGCCACAATCTCGCGGATCTTGAACACATTGATGCCAAACAGCTCTGACTGACCCAAGGCGCTGTCAGTCCCCAGACGAAACAGCAGCAGCTCGAACTTGTTGGAGCTGGTGAGGTTAGTCCGCTCATCAATCTCGTGTTGTACAGATTTCATTCCATGTCCTTTACGCGGAGACTCGCGCGGGCAAATTCTAGGCTCTAGCGTGCGCTTGCACATGACTGGATGCAAGAAAAATCCACGCCATCCCTGCGCAACACCCACCCCCATATCCACATGCAAACAGGCAGCACCCACTGCGGAATGGCCTACCATTGCACCACCCCGCCCAAACAACGGAGCCCCTTTTCTCTACACCCTCCATAGTGTACGCAGCGCAAGTCACGCCATGCCATGCTTTCAGAATTGATACCACGCTCATTTCGTAGCCGGATGGCGGCGCTCTTTGGCTTATTGTCATTACTGGTAGGTCTGCCAACCTACCTCTATGTGAGCGAGGTGTACCGTGAGCAACTGTTGCATGATCGGCGTGAATACCTCAACGCCTTGGCCAATTCAGCCGCCACAGTCATTGCCGAAAACTTGGTCGAGCGCCGCCGCGAGATCGAGCTGCTGGCACAAACCACGCTCTACCGCCGCGCCCCACTCGACAGCCCCGAGTTTCGTCCCAGCTTGGAGCGCCTGAAAAAATCTTATCCGCATTATTCTTGGATTGGCCTGACCGATACCGATGGTCAGGTGCGGGCCGCCACCTCTGATCACCTGCTTGGCGCCAGCGTGGCACAGCGCCCGTGGTTTCAACAGGGCCGCCACGGGATTTTTACTGGGGATTTGCATGAAGCCCTGCTCTTAGCCAAATTGCTGCAAGAGCAAGCACAAGGGCAGCCGATTCGCTTTATTGATTTTGCAGCCCCCGTTTATGACGATGCAGGTGCGCTGCGTGGCGTACTGGCATCCCATGCCCATTGGCATTGGGCGGGTGATGTGCTGCAAGCGGTCAGGCCGCACAACGCCGAAGAACTGGCTTTGGACTTGTTCATTGTCAACCGCAACAACGAAGTCATCTATCCAGAAAATATCCCCGCACAACTCAAAGTGCCCACACCAGAGCAGTTGCGCCACACCCAGTCAGGCCACTTTCACAGCTGGGGGCAAGCACCAGACAACTGGTACCTCACAGCCAGCGCAGCCATCAAAAACCCCGTACCCTCTACACCCTTGGAGTGGCGCGTGGTGGCACGCCAACCAGAACAGACCGTGTTAACCGATGTGCGGGCTTTGCAGCAAGTCATTCTGTGGGCCACTGGGCTAGCCGGTATGGCATTTTTGTTGCTGGCATGGATAGGGGCCAACCACATGAGCCGCCCATTGGAGCACCTGACCCGCATTGCCCACCGCATTCAACACGGTGAAGAGAATGTATTGTTCGATGGCGATTTTGATGCCCTAGAGCTACAGCGCCTGTCTCATGCCTTGCAAGGCATGTATTCGACCCTGGCAGCGCAAAAAGACTCTCTGGCCCAAAGCAATCACCGTTTGGAAGCCAAAGTGGCCGAACGCACGGCCGAACTGCAACGGCTGAATGTGGAGCTAGACAAACAGGCCCGCACCGATACCCTGACCGGCCTGCCCAACCGCCGCCAAACCTACGAACGGCTAGAAGAAGAGTTTGTCCGCTTCCAGCGCGGCCACGAACCTTATAGCGTGTTGATGCTGGATATTGATTTTTTCAAAAAAATCAATGACAACTATGGTCATGCCACAGGCGACATCGTGTTGCAGCGGGTGGCCCAAGTTTTGCGCCAGTCGGTGCGGGATGTGGATTTGGTGGGGCGTGTAGGCGGAGAAGAATTCATGGCCCTCTTGCCCATGACCCGCTTACCCCAAGCCTTATTGGTGGCAGAAAAAATCCGCCAAACCGTAGCCAACACCCCCATCGAGCCGGTAGGGCAAATCACCATCAGCATGGGTGCGCAAGAGGTGGGCGTGGCCGATCAGAGCAAAGACAAGGCCGTAGAGTTGGCAGACGAATGGCTGTATCAAGCCAAAAAATCAGGACGCAACCGAGTGGCGTCTGAGCTGACCCCCGAGGCAACAACGGGGTGATACATGCACCAGCCCGAAGGGCTGGAAAGAAATGGTGCGGCTGGCGGGGATCGAACCCACGACCCTTGGCTTCGGAGGCCAATACTCTATCCACTGAGCTACAGCCGCTGGCACGGCACAAGGCCGACTCGCGCATTATCGCATGGCTGCGCCTGTCCTAGCGCAAGATATGGCCCCATTGGTGCTGGTTGTGCCAAGGCCGTGGGGATGCACCCATATAATCCGGGGTTATTTTTCAGTCCACCTACCCCCCGATCTTTGCGAGGACGTCATGCGCGCCAATCCCCACAAAAAACACCCCAACCGCTCCCGAGGGTCGCTGTCTTCCGTCATGCTGACGCTCGTGCTGCCGATTGCCGTGGTGGTCGGACTGGTCGCCACGGCCTATGTCAAGACCAATCCCACCGAACCCAAAGGCCGCCTAGACAACAGCGAGCAGGGCGTAGCCAGCCGCATCCAAAAAGTGGGCTCTGTGGCTATCCGTGAAGCAAACAAAGCACTGCGCAGCGGCGAAGATGTCTACAAAGCCCAATGCTCTGCCTGCCACGCTGCGGGCACTGTGGGCGCGCCCAAGTTTGCCGATGCCGGCGCTTGGGGGCCACGCATTGGCGCCGGATTTGATGCACTGCTGCAATCGGCCCTGAAGGGCAAGGGTGCGATGGGCGCCCAAGGCGGAGGCGAATTCAACGATATCGAAATTGGGCGCGCCGTGGCCTACATGGCCAACGCAGGTGGTGCCAAGTTTGCCATCCCTGGCCCTGCCGCTGGTGCCGAAGCCAGCAAGCCCTGAAGCTGCACACCCCACAGGCCGGCTCCATGCCGGCCTTTTTCATGGGCGCTTAACACCCGGTGGGGGCCGCCTTGCTGCGGAAACGAACCACAACCACGGTAGCGCCAGACTCCACAGAGGCCAAGGCCTGCACCATCAATGCCAACGCTCCCTGCTCACCAAACCCACCCGTACCCGCCCCAATGACCGGAAAAGCCACAGAGCGAAACTGCTGCTGGTTTACCAATGCCATGACCGAATGAACCGATTGCTGAATCGAATACTGGGACGAACGCCACCACATGCTGATGCCTGCCACATGGATGATGGCTTTGTACGGCAAACGGCCTGCCGAGGTTTGCACGGCCCCCCCCAGTGGAATAGCCCCCAGACGGCCCAACTCTCGAAAAGGCTGGTAGCCTGCACGGCGTTTGATAGCGCCCGATACGCCTTGGGGCACCAACAGCCACCAAGGAATGATGTTCCGGTTCCAGGCATTGACAATCACGTCTACATCCTGGTCTAAAAGATCGCCCTCTCGAATCTGCGGATGAACCACGGCACCTCCTCCTATGACGGAGCCTGGCCCCAGTCTTGGGGCGTGAACAGGCATTTGTTTCAACGATTTTCGTTTTCTCTCAGGTGATATTTCATGGCAGCTCTGAAACCCGATGCACCCAGACCCCAAGCCCTCACGGTACATGAAACCTCGCGCGTGCTGGAAGTGGCATTCTCCGATAGCGCGGTATTTCGCATCCCATTCGAGTTGATGCGCGTGGCATCCCCTTCTGCCGAGGTGCAAGGTCATGGCCCCGGACAAGAAACACTGCAAACGGGCAAACGGGATGTGACCCTCTTGGCACTCGATCCAGTAGGCCATTACGCGGTGCAACCTACTTTTTCTGATGGTCACAGCAGCGGCATTTTTACTTGGGAATACCTCTACCAATTGGGCCAGCAACAACAAGATATCTGGCAACAGTACCTGCAACGACTGGCGGCTGCCGGACTGGATCGGGACACACCCATGCCTGTTCGCGGCAGCCCCCGCGCAGAGGGCAGCGGCTGTGCCAGCCAGTAAAGTTTCCTCTTTCTCCAACACCCCGGCGCCATACCCGGAAACCTTGCAGGGTTGTCGCCACAGCAGATAGCATCAGCACCATGAGTACCACCC
Organism: Giesbergeria sinuosa; assembly: GCF_042652905.1. NCBI lineage: Bacteria > Pseudomonadati > Pseudomonadota > Betaproteobacteria > Burkholderiales > Comamonadaceae > Giesbergeria > Giesbergeria sinuosa. The sequence goes on along the minus strand of NZ_JBHSHJ010000001.1, from coordinate 521,345 downwards.
ATTTCGGATTTCAGTCGGTTGACGAGCGCGAGAAGGCACAGCGTGTGCGCAGTGTGTTCGATTCGGTCGCGCCCAAATACGACCTGATGAACGACCTGATGTCGGCGGGCCTGCACCGCCTCTGGAAAGCCTATACCGTCATGGTGGCTAACCTGCGTGAAGGCAGTCAGGTGTTGGACATTGCCGGAGGCACTGGCGATTTGGCACTGGCCTTTGCCAAAAAGGTAGGTCAAAGCGGCCGTGTGGTGCACACCGACATCAACGAAGCCATGTTGCGCGTGGGCCGCAACCGTCTGCTGGACGAAGGTGTGGCCCTGCCCACACTGGTCTGCGATGCCGAGCAACTGCCCTTTCCCGACGAACACTTTGATGTGGTCAGTGTGGCCTTTGGCCTGCGCAACATGACGCACAAAGACGAGGCACTGGCCGAGATGTGCCGCGTGCTCAAACCCGGTGGCAAATTGTTGGTGCTGGAGTTTTCTAAGGTGGCCCAACCTCTGAGTAAAGCCTACGACTGGTATTCGTTCAATGTACTACCCAAACTGGGGCAGTTGATTGCGGGGGATGCCGACAGCTACCGCTATCTGGCCGAATCCATCCGTATGCACCCCGGCCAGCAAGAACTCAAAGCCATGATGCATGAGGCCGGCTTCGGCCATGTGGACTACCACAACCTCACCGGTGGGGTAGTGGCACTGCATGTTGGCATCAAGTGTTGAACCCAAGGAGAACATAGCAATGAAAAAACTCTGGCCCGCCCTGTTGCTGGCAATCATGGTAATCGTGGCCCACCCCGAGGCCGAGGCCAAGCGCCTGGGTGGTGGCAAATCGGTAGGGCAGCAGTCGAGCAATGTGACCCAACGCGAAGCCGCGCCCGGCGCCCCCACACAAAACTTCAACCAAGCCGCACCACGCCCAGCCAACGCCGCACCCGCCGCTGCGGCAGCAGCCCCCAAAAAACCTTGGGGTGCCATGTTGGGTGGCTTGGCCGCCGGGCTGGGGCTGGCTTGGCTGGCCCACTCGCTGGGCTTTGGCGAGGGACTGGCCCAGTTTTTACTCTTTGCCTTGGTGGGCATTGCTATCTTGGCCGTGGTCGCGATGGTGTTGCGTAAGCGCCAAACAGCCAACGGCACCAGTGCCTCACCGTTTGCTTTCCAAGGGGCCGGGGCTGGCTCACCTGCCAATGCCCCAGTGCTGCGCGACTACAGCCCGGACAAAGTAGGCAACGACGCCTCTGCCCGCCCTTGGGAGCGCAACAGCATGTCTTTCGAGAACAGCCGCTCTGGTGGCTCCATGATTGGCTCTGCACTGGCAGGATCACAAAACTGGGGCGTTCCTGATGGTTTTGATGCAGCAGGTTTTGTCGAAGCGGCCAAACGCAACTTCATTACCTTGCAAGCGGCCTGGGATCGCTCCGACGTGTCCACTCTGCGCTCTATGATGACCGACAGCATGTTGGCAGAAATTCGCAGCCAACTGGCCGAACGTGAATCGCACCGTGGCGAGCAACACCCCAACCAAACCGATGTGGTGATGCTCGAAGCCCAACTGTTGGGCATTGAGGATCTGGGCGATGCCTACATGGCCAGCGTTGAGTTCTCGGGCATGATCCGTGAAGAAGCCTCGGCCGGGCCCAACCCCTTCCGCGAAGTCTGGAACATGACCAAGCCCAAGACCGGTAGCAGCGGCTGGTTGGTTGCAGGCGTGCAAGCCCTGCAATAACAACACCCGCCCAACGCTGGGCGCGCTTCAGGAATAATCGGGGACTATGGCAACACAGTCCCCTTTTTCCATTCTTGGCAGCGTGTTCGAGCGCATTGCCCCTGGGCTTGTCCCTCCACCGTGGCTGGTACATGAGGTGCAGCACCGCGCCGTGCTGCTGCTCAACCATGTGCTGCAACAGGAACCTGCGGCCATGGAGCGCCTAGAGCGCCAGCATGGGCGTATTGTTCAAGTGCAATGGCGCCACTTTTTTATTGCCCTGCAAGTCACTCCGGCAGGTCTGTTTGACACTGCTGACGAAGCCGTCACCCCCGATTTGCGCCTCGAAGTGATGCAAGACTCTCCGCTAGGACTGGCCCAATTGGCCTTGCGTGGTGAGCGTCCTGCCGTGCGCATTGATGGCGATGTGCAATTTGCCGGTGACATCCAGTGGCTGTCGGACAACCTGCGCTGGGACATCGAAGAAGACCTGGCCCGCGTCATTGGTGATGTGCCTGCACGCACCCTGTCTGATGCCATGCGCTGGCTGACACAGGCGCTACGCCAATTTGTGGGCAGCCGCATGGCTGCAGCCCAAGGCATGGAATCCTCCGCCCATGCCCCTGGAGCGGCCCCAGTGTGGTCGGACGACCGCACCATCCCATGAACCGACTGCTTCGTGGTGCCACCATCGTCTGGGTGGCCTTGCGTTATGGCCTAGATGAGCTGGTGCTCAACAGCTTCCAACACCGTTGGCTGCATCTGCTGGCACGCATCATCTCCATCGGACGCGATCTGCGCGCACCGCGCGGTCAGCGCCTGCGCGAGGCGTTGGAGCGGCTAGGGCCGATCTTTGTGAAGTTTGGTCAAGTCCTCTCCACCCGACGCGACCTGCTGCCACCGGATATTGCCGATGAGCTGGCGCTGTTGCAAGACCGGGTGCCACCGTTCGACTCCAAAGTGGCAGTAGCCACCATTGAACGGGCCTTTGGCAAACCCGTGGGGCAGGTTTTTGTCTCGTTTGAGCAGGTGCCAGTGGCCAGTGCCTCCATTGCCCAAGTGCACTTTGCCACGCTGCGCGACCGACAAGGCCAACTGCATGAGGTGGCCGTCAAGGTGCTACGCCCCGGCATGTTGCCCGTGATCGACAAAGACCTGGGGCTGATGCGCATGATGGCGGGCTGGCTAGAGAGCCTGTCCAGCGATGGCAAGCGCCTCAAACCACGCGAAGTGGTGGCCGAGTTTGACAACTATCTGCACGACGAACTGGATTTGGTGCGCGAAGCCGCCAACGCCGCACAACTGCGGCGCAATATGGATGGCCTGGATTTGGTGCTCATCCCCGAGATTTACTGGGATTTTTGCCACCCCGAAGTCATGGTGATGGAGCGCATGCATGGCGTGCCCATTAGCCAAGTAGACAAACTGCGCGAGGCTGGGGTGGATATTCCCAAGCTGGCGCGCGATGGCGTGACCATTTTCTTTACCCAGGTGTTTCGCGATGGTTTTTTCCACGCCGACATGCACCCCGGCAATATCCAAGTCAGCTTGGCCCCCGAAACGCTGGGGCGCTACATCTCTTTAGACTTTGGCATTGTCGGCTCCCTCACCGAGATCGACAAAGAATACCTTGCGCAAAACTTCACGGCATTTTTCCGACGCGATTACAAGCGCGTGGCCGAGTTGCACATTGAGAGTGGCTGGGTGCCTCCAGAGACGCGTGTGAATGACCTAGAGGCGGCCATTCGCACGGTGTGCGAGCCTTATTTTGACCGCCCCCTGCGTGAGATATCCCTGGGCATGGTGTTGATGCGGCTGTTCCAGACCTCGCGGCGCTTCAATGTCGAAATCCAGCCACAACTGGTGCTGTTGCAAAAAACACTGCTCAACATCGAAGGCCTAGGCCGCCAGCTTGATCCCGACTTGGATTTGTGGAGCACTGCCAAGCCCTTTTTGGAAAAGTGGATGCTCGACCAGATGGGGCCACAACGCCTATGGCAAGAATTGCGCGCACAAGCGCCCCATTACGCCAAGCTGCTGCCTGCGCTGCCGCGCCTGTTGTACGAACAACTGCACCGTCGCTCTGGCACCTCGGCCCCCAGCGAACTACAAGAACTACTCCAAGAGCAACGCCGCACCAACCGATTGTTGCAGGCACTGCTCTATGGTGGCGGCGGTTTTGTGCTGGGCCTGTTGGTGATGCAACTGGTGGTGCGTGTGCAGCTGTTTTAACCCTCTTGCCCGGATAATGCGCGGCATTTTTCACCACTCGGGATGGCGGAGCTGCCCATGCTGATTACTTTTATCGTTCTGTATTTGCTGGCCTCCATTGCCGTGGGCCTGTTTGCCGCCACCAAGGTACACAACACGGCAGACTATGCCGTGGCGGGCCGCAGCCTGCCACTGGCGGTAGTCATTGCAACCACCTTTGCCACTTGGTTTGGCTCAGAGACGGTGCTGGGCGTGTCCGCCCGGTTTGTCGATCAGGGGCTGGGCGCAGTGGTCGAAGACCCGTTTGGTGCCTCCATGTGTTTGGTGTTGGTGGGGCTGTTTTTTGCCTACAAGCTGTACCAAAAGAATCTGATTACCTTGGGTGACTACTACCGCCAACGGTATGGCCGTGCAGTTGAGGTGGTGTGTTCCGTCATCATCATCTTCAGCTATTTGGGCTGGGTGGGGGCACAGATTGCTGCACTGGGGCTGGTATTTAACCTGCTCACACAGGGCGCCATGTCGATCACTGTGGGGATGGTGGTAGGCACTTTGGTGGTGTTGGTGTACACCCTGTACGGTGGTATGTGGTCGGTAGCCCTGACCGATTTTGTGCAGATGATTGTCATTGCTATCGGATTGGTGGCCATTGCGTGGTTTGCCGCCGATTTGGCTGGAGGTGCCAACAAAGTAGTGGACTTTGCCGCGCGCGAGGGCAAGTTCCAGTTCTTTCCGCAAGACGGTGGCTTTAAGGAGTGGAGCTTTTTTATCGCTTCGGCCATCACCATGATGCTGGGGTCTATTCCACAGCAAGATGTGTTTCAACGCGTCATGTCGTCTGACAGTGCCCAAACGGCCCGCATTGGCCCCGTGATTGGCGGTGTGCTCTATTTGCTGTTTGCCTTTATTCCGATGTTTGTGGTCACGGCTGCCGTGCTGATCATGCCCGATACCGCACGCACCTTGTTGCAAGACGATCCGCAGAAGGTGTTGCCCACACTGGTGATGGAGCGCATGCCACTGGTCTTGCAAATTGCTTTTTTTGGTGCGCTGCTATCGGCCATCATGTCTACAGCCTCGGCCACGTTGTTGGCCCCATCGACCACCTTTGTGGAAAACATCCTGCGCAATTTGCGCCCTGACATGAGCGATGCGCTCACACTCAAGGCCATGCGGATATCGGTGCTGGTGTTTACTGGCTGTGTGCTCACCTATGCCATCACCATGCAAGGCACATCCATCTATGAGATGGTGTCAGGGGCCTACCAAGTGCCGTTGGTAGGGGCTTTTGTACCACTGGTATTTGGCCTTTACTGGCAACGCGCTACCACCCAAGGGGCGTTGCTGGCGGTGGTGTTGGGGTTGGGGGTCTGGTTGTTGTTTGTAGCCAGCCCCATGCTGTCGGAGGCGTTTCCACAGCAATTGGCAGGGGTGCTGGCCGCACTGGTCGGGATGCTGCTTGGCTCCTTGTTGCCACAGTTCATTCCCGACCATAAGGGCCATGTACCACACTATCAGGGCAGCCCTGCCACCTAAAGGGTGGCACGGTTAGCGCGCAGGCATAGCGCCGTCAAGAGGGCAGCCTATAATTGAAAGCTTTGCACTTTCAGTCCAGGCCCAAAATATGCCTATTTACGCCTACAAATGCGGCTCCTGTGGCCATGCCAAGGATGTGCTGCAAAAAATGTCCGATGCGCCCCTCACCCAGTGCCCCGCTTGTGGCGCTGAAGCCTTTACCAAACAGGTCACGGCTGCGGGCTTTCAGCTCAAGGGGTCTGGTTGGTATGTGACCGATTTCCGAGGCGGCAGTGGTGGCACCACTGCACCCGCCACATCGGATAAAACGGCCACCAGCAGCACGGATGTTGCAGCGTCCAACACCAGCCCCGAGGCGGCCAAGCCTGCCCCCGCAGCAGACAGCGCCACCAGCAGCACCAGCCCTACCCCCAAAGCCTGAGTTCACGCCCATGTCTGCCTTGCGCAAATGGCTGTTCACCGGCCTGTTGGTGATTGTTCCCGGAGCGATCACCCTGTCGGTGCTCAACTGGATTGTGGGTCTGCTCGATCAGACGCTGCTGATCCTGCCGCAGGCTTGGCACCCCGACCGGCTGTTGGGCTTTCACCTGCCCGGTTTTGGTGTGCTGCTCACGCTGTTGATTTTGCTCACCGTGGGTGCGTTTGCCAGCAACTTTGCTGGGCGCAAGTTGGTGCAGTGGGGCGACGCCGTAGTGCACCGCATTCCGGTGGTACGCTCCATTTACTCCAGTGTCAAACAGGTGTCTGACACCCTGTTTTCTGAGAGCGGCAATGCCTTTCGCACGGCGGTGCTGGTGCAATGGCCGCGCGAGGGTGTTTGGACGCTGGGCTTCATCACGGGGGCTCCCAGCGGTGAGGTAGCCACCTACCTGCGTGATGAGTTTGTTAGCGTGTATGTGCCTACCACGCCCAACCCCACGGGCGGCTATTTCGTGATGGTGCGCAAGAGCGAATGCGTCGAGCTGGAAATGAGCGTCGATGCCGCGCTGCGCTACATCGTCTCTATGGGGGTGGTAACCCCCGTCGATCCCTTGGCGGTGGCTGCTGCCCAGCTCCCCCCTAACCCTTAACGCGCCTGCAACGGCGCCGGAAGTTTTGTCATGGCCATGCGCTCCCACTATTGCGGTCTTGTGACCGAAGCCCTGTTGGGCCAAACCGTTACTTTGTCGGGCTGGGTTAACCGCCGCCGCGACCACGGTGGTGTGATTTTTATCGACCTGCGCGACCGCGAAGGCTATGTGCAGGTGGTGTGCGACCCCGACCGCCCTGAGATGTTCCAAACCGCCGAGAGCATTCGCAACGAGTTTTGCGTGCAAATCAAAGGTTTGGTGCGCGCTCGCCCTGAAGGCACCACCAACGACAACCTGAAAAGCGGCAAAATCGAGGTGCTGTGCCACGAGTTGAACGTGCTCAACCCGTCTGTCACGCCTCCGTTCCAGATTGACGAAGACAATCTGTCGGAAACCACCCGCCTGACACACCGCGTGCTGGACTTGCGCCGCCCCTATATGCAGCGCAACATGATGCTGCGCTACAAAACCGCCATCCAAGTGCGCAACTTCTTGGACAAAGAAGGCTTTATCGACATCGAGACCCCAATGCTGGGCAAGAGCACGCCCGAAGGTGCGCGCGACTACTTGGTGCCCAGCCGGGTGCATGACGGCCAGTTTTTTGCCCTGCCCCAATCGCCCCAGCTCTACAAGCAGATGCTGATGGTGGCGGGCTACGACCGTTATTACCAAATTACCAAGTGCTTCCGCGACGAAGACCTGCGTGCCGACCGCCAACCCGAGTTCACACAGATCGACTGCGAGACTTCGTTTTTGGACGAAGAAGAAATCCGCGCCCTGTTCCAGCGCATGATTACCGAAGTATTCAAGCAGCAGTTGAATGTCGATTTGGGCGAGTTCCCTATCATGAGCTATCAAGAAGCGGCCCACCGCTTTGGCTCGGACAAGCCCGACCTGCGCGTCAAGCTCGAATTTACCGAGCTGACCGAAGTCATGAAGGATGTGGACTTCAAGGTGTTCTCTACCCCCGCCACCACCAAGGGTGGCCGTGTGGTGGCTCTGCGCGTGCCCGGTGGCGCCCAAATCTCGCGCGGCGAAATTGACCAATACACTGAATTCGTCAAAATTTACGGTGCCAAGGGCTTGGCTTGGATCAAGGTCAATGAAGTGGCCAAGGGCCGCGAGGGTCTGCAATCGCCCATCGTCAAGAACCTGCACGATGCCGCTTTGGCTGAAATCCTCAAGCGCACCGGCGCACAAGATGGCGATTTGCTGTTCTTTGGTGCCGACAAAGAAAAAGTGGTCAACGACTCCATCGGCGCACTGCGCCTGAAGGTGGGCCACAGCGAATTTGGCAAGAAAAACGGCCTGTTTGAAGACCGCTGGGCTCCGCTGTGGGTGGTGGACTTCCCGATGTTTGAGCACGACGAGGAAGAAAACCGCTGGACAGCCGTACACCACCCCTTCACCAGCCCCAAAGACGGCCACGAAGACCTGATGGACACCGACCCCGGTGCTTGTTTGGCTAAAGCCTACGACATGGTGCTCAATGGTTGGGAGTTGGGCGGTGGCTCGGTGCGTATCCACCGTGCTGATGTGCAAAGCAAGGTGTTTGCGGCCCTCAATATCAGCCCCGAAGACGCCCGCGCCAAGTTTGGCTACCTGCTCGATGCATTGCAATACGGTGCGCCCCCACATGGCGGCTTGGCCTTCGGTTTGGATCGTCTGATCACCTTGATGACCGGCGCAGAATCCATCCGCGATGTGATTGCCTTCCCCAAGACCCAGCGCGCCCAAGACTTGCTGACCCAAGCACCCAGCCCGGTGGACGAGAAACAACTGCGCGAGCTGCACATCCGTTTGCGCAACCCCGATGCGGTGAAGGCGGGCTAAACCCCGTAGTGCGGGCCTGTGTGCAGGCCGGCAGAATGACAGGGCGCCTTTGGCGCCCTTTTTTCATGCTCAGGAGCGATGTACGTGACCAAGCCACTCTCTAAATCCCACGCATTGGCCAGCAAGGTCATGTATGCGGCCATGAGCATCTTGCGCGACGGTGGCAAAACGATGAAGGCGGCAGATATCTTTGATGCGATTGCCGCCCATGTTCCGCTGGACAAATGGGCCTTGGAGGAGATTGAAAGCAATGGGTTGCCCCGTTGGAGGATGTATGTGCAGTTTTTTTCGGTGGATGCGGTGAAATCCGGTTATCTGCTCAAATCCAAGGGGGTCTGGACTTTGACGCTCTTGGGAGAGCAAGCCCTGACGCTGGGCGCAGAGGGGTTTTTCTTCAAAGCCCGTGATGGCTACCGCGCTTGGAAAAAAGAACAGATCAACACCTCGGCATCTTCTGGCAAAGAAAAATCGGATGACACCCACGCGATTCAAGAGCCCCCCGAGGAACAGTTTGAGCGGCTGCGCAAAGCGGTGAACTCCACTTTGGCCGCAGAAATTCTGGAACGTATCAAAATCAACTCTTGGAAGTTTTTTGAACGGCTGGTTGTAGAGTTGTTACTGGCTATGGGCTATGGCGGCACAGGAGGGCAAGGGCTGGCGTTGCAACAGGGCAGTGATGGGGGGGTGGATGGCTTTATCAACCAAGACAAACTGGGGCTAGACATCATTTACCTACAGGCTAAACGCTGGACGCATCAGACCGTGGGGCGGCCCGACATCCAGCAGTTTGTGGGTGCCTTGGCAGGCCGTCAGGCCAATCGTGGGGTGTTCATCACCACCTCACGGTTCAGTCAGGAGGCGCGGGAATACGTCAAATCGTTGCATGTGCGGGTGATCTTGATGGATGGGGAGCGTCTGGCACAGTTGATGATTGAACATGGCGTTGGCGTTTCCACCTGGAAATCCTACGAATTGAAACGCATTGACTCCGATTTCTTCAGTGAGGAATAAAACCATGCACAAGATGATGCGGGGCACGGTGGTGCTGCTGTGGGCTTGTATAGGATTGGGTGGCTGCGGTGAGAAGAAAACAGAATTAGGCCAAGGCGGATCGGTGGTCACTGGGTCGGCTGGCCCGCAGGGTGCCCAAGGCGCAGCCCGCGAATTGCTGCGCTGCGATGCACCCGTAGCTACCGTGGCACTGGCCGAGAATGCGCATGGCTATGTGATGGGTTCGAGTGGTCATCTTCCGGCCTCGCCGGTGCCGCTGGTGAAATTGCTGGCGCAGCAAAGCGGCTGTTTTAGGGTGGTAGACCGGGGCGCTGGGCTGCGGGCCACCGTGCAAGAGCAAGAGCTCAAAGAGGCTGGCGTGCTGCGCAAAGAGGGCTCTACGGTGGCTAAGGGGCGTGGTTATGAGGCGCAATACACTCTGACACCGAGTCTGACCTTTAGTGAGCAAGATGCGGGGCGGGGGCTGGTAGGCATTTTGGCCTTGATTCCGGTGCTGCGCGAGATGGCCGGGTTGCTAGGGCTGGCTGAGCAGGTCAAATTCAAAGAGGCTCAGACCGCGCTGCTGCTATCAGACAACGAAACCACCGAGCAAGTAGCGGCTGCAACTGGTGCTGCACGGGCCACCGACTTGGGGGTGGGTGGGCTGATACTGGGCCAGTTGGGTGGCGGTGCAGGGATGGGCTGGAGCAATACCAACGAGGGCAAGGTGATTGCCGCCGCTTTTCTGGATGCACACAACCATTTGGTGGTGCAGGTGCGGGCCTTGCAGGCCAAAACATTGCCACCCGCTGTGCCCACACGTACGGATGCCGTGCGCACACCCGGTTAACCGCTGGTTTTGGCGTCTATGGGAGAACCCGCTATGCACAGCTTTACCACAGCCTTGGGCCAACGGGCCAGCAACACGCTGCGCATCGCTACCTACAACATCCACAAAGGCGTACAAGGTCTGGGCCCCACACGGCGTCTAGAAATCCACAATCTGGGCGAGGCGGTGGCCCAACTGGATGCCGACATCATTTGCCTGCAAGAGGTGCGTAAGTTGCACCGGCGCGAGGCGCAGTTTTTTGCGCACTGGCCCGCTCTGCCACAGGCGGATTTTTTGGCTCCAGAGGGCTATGCAGCGGTGTACCGCACCAATGCCGTCACCCGCCACGGCGAGCATGGCAATGCTTTGCTCACCCGCTGGCCGGTGCTGGGGCACCAACACGAAGATATTTCAGACCACCGTTTTGAGCAGCGCGGGCTGCTGCATGTGGAATTGGAAATACAGGGTGCTGCTGTGCATGTGATTGTGGTGCATTTGGGGCTGATTCCGGGCAGCCGGATACGACAGATACACCGACTGCATGCGTTTATGGAGCGCGAGGTGCCCGGAGGTAGCCCGCTGGTAGTGGCCGGAGACTTTAACGACTGGGGCCAGCAGATCAAGCGGATGCTGGCAGGCCAAGGTTTGCACGAATACGAAGAGGCTGTACCCCACCGGGCTTTTACCTATCCTGCCCGCTTGCCAATAGTGCAGTTAGACCATGTTTATGTGCGCGGCTTGCAGCCTCTGGGCTTGCAAGTGCCACGCGGACGTGCCTGGTGGCGCATGTCCGACCATTTGCCACTGGTGGCCGAGTTCAAGATTTGAGAGCAGATGCAGGTGAGTGAGGTGGATTGGGACCATGACCCACAGATCGTGCTGCTACAGGGAGCTGGAGAGTTTTTTCCAGCACTGATTGCTGCCTTGGATGCTGCCCATACCGATGTGCAGTTTGAGACCTATTTGTTTGACTTCACGGGCACCGGAGCCACCGTTGCCGAGGCGCTGGTGCGCGCGGCACAGCGCGGGGTGCATGTGCGGGTGGTCGTGGATGGCGTGGGCACGGGGCGGCTGCCCACGCCGTGGCGATTGCGCTTTCGGGCCGCTGGCGTGCGCTGTCTGGTGTATGCACCACTGGGTCTGTGGGGCTGGTTGCTGCCGAGCCGCTGGCGCAGACTGCACCGCAAACTGTGTGTGGTGGATGGGCGAACGCTGTTTTGCGGTGGCATCAATGTGCTGGATGATTTTCATGACCCCAATCACGGGGCGCTAAAGGCACCTCGGTTTGATTTTGCTGTGCAGATCACGGGCCATCTGGTAGTGCAGGCCAGCGACACCATGGAGCGGCTGTGGCAACGCATGGTGGCCGTGCGCAACATACGCCATTACCAGTTGCCTGCGGCGGTGCGTGCCCTGCGTGCCGCCCAAGCGGCACGGCACCGCGCCACCACCAGCAGCGGCCAGCGTCCGCGGGCCAGCCTGCTGCTGCGCGACAACGTGCGCCACCGTGCTCGCATCGAAAAAGCGTACCTGCGGGCGATTGGCGCTGCACGGGAAGAGATCATCATTGCCAATGCCTACTTTCTGCCAGGGCGCAAACTGCGCCGGGCGCTGGTGCTGGCGGCACGGCGCGGTGTGCGAGTGCAACTGCTGTTGCAAGGCCGGTATGAATACTTTTTGCAATACCACGCCGCCCGGCCTGTGTATGGCACCCTGCTGGCAGCCGGTGTAGAAATCCACGAATATGAGCCCAGCTTTCTGCACGCCAAAGTGGCGGTGATTGATGCAGCCAGTGCCCATCCGTGGGCTACCGTGGGCTCTTCCAATCTAGACCCCCTGAGCCTGCTGCTGGCCCGCGAGGCCAATGTAGTGCTGGAAGATAGTGACTTTGCGCTGGCTCTGCGCCAACGACTGGTCGATGCCATGCAGCACGCTGGGCAGCTCTTGCACCCTGAAACCTATGCCCAACGCCCCTGGCGCGTGCGATGGCTCGATCGCATTGCCTTTGCCCTGGTGCGGGTAGCACTCTGGCTTAACGGGAAAAATTACTGAGCTGCAATGCAAACAAATCATATATGCTATCTTTACAATAGCTAATACCATTGATTGCATAAGGCAGAGAACACAAAGTCCCCTGCATTTTGCGGTTGTCGCTTCACTGGTACGATGGCAGCATTTACAGACCATTGGCCGCCGACATGACACCAGAAACCTCCGACGAAGGCTTGCCAGTCTCCGTCAAGATCCGCGAGCGCATCGCGTCTGCGCGCAAGCGTTTCCATGCCAACGACAATATTGCCGAGTTCCTGCAACCTGGCGAACTGGAACTGTTGCTCGATGAAGTCGAGGCCAAGATGCAAGGCGTGCTCGACAGCCTGGTCATCGACACCCACAACGACCACAACACCCACAACACGGCCCGGCGGGTGGCCAAGATGTACCTGCTCGAAGTGTTCAAGGGCCGCTACGTCACACAGCCCACCATCACCGAGTTTCCCAACGCCGAACACCTCAATGAACTGATGATTGTGGGCCCGCTGACGGTGCGCAGCGCATGCAGTCACCACTTTTGCCCAGTGATAGGCAAAATCTGGATCGGCATCATGCCCAATGAGCAAACCAACGTGATTGGCCTGTCCAAGTATGCCCGTCTGGTGGACTGGATCATGAACCGCCCACAGATTCAGGAAGAAGCCATCATCCAACTGGCAGACCTCATCATGGAAAAGACGCAGCCCGATGGCCTGGCCGTGGTCATGGAGGCCAGCCACTTTTGCATGTCTTGGCGCGGTGTGCGCGAAATGGACAGCAAAATGATCAACTCCGTCATGCGTGGTGTGTTTCTTAAAGACTCGGCTCTGCGGCGCGAATTCCTGTCTCTGCTACCCCGAAAGAACTGATCCATGCTGGTGCGCTTGCTCTATGTCAGCCGCGTGGCCGACACCTCCCCCAAAGCGATTGAAACCATCTTGGCGCAATCGCGGGAACACAATCCTGGCAACGGCATCACCGGGGTGTTGTGCTATGGCGATGGCATTTTTCTGCAAGCCATTGAAGGCGGGCGCTCCGCCGTCAATGCCCTCTATGGTCAAATCCTGCGCGATCCCCGCCACCGCCAAGTAGAACTGCTGCACTACGAAGAAATTGCCGAACGTCGCTTCGGGTGCTGGAGGATGGGGCAGGTCAATCTCTCCAAAATCAACCACTCTACGCTGCTCAAATACTCCGAACGCGCCGAGCTTGACCCTTACGCCGTCTCCGGCAGGGTCTCGCTGGCTCTGCTCGAAGAGCTGATGGCTACGGCCTCCATCATAGGTCGCACCTGATCGGCCATGCCACCACTATGGCAACCCGTGTCACCGCCCCCGCCACAGCACAGGGGTCGCAACGCATAGCGCCATCTGCCCCTCACTTGCTGGGCTGTGACTTCTCCAGCAGCCCTAGCCAACGCAAACCCATTGTTGTGGCCCAAGGCCAAGCCATAGCAGGCCAGGTGCAACTGACGGGCCTACAATACTTTCACAGCTTAGATGCCTGGGGCCAGTGGCTGGCACAACCCCTGCCCCCTGACCAGCACTGGATTGGTGCCTTTGACCTGCCTTTTGGCTTGCCACGCGAGCTGGTACAGACGCTGGGTTGGCCATTGCAATGGCACGATTGCATTGCCCATTACCAATCCCTCACGCGGGCACACATCCGAGACACCTTTGCTGCCTTTTGTGCCGCGCGCCCGGCAGGCAGCAAACTGGCCCACCGTGCCACCGATGGCCCGGCAGGCTCCAGCCCCAGCATGAAATGGGTCAATCCCCCTGTGGCCTATATGCTGCACGCTGGGCTGCCATACCTACTGGCAGCCCGCTGGCATCTCCCCGGTCTGCACACCGGCCACCCGCAACGGGTGGCACTAGAGGGCTACCCCGGCCTACTGGCCCGCGAGGTACTGGGCAGGCGCAGTTACAAAAGCGACAACCCCATCCAACAAACTCCCGCGCGCCAACAAGCCAGAGCTGAACTCCTCACGGCATTGGAGCAAGGCCACACCCGGCTCGGCCTGTGCCTACAACTGACACCCGAACAGCGTGCCACCCTGTTGGCAGACGGCAGTGGCGACCGCCTTGACGCCGTACTCTGCTTATTGCAAGCTGCTTGGGCCAGTACCCGCCATGCCGCGGGCGATGCCCTCTATGGCCTACCTGCCACCCTCGACCCACTGGAAGGCTGGATCATCACCGCCCCACCACCACCATGCCCCGTCTGACCAGCCCACCCATGCTACTGGGCGCTCTGTTGCTGGCCTGCTCCTCCCTCAGGGCAGCCCCAGCCCCGTGGTACTACTGGAGCCACGCCACATCCCCCCAAAAGGTCTGTGCACAAACCGCCCCCGGCCCCGGCTGGGTGCAAGACAGCCCCCCTTTTGCAGGCCCAGGCTGTCAACGCCCACTGCGCCCACCGCTACCATAGCGCCCCCTGCTTCACGCCTCCTAGCGCACTTGCCATGCCTACATTACAAACCTTGGTCAGTTTCTTTGGTGTCTCTCTGTTGCTGGCCCTCACACCGGGGCCAGACAACCTGTTTGTGCTGGTGCAGTCCATCCAGCGTGGTGCCTATGCAGGGATGGCCGTAGTAGTAGGCTTGTGTTTGGGGCTGATAGTGCATACAAGCGCCGTTGCGCTTGGGTTGGCCGCTATGCTGAGCACCATGCCACTGGCCTTTACGCTGTTGCAATGGTGTGGTGCCGCCTACCTTTGCTGGCTGGCATGGCAAGCACTCAGACCACGCCCTTCCAATGCCCCTGCGGGAGCCAGCGTCCACCACAACACGGCCACGCCCGACCACGCGGCCTTGGCCCGTATGGTCGGGCGCGGGCTGGTCATGAACTTGAGCAACCCCAAAGTATTGGTATTTTTTCTGGCCTTTTTGCCCCAATTTGCCAATCCGGCCCAAGGCCACATTGCCCCCCAGATTTTGCTGCTAGGACTGGTATTCATGCTGGCAACCTTGTTGGTATTTGGTGCCATTGCCTGCTTTTCAGGCCGCTTTGGCGCCCTGCTGCAACGCCATGCACGCGCCCACCTCTGGCTGGATAGGCTGGCCGGGCTGGTTTTTCTGGGGCTGGCGCTGCGCCTCTTGGGCAGTGACCTTGGAGCAGCCCACCCCAGCCGCTGAGCCTCACCACAAAGCGACAAACATGGCCCCGAATCAGACCACCACACCCCCTCAATACACAGACGGCTCCCCCACTGGCCGGGTTTTGAAGCGTTTGTGAACCCAGTAATACTGGCCTGGCATTGGGTCGATATAGTGCTGCAATTCTTGGTTCATGCGGGCCGTATCGGCCTCAACATCGCCACTGGGAAAATGCTCCCAAGCTGGGGTGATCTCGGCCACATAGCCCGTGGACGTCAGACGCGTCACCATCCCCACTACCTTGGCCCGCCCCAGCCGGGCAAAGCGCGACAGCGACGGCACAGTGGCTGTCTGTACCCCATAAAACGGCACAAAAATAGACTCACTCGGGCCAAAATCCATATCTGACAGCAAATAGAGCAACCCCCCTTGACGCAGATTCGCAATGATGGGCTTCACGCCATCGGCACGATTGAGCATGCGCACATCCCCAAAACGCTGTCGCCCTTGCATAAACCACGCATCTACAGCAGGATTGGGGTGGGTAGAGAAAATCGAGGTAAAAGCGCGGCTGGTGTGCAAAGGCAGGGCCAGCCCGCCCGCGTCCATACCGTAAAAATGCGGCGCAAAAATGATGGTGGGTGTATCCCCTTCCAACTCGTGCAAAGCCCCCTGCAACTGCACCCTGGCCTGCACCACCTCGCGCGGCGCAGCCCACAGCCAACTGCGATCCAACCAAGTTTGGCAAAACACCACAAAGCACTCTTGCGCCCAAGCCTTGCGCTGTGCAGCACTGGCCTGCGGAAAACACAGCTCCAGATTGCGCAGCGTCACCTTGCGCCGGGGCCGTGCCAGCACAAACAGCAAGCGCCCAATAAGCCAGCCCAGCCCCCGCAGCACAGGCAGTGGCAGCCGTGCCAACACCTGGCGCATCAACCATACCCCCCAGCGCGCGCTCATGTGGGTGCTCCTGGTGTAGGGGTTTCGGCACGCGGTTGCTTATAGCGTCCATAACCCCACAGATATTGCTGCGGACATTGGCGGATCACATGTTCCATGGCTTGGTTGATTTGCAGCACGGCAGTCTCTAAGTGCGCATCCAGCGGCACCGGTAAAGGTTCAAAAAAAACGACAAAGCCCCGCCCCCAAGACAGGCGCTCGCAACGCACCAGCACCACAGTGGCCCCTGTTTGCAAAGCCAACCGGGCCGCCAGCGTCATGGTGTAGGCCTCGCGGCCAAACATTGGTGCCCAATGGCCTTGGCCTTCGGGCGGAACTTGGTCGGGCAGCAGCCCCACTGCTTCACCCCGGCGCAAGGCCTTGATCATCTGGCGCACCCCGGCCAGCGTGGTGGGCACCGCCTGCATACCGGGGCGGTTGCGGGCTGTCTCCATCACCTTGGCTAGCCAAGGCTGGCGCGCGGGACGATACAGCACGGTGATGGGGCCATGCTCGGCACTCCAGCGCCGCGCCGCGGCTTGGGCCGACAGCTCAAAGCAGCCCAAATGCGGCGTCAGATAGACGATGCCACGCCCCTTGGCATAGGCCTGCTCCACACAGGCCTCCCCCACCAAACGGCAAGGCGGTGGCGCACCCAGCCACAGCCGGGGTAATTCGGCCACCATACGCCCCGCATGGGCTACGCCAGCGCGCACTTGGGCAAAGCGGTAACCCGCCAAGGCGGCATTCTCAATCAGGCGGCGGCGGTAGATGGGCGAGGCCAGAAAGGCCAACCAACCCAGCAGCGCCCCCAAGGCGTGCAACAACCACAGTGGCAAGGTGGAAAAAATTCGGAAAGCAACAGGCATTAAGATGGCGGGGTCGCTGAGTTAAAAGAGCAACTTGCAGGGCGACGTTAAACACATCTGCTAAAGCGTTCGCCAAAACTCGTTTCGGGTGGGCGCAACGCCCAAGTGCTGAACTACAGGAGTTTATTCAAATGGCGAACGATTTTCTTTTCACCTCCGAATCCGTCTCGGAAGGCCACCCCGATAAAGTGGCCGATCAGATCTCTGACGCAATTTTGGACGCCATCTTCAAAGAAGACCCGCGTTCGCGGGTGGCGGCCGAAACGCTCACCAACACCGGCTTGGTCGTGCTGGCCGGTGAAATCACCACCAATGCGCATGTCGATTACATCCAAGTAGCCCGCGACACCATCAAACGCATCGGCTACGACAACACCGACTATGGCATTGACTACAAGGGCTGTGCCGTATTGGTCGCCTACGACAAACAATCCAACGACATTGCCCAAGGGGTCGATCATGCCAGTGATGACCACCTCAACACCGGCGCAGGCGATCAAGGCCTGATGTTTGGCTACGCCTGCGACGAAACACCCGAGCTGATGCCCGCCCCCATCTACTATGCGCACCGCCTAGTAGAGCGCCAAGCGCAACTGCGCAAGGATGGCCGCCTGCCGTTTTTGCGCCCCGACGCCAAGAGCCAAGTCACCATGCGCTATGTCGATGGCAAGCCGCACAGCATTGACACCGTGGTGCTGTCTACCCAGCACCACCCCGACCAAAGCGAAAACCAGCACAAGATGAAGGCCAGCTTCATTGAAGCGGTGATTGAAGAAATCATCAAGCCTGTGCTACCCAAAGAGTGGCTGCAAGACACCAAATACCTGATCAACCCCACCGGGCGCTTCGTGATTGGTGGCCCCCAAGGTGATTGCGGCCTGACCGGGCGCAAGATCATTGTGGACACCTATGGCGGTGCCTGCCCCCACGGCGGCGGTGCCTTCTCTGGCAAAGACCCCACCAAGGTAGACCGCTCGGCAGCCTATGCTGCACGCTACGTGGCTAAAAACATCGTGGCCGCAGGCTTGGCTAAGCAGTGCCAAATTCAGGTGGCCTATGCGATTGGCGTGGCCCACCCGATGAACGTCACGGTGTATACCGAAGGCACTGGCGTCATCCCCGATGATCAAATTGCCGCACTGGTCAACCAGCACTTTGACCTGCGCCCCAAGGGCATCATCCAGATGCTGGATTTGTTGCGCCCCATCTACGAAAAAACCGCCGCCTACGGCCACTTTGGCCGCGAAGAACCCGAGTTCACATGGGAGCGCACAGACAAGGCCCAACTGCTGCGCAATGCAGCAGGCCTGAAAGGCTGAGGCCTGCGTTAGCAGGCATCATTGGGCGTTGCGTTACAACCCCCGCACACTCAAAGACAACTGCTGACGAAACGCCGCCCGCACACGGTACAACTGTGCGGGCCGGTGGGCGCCCCCCGTTTGCAATTGACCGGGCAAGGCTTCGAGCATATCTAGCTCGTCCATCTTGCGTCGAAAGCTCACTTTGTTCAGTGCTTCACCCAGCACGGCCTCATACACCCCCTGCAACTGCGGCAAAGTGAAGGGTTCGGCACACAAATGCACCGGCAGCGATGAATACAGACTCTTGCTGCGTACCCGCTCCAGCGCGGTGGCAAGAATGTCTGCATGGTCAAACGCCAGTGCAGGCACCTCCTGCACTGGCAGCAACTGCAAACCACGCGACTGCTCTAGCACCGAAGCTGGCACCAACGCACAGTAGGCCACCGATACCGACCAGCCTCGCGGGTCACGCATGGGCCCAGAAAACGTAGCCAACTGCTCTAAATAAGGGCTGACCAATCCAGCTTTGCTCTGAAGCACGCGGGCGGCACTGGCCTGCGTCCCGGCATCTTCTTGGGCATGGACATACCCCCCCGGCAGCGCCAACACACCCGCAAACGGCGCCTTGTCACGCGGCAGCAGAGCCACATGCAAGGTTCCGTGCAGCAAGGTCAGCAGCACCACATCCACAGTGCAAATGACATGGCGCTGTTCGGTAGAAGGCATATTCAATCGGTCTTGTGTTGGAAGCAACAAGCGTATCACTGGGGCATGGCCTTCCTTAGTTAGTTGCAAATTTAATCTAACTAAATTACACTGATAGCACCCCCCAAGGAGAACGCAATGGCCCACCCCGTACAGCTTTTGGTGATCGATCCACAAAACGATTTTTGTGATCTACCCACCGCATGGCAGCCCCCCCATCCCCTGACCGGGGCGCGCCTTGCCCCCGCACTGCCTGTGGCAGGTGCCCATGCCGATATGCAGCGCCTAGCTGCCTGGATCAGCACACAAGGGGCGGCCATAGACGCCATCACCATCACGCTCGATACACACCAGCGCCACGACATAGCCCACCCCAATTTTTGGTGCAATGCACAAGGCGCTGAGGTCGCGCCGTTCACACCCATCACGGCCAGCCAAGTGCGGGCTGGTACTTATCGCCCACGCCATGCCAACAGCTTGCCGGATGTATTGGCCTATTTGGACGCGCTTGAGCAGCAAGGCCGCTACACCCACATGGTGTGGCCGGTGCATTGCGAAATCGGCCACTGGGGGCATAACATCCATGCCAGCGTGGCAGCGGCGTGTGGCGCTTGGCAAATACAGCACCAACGTGCTGTGACCCATATTTTGAAGGGGATGAACCCCGCCACCGAGCACTACAGCGCCCTGCAAGCCGAGGTGCCCGACGCCACCGACGCCCACACGCAACTCAACACCCACCTGCTGGCCGCCTTGGACAGCGCCCAAGTGCTGTTGGTGGCAGGCGAGGCCAGCAGCCACTGTGTGCGCGCTACCACCGAGCATTTGGTGCAACATCTGCCCCGCCAGCGCCCCGAACGCATCGTGTTACTGACCGACTGCATGAGCCCAGTCACGGGCTTTGAGGCCCAGCACACGGCATTTTTGGCAGAGATGCAAGCGCGCGGCGTGCAATTGGCCTGTTCAAGCCAGATCAGGCTCTGACCGTTGTGAACCCATCGCCATCCACCATCACCGGAGCCACTGCCATGCAGCCCATCATCACCAGCTTGCTCGATACCGATCTGTACAAGTTCACCATGTGGCAGACCATGCTGCACCGGCACCCACAAACGCAAGCCGAGTACCACTTTGTCTGCCGCAACACCCCGCAATACCCGTTGGCCGACTTGCTGGATGAAGTCAATGCCGAGCTAGACCAGCTGTGCCGTCTGCGCTTTACCCCGGCAGATTTGGATTACTTGGCCGGGCTGCGCTTTATTCGCTCAGACTTTGTCGATTTTTTGCGTATCTTTCAGTTTCAGCGCGCCTTTATTCACGCCCACGCCGAAGGCGAAGCCTTGCGCATCGTGGCGCGGGGGCCGCAAGTCCATGTGATGGCCTTTGAGATTTTTGTGCTGTCCATCGTCAACGAGCTGTACTTTCGCCGTTTTGATGCCACCACCGCCCTGGCCCAAGGACGCGCGCGCCTGCACCAAAAAATCGGCCAATTACAAGCACTGGCCGGTGAAGCCGCGATGGCCCACCCGTTCGAGCTGTTTGATTTTGGCGTGCGCCGTCGCTACTGCGGTGCATGGCAGCGCGAAGTGGTGCACGCCTTGGCTACCCAAACGGGGCAGTGGTTTAAAGGCACGTCCAACGTTTTGCTGGCGCGCGACTTGGGGCTGGTGCCCATTGGCACCATGGCCCATGAATACCTACAAACCTACCAAGCCTTGGGCGTGCGCCTGCGCGATTTTCAAAAAGCGGCGCTGGAAGACTGGGTGCAAGAATACCGGGGCGACTTGGGCATTGCCCTCACCGATACCGTGGGCATGGACGCCTTCTTGGCCGATTTTGATCTCTACTTTGCCAAGTTGTTTGATGGCCTGCGCCACGATTCGGGCGATGCCATCGTGTGGGGCGAAAAAGCCTTGGCCCACTACCAGCGTCTGCGCATCGACGCCCACACCAAACGTTTGGTGTTCTCGGACGGGCTGGACATCGGCCACGCCTTGGAGCTGTACCACCACTTTGGCAACCGCACCCAATTGGGTTTTGGCATTGGCACGCATTTGACCAACGATATGGGACTGCCTGCACTCAACATCGTCATGAAGCTCACCCACGCCAACGGCCAACCCGTAGCCAAACTCTCCGACAGCCCTGGCAAAACGCTGTGCGACGATCCAACCTTTTTAGCCTATCTACGCCAAGTGTTTGCCGTCACCTCTTCACTTCAACCCTAGGATAAGGCCATGCTTCGCATCACCATAGCCCAGCTCAATCTGACCGTGGGCGACATCGAGGGCAATGTGCAACGGATGGTGGCAGTTGCCCAGCAAGCCGCCGCTGCACAGTCTGCATTGGTCGTGTTTTCAGAACTGGCGCTGTGCGGCTATTACCCCGGCGATTTGCTCGATGAGCCTGCATTTTTGCAGCGCATCAAGGCCGGGCTGGCAGCGTTGCTGCAAGCCTCGCAACAATGGCCTGCGCTGTATTGGGTGGTGGGCACGCCCACCCCGGCCCACGGCCCCGGCAAACGCCTGCACAACAGCCTGCTGGTGCTGCAAAACGGCCAAGTGTGCCTGCACTATGCCAAACAACTGCTGCCCACCTACAACATCTTTGACGAGCGCCGCCACTTTGAACGCGGCCCCAACGTGGCCCAAGTGCTGCACATTGGCAGCACACGGGTGGGTTTTTTGATTTGCGAAGACGGCTGGAACGACCACGGCACCGATTACGCCACCAACCCCTTTCAAACGCTGGCCGATGCTGCGCCTGATTTGGTGGTCAGCATCAACGCCAGCCCTAGCCATATTGGTAAACGTGGGCAACGCCAGCAAATTTTTACCGATGCTGCGCGCCGCCACTGCCTGCCCATTCTGTATGTCAACCAAATTGGCGGCCACGACCAACTGGTGTACGACGGCGCCTCCTTTGCCGTAGAACCGGCAGGCGGCATCGTCTTTGAGGCCCAGCGGTTTACCGAAGACATTTGCACCCTGCAATTCCAGCATGGGCATTTTTTCACTGCCCAAGGCCAGCCCCCCTCCCCCGTACCGGCCCAAGACATCTCCAACCCCGATTTTTACCACCGGCAAATTGTGCTGTGCCTGCGAGACTATGCACGCCGCTGCGGCTTTACCCAAGCCGTGGTGGGCAGCTCTGGCGGCATTGACAGCGCCCTGACGCTGGCGTTGGCCGTGGAGGCCTTGGGGGCAGACAATGTGGTGGCAGTGACCATGCCCTCGGTGTTTTCGAGCAGCGGCTCGGTGCAGGACTCCGTACAGCTCTGTCGCCACTTGGGCATCGTGCTGCATATTCATCCCATTGTGGATTTGGTTGCCAGTTACACCCAGCAGTTTGCCGCCAGCTTTGGCACCCCTTTGCGCGGCTTGGCACTGGAAAACGTACAAGCCCGCATCCGGGGCACCGTGCTCATGGAATACTCCAACACCTTTGGTCACCTGCTCCTGACCACTGGCAACAAATCAGAAATCTCGGTAGGCTATTGCACCCTGTACGGCGACACCAACGGCGGGCTGGGGCTGATTGGCGACTTGTACAAAACCGAAGTGTTTGCGCTGGCCCAGCACCTCAATGTTCAGGCCGGGCAGGCACTGATCCCGCAAGCCATCATCGACAAAGCCCCTTCGGCAGAACTCGCTCCACACCAAAAAGATGAGGACAGCCTCCCCCCCTACCCCGTGCTGGACGAAGTGCTCAAACTGCTGATTGAAGGCGAACGCCTTGCCACTGCCGAATACGCCAGCGCACACGCGTTGGTGCAGCAACTCCAGCAAGACCCGGTGGGGCGGGCGTTGGTGCAGCGCGTGCGCCAGATGGTGGCGCGCAACGAATATAAACGCCGCCAAGCCCCACCCATTGTGCGGGTACGCGCCCGTGCTTTTGGCAGCGGGCGACAAATGCCCATTGCAGCGCACACCGCTGAAGGAACCTACCCATGATGTACGACACCGCCATTTATATTGGGCGCTTTGAGCCAGTTCACAGCGGCCATATCGCCCTGTTGCAACACGCCTTAGCCCAGGCCAACAATGTCGTGGTGGTACTGGGCTCAGCCTGGCAGCCGCGCTCACCCAAAAACCCTTTCACCTGGCAAGAGCGCGCCGAGATGCTGCGCCAAGCCCTGCCCACCACCGACCAAGCGCGGGTGCAATGCGTGGCGGTGCGTGACTATTACAACGAGGCCCGCTGGGTGGCCAGCGTACGCCAAGAAGTGGCGGCACGTGTGCCTGCCGGTGCCCGCATTGCCTTGGTGGGCCACTTTAAAGACGCCAGCAGCAACTACCTGCGCAGTTTTCCGGGTTGGGCGTTGCTCGATGTGCCCCGCCACGGCACCGTTGATGCCACCGCCATCCGCGATGCCTATTTTGGGGCAGGCAGCGGGGCCGTCTTGGCCGCCTTGGCACCACTGGCCGACCAGATGCCCGCCACCACCTTGGCACAACTGCACCGCTTTGCACAAAGCAAAGACTACCTGCTGCTGCAACAAGAATGGCAAATGCTACGCCAATACCGAGCCGCTTGGGCCAGTGCGCCCTATGCGCCAGTGTTTGTCACAGTCGATGCCCTGCTGTGCTGCCAGCAACATGTCTTGCTGATTCGCCGAGGCCATGCCCCCGGTGTGGGGCAACTGGCCCTGCCCGGCGGTTTTTTGGAGCCACGCGACACCCTCTGGCAATCTTGCCTACGCGAGCTGGCCGAAGAGACCCACTGCCATGTGCCAGAAGACACCTTGCGCGCCGCCCTGCGCCAAGTCAGTGTGTTTGACCACCCAGACCGCAGCCAACGCGGGCGCACCCTCACCCATACCCATTATTTCGATTTGGGCGCACAGCCACTGCCCACCGTACAGGCGGGTGACGATGCGGCACAGGTGCAATGGGTACCGATGAACCAATTAGCAGCACTAGAGGCCGAGTTTTTTGAAGACCACTTTCACATGCTCGACCACTTTTTGGGCCTGACCAGCAGTTTGCCCACAGCCCCGCTTTAGGCCATCACGGCAAGCTCTACCCGGTTGCGCCCTTGGGCCTTGGCACGGTACAGCGCCGAATCTGCGGCCAAGAACAAATCATCGGCCTGCTGCCCATGTTCTGGAAACATAGCCACACCAAAGCTGCAACTGATGCCGTGGAGTCCAGGCACTTCGGGCCAATCCAGCTCCGCCAACCGCGCCCGCAACCGCTGGGCACAGTGGAGCACATGCCCACAGGGCGCACCAGCACTGACCAAGAGAAACTCCTCCCCCCCCCAGCGAAACAAATAGTCTGCGGCCCGCACATGCGCCTGAATCTCGTGGGCCACTTTGCGCAACACCAAATCTCCCGTCTGATGACCAAAACGGTCGTTGATGTCCTTGAAATGGTCTAGGTCAAACAAACACAACCCCAAGGGCAAGTTCTGCTGCTGGCATCGCTGCAATTGCTGCTGCAAGATACGCTCACATTCGCGACGATTGAGCAGCCCGGTCAAGGCATCGTGTGATGCCTGCATTTGCAGGGCTTGCTCGGCATGTTTACGGTCGGTGATGTTCTGCACCATACCCACCACCCTAATAGGTTGGCCTTGGGCGTCACGCTCACAAACACGCCCCCGGTCATGCACCCACAGGTAATGGCCGTTGCGGTTGCGCAGCCGGTATTCAGCCTCATAACGCTCACGCAAGCCTTTGATGTGTTCTTGCAGCGCCCGGCGTACACGGCTGGCATCGTCGGGGTGGACATTGGTGGCCCAAGTCTCTAGCGTGGGCTTCATCTCATGGGGGCCATAACCCAGCATACGCTTGAGTTGAGGGCTAAAAAACACTTCGTTGTTGAGCAGATTCCAGTCCCACAGGCCATCAGATGCCTCGGTCAGGGCATAGCGCAACTGCACATCGCGGTCGTTCAGGTCTTGCTCCAGCGCCAGACGGCGGCCAATGTCCCGCGCTACCGACACAAAATATTCGCAGCCTTGGTGCATAAAGGCACTGGTCGTTACCTCTACCGGCACCTCGGCCCCACTGCGATGGCGATGGCGGCCAATAAAAACAAACTGTCCCTGTGCCTCCCGAACCGCCTGCGCAATGCTGGCCCACTGCTCAATGCCAATCACATCTTTTTGCAGACTCAGCACCGAATGCTGCACCACCTCGTCGCGGGGCAGCCCTACTTGGTGCAGGGCTGCTGCATTGCAGTCCAGAATGTTGGAGGTTTGTGGATCAATCAGGTAAACCGCATCGGGCAGATGCTCAAACACCGATTGGTGCAGAGAAAAAGAAGAGATCAGCATGGTATTGGCTTGTTATTGAGGGCTGTGCCTTGTTATTTCCATACGCAAGGCACGATGTTAAGGCACCCCCCATACACAGCCCCCTCTTGAAAGCCCGCAAAAAGCCCTTATCATTAGCACTCGTCTGACAAGAGTGCTAACAACACCCTGTCAGCGGAAGATTGGCTACGTGTCTGCAAACACAGACCCTCAATTGATAAAGCATTTTTTTGACCCCTTCAGGAGATAGATCCATGAACCTTCGCCCTCTGCACGACCGTGTCATCGTCAAGCGCATCGAAAGCGAAACCAAGACTGCCTCCGGCATCTATATCCCCGACAACGCCGCAGAAAAGCCTGACCAAGGCGAAGTGCTGGCCGTTGGCCCCGGCAAGAAGAATGACAAGGGCGAGCTGATTGCGCTGAACGTCAAGGTGGGTGATCGCGTGCTGTTTGGCAAATACAGCGGCCAGACCGTCAAGGTCGATGGCAATGAACTGCTGGTGATGAAGGAAGACGACCTCTTTGCCGTCGTTGAAGCCTAAGCACTTTCAGCACTGACCCCTGTTTTTAGAATTCTGGAGAAATACACATGGCAGCAAAAGACGTAGTTTTTGGTGGTGAAGCCCGCGCCCGCATGGTCGAAGGCGTCAACGTCCTGGCCAACGCCGTTAAAGTGACACTCGGCCCCAAGGGCCGCAACGTGGTGCTGGAGCGTTCCTTTGGCGCCCCCACCGTGACCAAAGACGGTGTGTCCGTGGCCAAGGAAATCGAACTCAAAGACAAGCTGCAAAACATGGGCGCCCAGATGGTCAAGGAAGTGGCTTCCAAGACCTCTGACAACGCTGGTGACGGTACTACCACCGCTACCGTGCTGGCCCAAGCCATCGTGCGCGAAGGCATGAAGTATGTGGCCGCTGGCATGAACCCCATGGACCTGAAGCGCGGTATCGACAAGGCTGTAGAAGTCCTGATCGCCGAGCTGAAGAAGGCTTCCAAGCCCACCACCACTTCCAAAGAAATTGCCCAAGTCGGCTCCATTTCCGCCAACTCTGACACCAGCATCGGCGAAATCATTGCCAATGCCATGGACAAAGTAGGCAAAGAAGGCGTGATCACCGTAGAAGACGGCAAGAGCCTGCAAAACGAACTCGATGTCGTTGAAGGTATGCAGTTTGACCGTGGCTACCTGTCGCCCTACTTCATCAACAACCCCGAAAAGCAAGCCGCGATCCTGGACAACCCCTTCGTGCTGCTGTTCGACAAGAAGATCAGCAACATCCGCGACCTGCTGCCTACGCTGGAGCAAGTGGCTAAGGCTGGCCGTCCGCTGCTGATCGTGGCTGAAGACGTCGAAGGCGAAGCTCTGGCAACATTGGTGGTCAACACCATCCGTGGCATCCTGAAGGTGGTGGCCGTGAAGGCTCCTGGCTTTGGCGACCGTCGCAAGGCCATGTTGGAAGACATCGCCATCCTGACTGGCGGCAAGGTTATCGCTGAAGAAGTGGGCCTGACTTTGGAAAAGGTTACGCTGGCCGATCTGGGCCAAGCCAAGACCATCGAAGTGGGCAAAGAAAACACCATCATCATCGACGGCCACGGCGCTGCTGCTGACATCGAAGCCCGCGTCAAGCAAATCCGCGTGCAAATCGAAGAAGCCACCTCCGACTACGACCGCGAAAAGCTGCAAGAGCGCGTGGCCAAGTTGGCTGGCGGTGTGGCCGTGATCAAGGTCGGCGCTGCCACCGAAGTCGAAATGAAGGAAAAGAAGGCCCGCGTCGAAGACGCCCTGCACGCTACCCGCGCTGCCGTGGAAGAAGGCATTGTGGCCGGTGGTGGTGTGGCTCTGCTGCGCGCCCGCCAAGCTGCTGGCGCCATCAAGGGTGACAACACCGACCAAGACCACGGCATTGCCTTGGTGCTCAAGGCCATCGAAGCGCCCCTGCGCGAAATCGTGGCCAACGCCGGTGGCGAGCCTTCGGTGGTGGTTAACGCCATCTTGGCTGGTGCTGGCAACTACGGCTTCAACGCCGCCAACGACACCTATGGCGACATGATCGAAATGGGTATTCTGGACCCCACCAAGGTGACCCGCACCGCGCTGCAAAACGCCGCTTCCGTGGCCAGTCTGATGTTGACCACCGAGTGCATGGTCGCCGAGACCCCCAAGGCCGAGACTGCTGGTGCCCCTGATATGGGTGGCATGGGCGGTATGGGTGGCATGGGCGGCATGGGTATGTAAACCCAGCCCAGCTGGCGCCAACAGCGCCAGCTTTGCGCACCAAGCCCACAGCTTGCAAAAGCTGTGGGCTTTTGTCTTTGCAAAGAGACACACGTTTAAGACTTTCTTCAGGCCGGTGTCGCACCATCACGGCATGCGTACTTTTCATCCATCCCGTGGGCTGTGGGCAGCACTACTGGCACTGACCTTCCATTTGCCTTGGGCTTATGCAGGCGATACCAGCGCCCAAGCCCAGTTGCAGCGTTGGAGTGCTGAAGCAACCACGGTGCCCAATGCAGAACGTGGGCGCCTGTTCTTTAACAGTCGCCACGGTGGCGAGTGGTCTTGCGCTTCTTGCCACGGCCAGTTACCCACCACCCCGGCACGCCATGCCAGTACGGGCAAAACCGTTGCACCGCTGGCCCCTGCATTCAACCCCGAACGCTTCACCGATGCCGCCAAAGCCGACAAATGGTTCCGGCGCAATTGCAAAGATGTATTGAGCCGCGAATGCACCGCTACAGAAAAAGCCGATGTGCTGGCTTGGCTGGTGCAGCTCAAACCTTAAGAAAGGCGTGTCATGTCTGTTTTAGCTGTTCTATGGGGTTTGGTTGGAGGTAGGCGCTGGGCTGTACTGTTGTGGAGTTGTGGCACCTTGTCTGCCGCATGGGCCGACCGCCCCATGATGGCGGCCAGCGCCATGTTGCCTGCCTACCAGCAAGAATGCGCCGCTTGCCACATGGCCTATCCGCCGGGCTTGTTGCCTGCACCCTCTTGGGGCCGGATCATGCAGGGGCTGGATCGACACTACGGCACCGATGCCTCGCTAGACCCAGCCACGGTGCGCCAAATCAGCGCCTGGTTACAAGGTAACGCTGGCACCTACAAACGGGTGCGCGAAGAACCACCACAAGACCGCCTCACCCAATCGGCCTGGTTTGAACGCAAGCACAGCGACATACAACCCACTGTCTGGAAACGCCCCTCTGTGGGCAGTCGGGCCAACTGCATGGCCTGCCACACGCGCGCAGATCGGGGCGATTTTGACGACGACAACGTTCGCATCCCCCAGTGAGGCCGATCATGACCGCCCACACTGTTCATACCCGTCCATTGGACACGGCCTCCACTGCCAGCCCTCCCACGATGCGCCGCGTAGTCGATGCCACGACACGCATGCTGCACTGGCTGATGGCACTGTGCTTTACCGGCGCATACCTCAGTGCCGACAGCGAACGCTGGCGCTTGGTACACGTCACCTTGGGCTATACGCTGGCAGGCATCGTGTTGGCACGCTTGCTTTGGGGGCTCATGGGGCCACGCCCAGTACGACTGTCGGGTCTGTGGAGCCGGGTGCGCGGATTGCCTGCTTGGCTGCGCTCACTGGTAGCAGTGCGTTCTTTGGTGGCGTTACAAGCTCTGGGCCGCCCTGGGCGCAATCTGCTCATGGGCTTGGCTATGCTGCTTATGCTGGCACTGGTGCTGCCTTTGAGCCTGAGCGGCTATGCCGTCTGGGACGAATGGGGGGGCGAGTGGCTGGAAGAAATACATGAATGGGTAGGCAACGCCATGCTGCTGGTGGTGTTGGTGCATATTGGCTTGATTGGACTGTGGAGCATGGTGCAACGCAAAAATCAAGCCTTGCCCATGCTCACAGGCCGTGTGCCAGGACGTGGGCCAGACATTGCCAAGAAAAACTACGGTCTGCTGGCCTTGCTGATTTTGGCCTGCGTGTTGGCGTTCTGGGGCTGGCAATGGCAAAGCGCAGCCCCCCAAAGCACAAACACCCCCACAGAGCCGTGGGGCCAAAACTCTGTATCCAACCACCATGACGACTGAGCGAAAGACCCCTCCTGATGCGTATCCTGCTGGCTGAAGACGATGAATTACTGGGCTCGGGCATCCGTGCCGGACTGACACAACATGGATTCCAAGTGGACTGGGTACGCGATGGCATCGCGGCTGCGCGCGAACTGTCCACAGGTGCCTACCAAGCCTGCGTGCTGGATCTGGGGCTGCCACGGCAAGATGGCATGGATGTATTACAGCAACTGCGCACCCGCCGGGTAGCCACCCCTGTGTTGGTGCTGACTGCGCGCGATGCCGTCAGCGCCCGCATCGCGGGCTTAGATGCTGGAGCAGATGACTACCTGATCAAGCCCGTAGACCTGCACGAACTGGCTGCCCGACTGCGTGCCTTGGTGCGCCGCGCCCACGGCCAAAGCGCCAACCGGCTGTGTGCAGGCACGGTGGAGCTCGATTCTGCGGCCCATCAAGTCTGGTGCGAGGGGGTGCTGGTCGATTTATCCCAGCGCGAATACGACCTGTTGCATGCCCTGTTGCTCAATGCTGGCCGCGTGCTCAACCGTGAACAATTGGAACAGCACCTGTATCAATGGGGCAACGAAATCAACAGCAATGCGGTAGAAGTGCATATCTACCACCTGCGGCGCAAACTGGGTGCCGGCCTGATTGAGACTGTGCGGGGCGTGGGCTACCGCATTGCACGCACTCCAGCATGAGCGCCCCCCAGACGACAATGCCACCGGCACCACGCTCCTTGCAAAGGCGACTGCTGTCCACGGTGCTGGCACTGGTGGCTACTGCCTGGGGGCTGGCGGCCATCATGACTTGGTATGACGCCCGCCATGAGGTCAGTGAACTGCTCGATGCCCATCTGGTACAAACAGCCGCTCTGTTGTTGATGCAGCCACTCGATGAGTTGGAAGACGAAGACCTCAATCTGGCCCCCGATCTGCACAAGTACCAGCAGCGTGTTGTGTTTCAGGTATGGCACAAAGGCAAATTACTGGCCCATTCTGCCAATGCCCCCCGCGAACCCCTCACCCAGCGCAAGACACGGGGGTTTGCCGACAGCCAAGCCGATGGAGAATCATGGCACGTCTTCGTGACGCCTGGCCACGACACTGATTTATTGTTGCAGGTGGGAGAGCTGCAATCCACACGCAACGATGTCGTGATGGTCAGCCTGTACAGCATGATCTGGCCCACGGTATTGATGCTACCGTTGTTGGTGCTGGGCATTTGGTGGACGGTGCATGGCTCGGTACGCCCCTTACGTCAATTAGGGCAGGCCGTGGCCGCACGCCAACCTCAATCCTTAGAACCACTGGCTACCGCTGGCGTCCCCCCAGAGGTGCTGCCCTTGGTGACAGCACTCAACGGCCTGTTTGATCGCACCACTGAACTGCTCACCGCCGAACAACAATTCACGGCCAATGCAGCCCATGAACTGCGCACCCCCATTGCAGGCATCCGCATGCAAGCCCAAGTGGCCCAAGGAGCGATGCAAGACACCGAACGCGCCCAAGCACTGGCAGCCACTGTGCAAGGCTGTGATCGCGCTACCCGGCTGGTAGAACAGCTATTGCAGTTAGCCCGCTTGGATGCCGAATCAGCCTCTTCGGCCACGGCACATTGCGATTTGGCCGACATAGCACGCGCCCTGGCAGCCGATCTGCACCCCAGTGCCCAAGCCCGCCAACAGCAGATCGTGCTAGACATTCCCCCATCCGTGCCTGCACCACTGGCAGAACCATTGGCGCGTGTGTTGCTGCGCAATCTATTAGACAACGCACTGCGCTACACCCCCGATGGCGCACAGGTTTACCTGCATCTGCACACGGCTACAACCCAAGGAGCCTCTATCCAGTTGTGTGTCGAAGACAGCGGCCCTGGCATGACGCAAGCAGCCATAGACCGACTCGGGGAGCGTTTTTTCCGGGTGCTGGGCACTGGTCAGAGTGGTAGTGGCTTGGGCTGGTCGATTGTGCAGCGCATTGCCCGACTGCACGGCTTAGAGGTACAAATAGACCGCAGCCCACAGTGGGGTGGTCTGCGTGTGCGTGTTCATTGGCCTTGAGCCGCTACAGTGCACACTTTGTGTGTGCATTCAAGGGGACAGCCAATGGTTTCAGGTTTTGCCTGGTTGCTGGTATTTCAACTGGCTGGAGAGGTCATGGTGCGCGGCCTGCAACTGCCGGTGCCAGGGCCGGTGCCAGGGCCGGTGATGGGCATGTTGCTGCTGTTGTTGGCACTGATCTGGCGTGGTGGCCCCAGCGACAATCTGCGCAGTGCTGGACAAGGATTGCTAGGCAACCTTTCGTTGCTGTTTGTGCCTGCTGGGGTGGGCATCATGGTGCATGGTCACCGCATTGCCGATGAATGGCTGGCGCTGGTGGTGGCATTGATTCTCAGCACCCTACTGAGCATGGCCGTGACTGCACTGGTGATGCGTGCTTGCCGTGGCCGCCCACAGCAGCCCCCCGCCCCTGCGCCGGAACAGCCATGATACTGCCCGCCCCCATCCACGATATCTGGGTCTATCTGGCAGCATCACCACTGCTTGGACTGACGCTCACCCTGCTGGCCTATGTGTTGGCCTTGGCACTGCATCGGCGCTTTCGGTTGCACCCACTCACCAATCCGGTGCTGCTAGCGGTGGCGCTGCTGGTGACGCTGCTGTTGTGGACAGACACCCCCTACCAGACTTATTTTGATGGTGCCCAGTTTGTGCATTTTCTGTTGGGGCCAGCCACAGTAGCTTTGGCTATTCCGCTCCATGCCCAACTGGGACGGGTGCGGGCCATGCGCTGGCCCGTCGTATTGGGGTTGGCCCTTGGCAGCCTCACTGCAGTCTTCTCTGCGGTGGGTACCGCATGGCTGTTGGGGGCCAGTGTGCCCACACAATTGTCATTGGCGCCCAAATCTGTCACCACACCAATTGCCATGGGTGTGGCCGAACGCATTGGGGGCATTGCCTCCCTGACTGCGGTCTTGGTCATCGTCACGGGCATTGTGGGTGCTGTGGTAGCCCCCACCTTGTTTCGGCTACTGCGCGTAGACGACCATGCCATTCAGGGCTTTGCCATGGGTGTGGCAGCCCACGGTGTTGGCACGGCCCGTGCGTTCCAAATCAGCGAGCAAGCTGGCGCCTTTGCCGCTTTGGCAATGGGGCTCAATGGTGCCATCACTGCGCTGGTTCTGCCTGCCTTGCTGTCGGGCTGGCGCTAAAAAAGCCTTCCCCCACTCAAGGCGTCCAGACACAAACACAGTTGCGCCCACTGTTCTTGGCCATGTAGAGTGCCTCGTCAGCATGGCTCAGACTGCGCGTGGCATCTTCGCCCCGCAGCAGCACCATACCAATGCTGATAGTCACGGTCACCTTACCTGCCGCCGTGAGGGCTGGTGTTTGAGACAACATCTCACGCACCCGGTTGGCCAAGGCCAAGGCGTCTGAGGGCTGGATGTTTTGCAACAACACTGCAAACTCCTCTCCACCCAAGCGCCCTGCGGTATCGTTCTGGCGCAAATTGTGGCGAATGAGCTGCGCCACATGCTGGAGCACAGCATCCCCCACCGGATGACCATAGGTGTCATTGACACGCTTGAAATGGTCAATATCCATCATCATCAGTGCATAACCACGTTCAGGATGACTGCACGCCTCCAAAACCGCACTCTCCAGACTGGCCATAAAACTGCGTCGGTTGGGCAGACTGGTCAGGACATCGGTAGCCGCCAAAGTCGCCAAGGCCATTTCACGTTGTTTGCGCTCTGAGATGTCTTGCAACAGCCAGAACCGACCCAGCTGCTCTCCATCACGCGCTATGGGTACCCAATTGATCTCCAGCGTGCGCCCTGTTGTAGACAAGACTTCAATATTGCGGCGCTTTTCTCCATCCGTGGCACTGCCCGGCACCGACAACCACGCTGCCCGTGCCGGGCCGAGCCGCTCACAAAGTGCCTCGTGGGCCACCCCCTGCAAGGCAGCTGCGGGGTCTGGCAACTCCAACCAATCACACAAGTTCTGGTTGGCCATTGTCACCACCCCTTGGGCATCCTCCATCAACACCCCTCCAGGAAAGCACTCCAGCAACGTCGTCAGACGCAACCGCTCCATGGCCAGTGCGGCGGCTGATTGGTGCTTTTCAGTGATGTCTACCAAAGTCCAGACCACATCGCTGTCTGGCTCATCTGGATCACGCAGCACCGCATGCATGTCAAACCAACGTATTTTTCCCTGCGCATCACGCATGGGGTACTCAAAGCGCACCTTGCCACCATGCTGCAAAGCGTCGTAGTACACCCGCATACCATCAAAGTGCTCTGGGCTGATGTGCAGGCTCGACATAGGCCGCTGGGTAATATCTTCCCCTGGCGTCGCAAATATCTCTACCAACCGCGCATTGGCATACAAAATTTGGCGCTGTTGGTCTACCAGCAAAATCGCAGCGCGGCTTTGGTCGATCAGTGCGTGGTGCAACTGGGCCTGCGCCACACGGGTGCTGATGTCGGTATAAGTGCCTACCATGCGTGCAGGCAGGCCGTCCTCGCCCCAAGCCACAATGCGACCTCTGGCCTCTACCCACAGCCACTGGCCCTGTGCAGTGCGCATCCGGTATTCTGCAGCAATCACCTGATCTGGGTGCTGGCGCATCTGTGCATGCCACTGTGGCAAGATACGCTCACGGTCTGTGGGATGTAGCCGGTCTAGCCAATCTTGGTAGCGCAAAGTGGCTGGCAAATGTGGCTCTCCCAACATCTCGCGGATGTATTCATCCCACTCCAAACTGCCATGGGCTATATCCCACGACCACAGGCCATCACGCACGGCCTGCAAGGCCAGGCGCTGGTATTCAGCGTGTAGGCGCAAGGCCTCGGCGGCTGCATGCTCTGCCGTGATGTCGTGGATATAGCCGTGCCAAAGGGTACCCCCATCTGCCGTGCGTTCAGGGTTGGCCTGGCCCAGCACCCAGCGCACCGTACCATCAGACAAACGCACCCGGTGTTCACAACGCCAAGTCACCAAATCCGCAGCAGAGGCTTGGATAGACTCGATCACCCGAGGACGGTCAGCCGGGTGCAGATGGGCAAAAATCTTGTCTGCTGACAAGGCTGCCTCCTCTGGCGTGATGCCATAAATGCCCTGTATGCCAGGACTGGCATAGGGCAGGCAGGCTGTGCCATCGGGCCGCTGCAAATACTGGTACACCGCGCCCGGCACCTCGCGCATGAGCTTGCTCAGGCGCTCGCGCAAGCCCTGCGCTGCTGCCTCGGCAATTTTGCGATCGCTGATATCCAGCACAGTGCCAGCCATGCGTTGGGGAGAGCCATCACTGGCCCACTCCACCACCTGCCCCCGGTCTAACACCCATATCCAATGGTCATCACGGTGGCGCATCCGGTATTCCGACTCATATTGCGCACTTTGCCCTTGCAAATGGGCCATGCAGGCCGCCTGCACTCTGGGCCAGTCATCGGGGTGAATACGCTCTTGCCAAGTGGAAAAGTGGGGTGCCAACTCACTCGCTTGGTAGCCCAACCTGGCCGCCCAAAGCTCATTGAAATGGTTTTCTTGGGTTTTGCAATTCCAATCCCAAGTGCCTAAATTGCCACCACGCAAAGCCAACTCCAAACGCTCGCTGGTGGTAGCCAACATTTGCGCCTGTCGGCTGCGCTGCAGCCACAGATGGGTAATCCATGCTGCAGCCAACAGCAGCAGGGAGGAACCCACAACATTTTGCACATGGCTATCGTGCAAAGCCTGCTGCACCGAAGCCAAGGCCCGTTGCTTGCTGATGCCCAAGCTGACCACGATTGGATAACTGGTCACCCGATGCCAAGCATAGTAACGCTCAATGCCATCGGGGGGGGCGACGGTTTCATAGACGCCGTGGGTGGCCGATCGGTCGGTCAGAAACTGACGGATACGCGGTACCGACTGGCCCATCACACCTTCCATGCCTTGAGAGCGGGCCAGATAAGCACCATCGGCACGCAACAACAGGGCCACATCGGCAGGATCAGGAAAAATATCCTGCAAGGCGCGCGACAAATACCGGGCCGGCACCGACAGCACAATCACCCCAGAGAACTGGCCCCGTGCGTCGTGCAATGGCCTTGAAAACTGCACTATCCACTGTTGCGACACCCGCCCCTGTACCGGATGGCTAATGAACAAATGGGGTAGCTCATCTTGCTCATCCAGATGGGCAGTGAAGTGCTCTCGGTCGGCAATCGACACCGGTTGACCATCGGCACTTTGCAGTGGTTTGTCTGGCGACAGGCTGGAAAACACGATGTGCCCGCGTGCATCGGCCACTGATACCTGGGTCAATGCACCCGGCATAAAAGTCTGCTGCGCAACCTGCAAAGAATCGAGAAACTCTGACCGATTTTGGCTATTCCAATGCTCCCCCAAATGCACCGCCACATAGTCGATCTTGCGAATCAGTGCCTCTGTTTGCAAGGCCAGTGCATGAACTGTTTGGGAAGCCCCCTGCCGAGTCTGGAGTTGTACCTGCTGCAATTGGGCTTGGTGTGAATAGTAGAGCTGCACCCAATACACCAACAGTGCCAACAACAGCACACCCCACCCTGCCAGTGGCCGCAACACCAAAGCACGTACTTTTTGTGAAAGGGGACGCACTACCGGCCCCAAATGGCGAGTCAAGAAGGTGGACAAGAGGAAAAGAAGCGGAAAAAGAAGGCCAACAGCCCAGATGAATCAGTGTAACCCTCCCCTGCAAAATGGCGGCAGGGCAAAGATTTCAGGCCAGCGGCAAAAGCTGACGGCCACTGACAAACCGGCGATGTTGACCGGTCAATGGGTCGTCAAAAGCCAATGATTGGGCCAACAACTGCAAGGGGCGCGAAAAATCGCCCTCGGGTGGATCATTGACCTCAGGGTAAAAAGGGTCGTAGCGCAAGGGTAACCCCAAAGCAGCCATGTGTACGCGCAATTGGTGGCGCTTGCCAGTCACGGGCGAAAGCCGATAACGCGCCCAGCCCGAACTCACCTCCAGTAGCTCCATACGGGTATGGCTGTTTGGGCTGCCAGGCACCTCGTGCATCAAGAAAAACTGCCCGTTCTCTTCCAATCGGCTGTGGTGCTCACGCGGAAACTCCAGCCCAGGCTTGCACGGTGCCACAGCCTCGTAGTGCTTGACCATCGCCTGCTCCCGAAAAAGCCCTTGGTACAGCCCGCGCGTGGCCCGTTGCACCGAAAACAGCACCAAACCGGCTGTA
Source organism: Giesbergeria sinuosa (assembly GCF_042652905.1). Taxonomy (NCBI): domain Bacteria; kingdom Pseudomonadati; phylum Pseudomonadota; class Betaproteobacteria; order Burkholderiales; family Comamonadaceae; genus Giesbergeria; species Giesbergeria sinuosa. The sequence continues at coordinate 484,700 of NZ_JBHSHJ010000001.1, read as the reverse complement.
TCACGGTCTATACGGTGTAGTGGTGATAACTCGGGCAGCCCCAATCGCTCCTTGAGTCGGGCCAACAAGGTCTGGCGCACATAACGCCCGGCGGGCACCACGGGCAAGAAATGCGGCTTGTCTGCCACCAACAGGTGCGCATCCTGATAGAGCACTTCTTCGTAAAAAGGAATTTCTGGCTCTACAGCCAAGCTCCGATAGTAGTAGAGCCGCAAGTGAGGCTCAAATGCGCGTTGGGGTGCCACTGCCTGGCCGCACGCATCCACCACATCTCCGGCAAGCATACGTTGTTGCCATTGGTCTCGCCCCACTGCCGGAAAACGGGCAGCCAAAAAATCCAGCATCGTGCCCGCGCCCACCGAGGGCAAAACCACGGTGCTTGGACTGACCCCATTGCGCATGGGCAACACGATTGGCACCACGGCAGAACGTGCGCGAGTCATAGACCGACGACTCCCCTACATCAACGTTGCTGGCCCAACAGCCATTCGCACCAATCTGCCAAAAGCCGATGGGCCAGACTTTCACGCTGGGCCACTTCAGGCCAGCGATGCAAACAACCGTGGGCAATCACCTGCAACTGCCACAAAGCCTCACGCCCCAAAAAACACAACTCCGCTGTGGCTTGGGGATCATCTTGCAGCAAGTCTGGCAGCTTGGGCGCACACTGTGGATGGAGACCCGCCTCGGTCAGGGTTTTGCACAAACCCTGTAGATGGTCATTGACGAAAGCCAGTGGCCCCCCTGGCGTGATGCTCACTGCACTGCTGAGCTGCTCCCAGCGGGCAAACGCTACCGGAATAGCCTGCAAATACCGTTGCGCATCCCCCTCTGGCACTGCCAGTGTGCCAGCCGATGGAAAAGTTTGGCGCACCAAGACCAAGACATGACTGCACAGATCGGCAGGAAATTTGCGATGGTTAAGCCGCAGCACTGTGCCCAAACGCAGCCCTGGAGAATCTTCGGCATATTTGTCGTAAAACGCTGTCACTACTTCGGCCAACAAGAGAATGCGCCCCAGAGGAGAAATTTCGGCCCCCAGAATGCCCCGCGGGTAGCCGCTGCCATCCATGCGCTCGTGGTGCTCAAACACCGCTGTAGCCACCGCTGCCGGATACGCCTCCGTGCCACGCACCATCAACATGCCAATGATCGGATGGGCCACTAAATGTTTACGCTGCACCCCCGTGATCTGTTGTTGGCGATCACGCCAAGCCGGATCTAAATGCAATACGCCCACATCGTGCAACAATGCAGCAGCCACCAGCGCCACACAATCTCCATCGTCGAGCCCACTGCGCACACCCAGAAACCAAGCCACCAATGCCATTTGCACACTGTGTGCAAACATGTCTGAACATTCGTCTCGCATCACTGTCAACTTGAACATGATGGGGCCTGGCAAGGGTATTTGCGCCAGGGTAGGCCAGAACTGGTCAAAATGCGCCCCCATGTCCTGCGCCAGCAATTGCAATAGACGATTGCTGTGGATCAACTCGCGGGCTACTGCTGTCAACACCGTGTGATCTACCGCATCTTCGGCCACCAAATGGCTATCTACTGGCTCGCGCAGGGTGTGCTGCACCAGCCTGTCATATAGGCGGCCATCAATGCGCATGCCCTTTTCTACCAGCTTGATACCGCTTTCTGCATAGATCGCCTCATGTGCCACTACGGCACGGCGATGCGCCAGGTCCGTGACGGCCCGCAGGTAATGCGGACTTTGCGGCAACTGGGTAGGAAAGCTAGATGGACTGGTATCGACCATCGCGGAGAAATCGCTCATGCAGGGCAAGAAAAAAAGGGACGCTGCGTATTAAACCGCAGCCCCTTTGCACAACAAAAAGGCCCGCTGAATGCGGGCCTCGGCAACTTCAAGCGATGAATGTTGAAGTCACTGCAACAGCGGCACGCCAGTCTTGGCCTGCAATGCCTCAAAAGTGACATCGGGGGCCAATTCCACCACTTTCAGGCCTTGGGGCGTGACATCCATCACAGCCAAATCGGTAATGATACGGTTGACCACGCCCTTGCCGGTCAATGGCAGCGTACATTGGGACAAGATTTTCAGGTCTTCAGTGCCGTCTTTCTTCTTGGCGACATGCTCCATCAGCACAATCACGCGCTTGACGCCCGCCACCAAGTCCATCGCCCCCCCCATGCCCTTGACCATTTTGCCTGGGATCATCCAGTTGGCCAGATCGCCCTGATCGGTCACTTGCATAGCGCCGAGGATGGACAGGTTGATTTTGCCGCCACGAATCATCGCAAACGATTGGTCTGAACCAAAAATGGACGAGCCCTTGATGGTAGTGACGGTCTGCTTGCCTGCATTGATCAGGTCAGCATCGACTTCATCCTCGTAGGGGAAGGGGCCAATGCCGAGCATGCCGTTTTCACTTTGCAGCCACACTTCGATGTGGTCTGGCACATGGTTGGCCACCAGCGTTGGGATGCCGATGCCCAGATTGACGTAAAAGCCGTCTTGCAATTCCTGCGCAGCGCGCGCAGCCATTTGGTCTTGAGTCCAGGCCATGATGGGGTATCTCCTCAAACTTTGCGGTCGCGCAAGGTGCGCTTTTCGATGCGCTTTTCGGGCGTAGGGTTGTGAACAATGCGATGCACGTAAATGCCGGGCAGATGCACATCATCCGGGGCAATCTCGCCAGTGGCTACAATGCGCTCCACTTCGACAATGCAAATCTTGCCTGCCGTGGCGGCTGCGGGATTGAAGTTGCGGGCTGTCAAGTTAAAGCGCAGGTTGCCGCTGCGGTCGGCCACATCGGCCTTGATCAGGGCCACTTCGGGCACCAGCGAACGCTCCATGACGTAGGTCTCACCGTCAAATTCGCGCAGCTCTTTGCCTTCGGCCACCAACGTGCCCACGCCAGTTTTGGTAAAGAAAGCCGGAATACCAGCACCTCCAGCGCGCAACTTCTCAGCCAGCGTGCCTTGAGGCGTGAACTCCAACTCCAGCTCACCCGCCAAGTATTGCCGTTCAAACTCCTTGTTCTCGCCCACGTAGGAGGAGATCATTTTCTTGATCTGGCGTGTCTCCAGCAGTTTGCCCAAACCGAAGCCATCAACACCAGCATTGTTGGAAATCACGGTCAGATCTTTGACGCCCGAGTCACGCAGCGCATCAATCAACGCTTCTGGAATACCGCACAGGCCAAAGCCGCCCACGGCGATCAGCTGGCCATCGGCCACCACGCCTTCGAGGGCTGCAGCGGCGGAGGGAAACACTTTGTTCACAACAGTCTCCTTGAGATAGGATGAAGAAGATACTACGTAATCTTTTACGTAGTATCCCCTAAATACTTGCCCTGCCTTGCAATCACTTATGGACGTTGATTACCGCCTTGCCTTTGATATGGCCCCAGTGGGTCTGGTGCTGTCGCGCCACCGCATCATGATCGACTGCAACCACCACTTTTGCGAAATGTTTGGTGCTTCACGCGAGGTGCTGATGGGGCAGTCATTTCGTCTGTTGTACCCTAGCGCCGATGAGTATGAACGCATTGGCGAGCGGCTGGTACCCATCCTCAATGCCAAGGGTTATTACTCTGATAGCCGCATCATGCGCCGCCTGAGTGGCGAGATGTTCTGGTGCCATGTGTCGGGGCGGGCCGTCAATCGGCAAGCCCCGCACGAATCGGGCATCTGGAGTTTTGAAGACATGAGCGCGCAACGCCCAGTCAAGGCCGACCTGACAGGCCGCGAACGTGAAGTGGCAGCACGGCTGCTGGAGGGTCTCACGTCCAAAGAAATTGGCAAAGCCCTCAGCATCAGCCATCGCACGGTAGAGATTTACCGCGCCCGGCTGATGCGCAAATACGGGGCATCTACCGCAGCTGATCTGGTTCACAAGTTGGTGGCAGGCTAAACCATGTTGGGGTGGTTCAACAATGCCCAACTGCCTGCTAGAGCCACTCTTGGTTCCAGACCAATCGGCTCAGAGCGGTTTGCCCCAGAGGCTGCACATAATCCACCAACTCCACATAAACATTGTTAGCGGGTTGGGGTTGGCCTATTGGCACCTCATAGACCGTAGAACCAAGCATCAACAGTTCTAGGTTGCGCACAGTGTCCACAGCGCCGCTGGCTTTGTGCCGAATCAGTGCATCACTCCCCTCGGCATCAAGACGGGGTGCCAGGGCGATTTCATAGTCTGACGGCTGCCCTAGGTAAACAGCCATATCTGTGCCCGCACCGCCGTCGAGCACATCGCTGCTGCTGCCTCCGACCAAAATATCATTGCCCGCTCCGCCCAACAAGGTGTTACTGCCTGCATCCATCGACCAACCAGTTTCACTCAGTGACTGATCGATCAGTGAAAGATTGCCTTGGCTGTCGGTCAATGCACTGGCATGGCGACTGTGGCGTGCCAAAGCCAACCAAATGGCCGACCAGCTGCCGCCAGCGTTGAGGTAGTCCACCCCCAAAGTGGTTAACGCAGCGGTGGCGCTGCCTGCGCCCCACACTTGGTTGATCACGCCAGCCACTTGCTGTGGCAAAGAGTCATCGCCTACCAAAGCCGTTGGAACGGGTTGGGTTCGTACCCAATAGGCATGGGCCATCTCACCCAGTTGTTCACTGCTGTAGGCACCCGGCACCACCCAACCCATTTCGGTCAATGTGGGCAAGCGCCCGCTCAGTGCATGTACCAGCAGCGTGGTGTCTTTGGCCCGTTGATAGTCGCCATAGACCCAAGCAAAGCGATCATCGGTGACCAATCCACCGGCATGTCCATTGCTCCAGTTGTCGGTCACACGCAAACCTGTGTTGTCGGCCAGCTCCGTGCTGCGTGGGGTGAAAGACGCTTGCAAACGCCTCTCTGGGGTGATGTCAAAACGCCAATGTCCGGCATCACTGGCACCGCCCTGGAGCAGATCATTGCCATCGCCACCTTGCAAGGTGTCATTGCCAATGCCGCCCACGATCCAGTCGTCACCACCATCGCCAAAAAGTTGATCGTCTCCCCCCTTGGAGCCAATAGTGTCGTCCCCATCACCACCACGCAACACATCGTCATCGGGCCCCAAGACCAAGAATTGGGCACTGCCATCACCAATCACAAAGTTGCGCCCACTACCACCAAGGGCCGTGGTGGGGCCAATGACAATGGCAAACTCCACCAAGCTCAGGTCTAACATGGTGCCGGGAGGCAATTGGCGACAGTCAATCACCAAGGCTTCGCCGCGTTGGGGATTGGCACTGTCATCCTCGCCGGTGCCAGTGGTGCCGCGAATCACAATCGGTTGTTCGGGGGGGGCGCTGCTGTTGGATGTCAGTGTAATGGTGCGCACTGTGATCTGATCTTGGTCAATGACGCCGGGCACGTACTGGTCAATGCCTTGGTCAAGCACCTGTTGGAAGTTGGCGGGCAAATCAATACGAGGCTCGCTGGCCAAGATGAGTTTCTCGCGCAGGGTCAGTCTGCTGCCTTCGGTGTGCTCTGCGGTCAGACCAATACCGACAGGCAAACTCACCTGTAGCAGGGTATCGCCTGCAACGCTACTGACCAACGGAATATCCGCCAAAGCACCGTTAGGGGTATTGGGGTCTTCAGGACGATCGTCTGTAACTGCTGCAACGGTTTGGGTAGTGGTAGTGAGGGTTTGGCCTGAACTGTCGGTTTGGGCAGTGGTGCCGGTTTGTACCGTAGTGCCATCAATGGTCGTGGTACCCGGTGCCGGTGCTGGCGCTGGCGCTGGCGCTGGCGCAGGTGCAGGTGTCGGTGCTGGGGCCGGGGTTTCAGATCCACCACCACCTCCGGCACTGATGCCCGACACGGTGATGCCATTGTCGGTGGTATCGGCCACAGTGACTTCTGCATCCGCCCCACTGGCCCAATCCTCAGCTCCCACTAAGTTGTAGGTGATGCTACCGGTGCTACTGGTACCATTTTTGTTGAGACGGCTGGTCAGGGCTGCCTGATCGGCAGCATTGAGGGTGATGCTAAAACCAGTGCCATTGGTGATCTCAACGCTGTCGGAGGTCAGGGTGTAGGCCGTGCCATCGCCGGTGATGGACAGCTTGCTGACATCAATGTCATTGGTACCGCCACTGCGTTTGACCAATCCAGTGCCCGTAACGGCCAACACGCCCGTGCTGGCGTTGTAGGTAGCATTGGTCAGGGTAGGGACAGCGACATTGCTGACGGTAATGGCATTACCTGTCAGGTCTGCATTGCCCGTGCCGTGCCAATCAGCAGCAGCGGCTAGATTGAAGGCGGTGCCACTGGTTGAACCTGTCCCCGCTTTGTTCAAAATTTGGTTCAGGGCTGCTTTGTCTGTGGCATTGAGAGTGATGGAGATGCTGGTGGCGCTGCTGGCGGTGACGGCTCCGGTCTCGGTCAGGGTATAGGTGCTACCGCCCTCGCCAGTGAGGGTGAGTTTGGTTTCATCGACGGCATTGCCGCTAGTGAGGTGGGTGCCAGTGATAATAAGCACACCCGTACTGGCATTGTAGGTAGCACTGGTGATGGTGGGGATACGCGCTGCCAAGCGAATGAACTCCCCATCGAGCACAAAGTCTTCGGGGGCAAAAGTGCCCGTGAGTTTGAGCTCTACTTCCGGTGCATCGTCTAGGCCATCAGCATCAATGTAGAGCGTAGTCACGCCACTGGCTTCGGTTACTTGTACAGAGTTCGCAGCAACTGATGTGCCTGTGCCCGTGGTCACAAGCCCACCTGTGGAGGCCCGTCCCACCACTTGGATGGCATCACCGGTGCTGAAATCGGTGATGGTGTCTATATCGTTGCCGCTGCCTGCGTACTGGAACACGTCGTTGCCTGTGTCTCCGGTCAGGTTATCTGCACCTGCCCCACCTTTGATGGTGTCATTACCTGCACCGCCGTTGAGGGTGTCGGCACCCGCGTCTCCGTCCAACAGGTCTGCACCACTGCCTGTGGTCACGGTGTCATTCCCTGCACCTGCATAGACGCGACTTACCGCAGCGCCCGTGTCTGTGAAGCTGTCATTGCCCCCAAACAAGCTGTACTCAAGGAAGCCTCGACTATTGCTCACCGTGGCATTGCTGTTCAGGGTGATGGTCAGTGGGTTCTCAGCCAGTTTGTCGACAGAGGGGTCGACATCGTCTTGACTGTCGTAAATGGGTAGATAGGTGCTGGCAAAATTGTTGTTGGATATAACGTGCGCGGCGTCGTAGGTGCTCAACGGGCCAAATGGGGCCTCCACAAGGAGGCCTTGGTACACGTTAGTGAACACGTTGTCATGCACATTGACTGGCGTCACCTGTTCATACAGCACCACCCCGGTAGTACCTCCTGAACTGGTGACCGCGCTGACGGTACTGAATGTGTTGTGGCCCAGTTCAACCGTGCCTGCTTGCCTCACAATGATGGCACTGGCCGAGTACACAGGGTCATTCGAACCAATGCCCGTCAGCGTGTTGCGCAACACGGTTGCATTCGTTCCCACCCTGCCGCCTGAAGAGCCGATCTGCATCGCGTTCTGATTTGATAAACCCAACTCACCCACTGCGGTGATGCTGTTGTCGGTGATGTTTACCGTCAGGCCAGGCCCCCACGCCAATATGCCCGTCTTTTGAAACGTATGGATGCTTGCATTTGTAATGCTCACATCCACATTGTTGCCGCTGCTACCCTCAGCCAGGATGCCGTGGTTGTTGCTGTAGCCTGAATACGCTCCAGTTGTTCCATTTACCGGCGCTGCAACTCCTTTGATGGTGACCTGGTCAATGGATGCGTTAGTGTTGTAAACACCGATACCCAGCAGGTTATGACCAGACGTATCAACCGCCTGGAAACGCCCGTCAATGGTGAGGTTGTGAACGGTGATGTTGGTTGAATCTGGCGTGGTCGTCCGCAGGTCGAGGATGGGGTAACGCGTTTGTCCATGAATGGTGCTTTGGCCCGATGGAGCGGCCGCAATCACAGCAGTGTCTGGTGCAGCCAGCGTCACGTTTGCAGCATTTCCGCTGGCCGACTCAATCGTGACACCACCCGTGGCAGCACGGAACAAACCGTAATACGTGCCATCCAGAATTTTGATGGTGTCACCACTGACAGCCTTCTCGAGCGCCTCGTACAGGGTGAATCCATCGGCTGCATCACCTTGGTTGTCGGCACTGGCCACGGCCGTACTGGCCGAATCGCTGCTGTCCACATAAATCGTGGTACTGCTCACCGTCACGTCCGAGTTGGTCGTGCTGGTGCCATCACTCAAGGCCATACGGATGATGGCATCGCCGTAGGGTCGGGTGTTGCTGTAGCCGATATGGCGCACCACGTCTTGCACCAAACTGCTGCTGGCGTTGGCATTGAAACTGATATCGAGCGAGCCCGTAGAGCTGGTGTAAGTCCACGAAGCAAATGCGGCTCCTCCCGAGGTCAAAGTGCCATTGCTGTTAGTGCCTTGGGCCATTGGGCCACCCGTGGCGGTGAAGGTGGCTCCTGAGGTAAAGCTAAACACATCATGGGCGCAGCCATCGGCCACGCCACCGGCTTTGACACGATGCACGCTCAAAGTGCTGTTGTTCCAATTGCTGGCATCCAATTCAGCATCACTGACCACGGCAGTGGCGCTTACCAGACCATTAGTGGCATTGGCCAACGTGATGGTGTTGCCTGTGCCTGCTGTACCAGAACCGTTTAAATCGAGAACGGGGCTGGCATTTTCATCGTCGTTGATGGTGCCCGTAGCTGTGGCCGTACCAATGGTGGCATTGGTTGCGTTGGATAACGTAACGGTGAATGTTTCATTGCCCTCCTGTGTGGTATCGCCCAGCACCGGCACGGTGAAGGTCTTGCTGGTATCGCCGGGATTAAAGGTCAGGGTGCCACTGCTGGCGGTGTAATCTGTCACTGCCGTGGCACTGGCGTTGTCACTGGTGGCGTAGTCCACCGTCACGGTCTTGCCCGAGGCTGCGCCCAATGTGACCGTAAAAGTCATGTTGCTGCTGCCGCTGTGGCCTTCCGTCAGGCTAGCATTGGCGACGGAGACCGAGGGGGCTGCATCGTCGTCGGTAATGGTGACGGTGGCCTCCTGTGTACCACTCTCGGTGGCACTACCGCCCCCAGATACCCCGGTGATTTCTATGATTGCAGTTTCATCCGTTTCATCCAGCGTGTCCTGAACAGCGGTAAGTGTTGCAGTACCCGTCGTTTGGCCGGCAGCGATGGTGATGGTCGTCGATGACAAGGTGAAATCATCGGTCAGTGTGGCGGTACTGGTATTTTTGCGACCGATAGTCACCGTGGTGTCGGTACTAGCGGCGGCACTCAGTGTCGCCGTGATCGTGCGGGTACCGACCGCTTCAGCAACACTGGCGCTATCGACTGATAGCGTGACAGTGGGGGCTACGGTGGTGACGTTGTAAGTGCTGTCGTCCGTGATAGCGGCAAGCGGATTCGGCGTGCCAGCGGTGTCCACAATCGAGCCGGCAGAGAATTGCATGCTGTAAGCGGTACCTGCCTTCAGGTTGCCGTTGGGATTGAGGGTGAGTTTGTCATTGCTGATGGTCAACGTGCTGCCAGCGCTGCCGGTGACTGTGCCGCTGGAAACGGTGGACACGTCAAAGGTCTCTGCCGCGCTGTTGGTGGTGACATTGCGCAACGTGATCGTACCGGCTGCTCCAAATGCGATGTTTTCGCTGAAGTCGATGACGAGGTTGTCGCCTATCGCAACGTTGGTGGCGTTGTCGGCGGGGGTGGAGTTAGAGCCGTCTAAGGTTGGAGGAACGATGTCGGATGCGGGAGCATTATCGTAGTCAACTAGGAAATTAAATAAACTCGTTCCATCGTCATATTGAAAATTATCAACATGGGTTAGAACCAGTTTGTCAACAGAAACACCACCTCCAAGAAATGAATATGTTTCTGCTCCATTCATCAATCCATCTTCGGCAAAATTTTTGCTATCTGTATAGACTTGATTCCCGTCTTTATAGCCAACAATCGAAATTTCTGCTGAGCCAATGCCGGTAATTACCTGAAACGACTTTATTGTGAAGTCTTTTCCGTCTGTCGCATATACAACAAACTGCTCGCCAGCCCCCGTTCCTTGGTTGTTATTCGCAGTTCCGAACAAGAGCTCGGCATCATTTACGCCAGATGCACCACTACCAAATTGACCCGTATTAAGTCGGGCAGGCGTGGCAGTCGACCCACCGCTACCATCTCCCATACTCCAGTTCCATGTATATCCGGCCAGTGTTTTTGCGCTTGCAGCAGCGATGTAACCTGGAACAATTGCAAGTACGCCATTGAAAAACAAAGGACTGACAAGCGATGCATCCAGGTCGCCAGTAACACGCTCCAACACCCAATCCCCCCCCAGCCCTGCAGCCCCAGTCAAATCGTCCGAAGCAGCTACATCCGCACTACTAGCCTGCGCCAGTTTCCCCACGAAGTCCAGCCCCACTTGCCCCTGGGCCACATTGCAGCCGTAGACCAGCCAGTCACCTTCGGCGGTCAAGGCCCTGCCGATCTGGGCTAGCGTGTCACCATACTGGCCAAGGTTGGTGCCAGTTAGCATCAGCGCACCCAAATTGATAGCTCCGCTGCTGCCGTGGCCAAGCAGGTGAATGGCATCCACGCTACTAGGTGCTTTCTGTGCCAGCCAGTCGGCCATTTGTGCCAAGCCATCACCTAAGCTGTCCAGTACCACCACTTCTACGCCGGGGCGCACACCTCTGGCCAGGGTTTGCCAGTCGGCAACGTTGTCCAGCACAAAAGTAATTTCGTGACGACCGTTGTTGTTCTCTGGTGTCGCAGCGGTGAATAAGGTGGCAGCATGGATTTCTGTAGCGTAGTGGGCGTTGGACATGAAAGAATCCTCAGATAGATAGGGTGGTGGGTAGAGCTATCAGGTGCTTGGTAAAGGAGGGGGTGGGGTATGGCTGTTTGGCTGCTTTGGAATTGATGCCGCTGCAGCAGTGCGCCGTATCGCTATTTCTGTCAACACATCACGCGCATGGAGATACGTAGCCAATGCGATAAAGTCGGCCAAACTCTGTTTTTGGCTTTGGGCTGCTTGTTGCAGCAATTCGTAATCCAATGGGTGCATATGCCACTGCTCTTTTGCCGCCGCACTACCGTGCTGAGGCAAGAGCAGTTCAATCACCGTGGGTGGCGAAGGTGATGGCACACTCACAGCGCAATCACTTTCAAGGCGAAGGCTTGGGCAATCATCTGGGCTCGGTTGTCGGCCCCCAGTTTTTGCCGTGCATTGCCCAAATGGAACAAAACCGTGCGCGGGGTGATGCCCAACTGCTGGGCAATTTGGTTATCACGCAAGCCCTGTGCTGCCAAACGAAGACAAGTGCGCTCTCGCTCGGTGATGCCGTGCTGTGGTGGGGTACAGGCTTGCAAATGCCATAACCTGCTGGCGGCTTGATGCACAAAAGTGGCCAACAGTTGCCCATGTGGCATGGCTGCCAAAATGCGGGGCAAAGCCTGTTCGATATTTTGGTTACAGGCGTAGCTGAAATGGGCCAACCCTACATGGGCCGAAGACACCGGAAACACGGCACCAGAACGCAGGCCATATTGGCGGGCAAATCGGTACATCGCTTTGGCCCGTGCCCCTTCAAAGGTATGTCGCCCCCAAGCGATGGGATAGGGATGCTGCTGGATATGCAGTGCTGTAGGGTCATATTGATGGCAGTGCTGTGTTTGGTAACGCTGCACCAAAGCGGGTGCATGACTGCTCAACACGCAAATGTCTGGAAGCGCCTTGGGTTTGGAGCGGTGTTTGATACTGCAGTACAAGAATCCGCCAAAACCCAGCCTTGCCACGATGGCTTGTGCCTGCTGCTGAAGTGCGTCAAGGTGCTCCGCAGCCAAGAGGGCTTCGTACTGGCTGTAGGGGACATCGTGCATCTTGTTTGAAAAGTGGTAGGCCTTTTTCTTGATTTTTCGAAAAAACAGAGGCATTCGTAACTGTCGAAATCTACAGGTCGAGCAGCAATATCCAAGCCACATCTATGGTTAATTCAAAACAATCTGAGGCGAAGTAAAATTTCAATGTAGCAAGATGCTTGAGATTTCACAACTACGGATTTCCGTGGGATAACCTTCTTTTTAAAATGGTTTGATTTTTTACTTCTATGCATTTAACTCAATCCATCCAAGACATTTATGCCTCAATTCACCAAGAATTCTCGCAAGTGATTGATTGGGAAAATGCATTTAGCGCGGCTTGTGCATCAGCAGAAAAACTGGGGTTTTCTTACATGATCCATGCTCCTGTGAGGAGTCATCCAGATGCCAGTTCTAACTGGACAGCCACCACGTACCCTACCGAGTGGCAGAAAATATATGCAGAAAAAAAATACCTACAACGTAATCCTGTGAGGACTAAAACGCTGTCCAGCCATCGCCCCTTTACCTGGGGCGCCCTAGAGGCCTCATTGCCTAAAGAGCAACGAGAGCTGTTTCATGATTGTCGGGCTACCGGTATGTGTGATGGTGTCGTGGTACCAGTGCATGGCCCCAATGGCATGGCGATGGCGGTTGGATTTGCCTCAGCGTATGCAGAGGCCATCCATCAGGAGGTGCTACCCGTATTGAGTTTGATTGCCCATCGTCTTTACCATGCACAAGATATACCAACGCCGCAAAACTCCATTCACCTCACCTTACGAGAGGTGCAACTGATGGTTTTTCTGGCGGATGGCATGGACAACTTCAATATTGCCAACGCCTTGTGCATTTCCGAAAACTCGGTGGAATGGCACCTCAAAAATATTTACAAGAAATTGGATGTCAAAAACAGGACCGCAGCGGTCGTAAAATCATTAAAACTGGGCCTCATCCAATTTTGATCGACATAATGACAATATCCAAAATTGCCTATATTTACGCCAATCCAGAATCAATACAACCCCTCCAGCAAGCACTACTTGATCTGGAAGCTGCCACTTTATTAGAACCCGGCTGTATTTTCTTTTCTTTTTACCAGTCTTTATCTGATAAAAAGAATTTTGTGCTCATAGAATGCTTTGCCGATCAGCAGGCATTAGAGCAACACATGCAACTGCCCCATACAGTTCATTTTTTTGGCTTGAATTTGGTGCAAAGCATTGTGGTCTCTGAGATGGCTCAGAACAACCTGCCCAAGACACCCTGAAGCACACCGAACAGCCAGCCTCCAAGTGGCACTTGCGGTCGGAGCGATAGGGTCGGTGCAGCCGAGCAAATCCCGCTTGCTTGTGCCGCTCTCAGTCCAGTGCAGGTGGCTCGTCTTCAAGGACATCGCTCTGCGCGTCAGCACTTTGCGCGGCTAAGTCCTGCACAGCCGGATGCGCCCAGTGCCACAGGCGCAATGCAGCCTCTTCCACGCCCTGCTTTTTCAGGGCCGAAAACATTTGCACTTCACCACCGCCTGTTTGCAAACGGGCAATCGACAACGCCTTAGCCTGCTCGGCGCGGGTGAGCTTGTCTGCCTTGGTCAATAGCACCAAAAATCTCAGCCCGTCTTGCACCCGTGGGCGCACCACCTCCAGCAGCGCCTCATCCAGTTCTGTCAGGCCCAAACGCGGGTCGCACAGCAACACAATGCCGGTCAGGCTGGGGCGTTCAATCAAATAGTTGACCATCACCTGTTGCCAGCGCATCTTGTCTGAGCGCGACACCGCTGCATAACCATAGCCGGGCAAGTCGGCCAGCACCGCATCGGTGATGCCCTGACGCCCCAAGCTAAACAGGTTGATATGCTGGGTACGGCCCGGTTTTTTGGAGGCAAAAGCTAATTGCTTTTGCTGTGTCAAGGTATTGATACAGGTAGATTTGCCTGCATTGGAGCGGCCCACAAAGGCAATTTCTGGCACATCCACCACCGGCAGCTGGTTCAACTGGGCTGCCGTGGTCAAAAAGCGTGCTGTGTGCATCCAGCCAAGGGCGGTGCGGCCATCAGGTGCCGGCGAAGGGGTGCCAGCAACTGGCGCAGAAACAGAGGGGGTCATGAAATCAAATCCAGCGGTAAGAGCGGCATTGTAGAATCGGGAAGTTTTGCGCCACCACCAACAAGACCCTCGATATGAAGTTGCTCGCCTCCTTGCTCACGGCTGCCGCGCTGGCAGCTCCTGCGTTCCCGGCTTTCTCTGCCGGCCCGGCCAAGCCTGATCTGGCCAAAGGCGAGGCCAGCTATGCCGCTGTCTGTGCTGCCTGCCACGCCGCCGATGGCAATTCCACGATTGCAGCCAATCCCAAACTGGCACAGCAGCACCCCGAATATTTGGTTAAACAGTTGCACGAGTTCAAGTCTGGCAAACGTGCCAATGCCATCATGTCTGGCATGGTAGCGGCCCTGACTGAAGATGATATGCGCAACATTGCCGCTTGGGTTGCCACCAAGCCAGCTGCCCCTGCCTTTGCCAAGGACAAAGCACTGGTAACGCTGGGTGAGCGCATCTACCGCGGCGGCATCGCCGACCGCAACATTGCGGCCTGCGCAGGTTGCCACAGCCCCAACGGTGCTGGCATCCCTTCCCAATACCCACGCTTGGCGGGTCAACATGCCGATTACACGGCCGCCCAGTTGGTACAGTTCCGTGACGGTGTGCGTACCAACAGCGCCCAAATGACTGGCGTAGCCGCCAAGCTCAACGACCGCGAAATCAAGGCCGTAGCCGACTACATTGCTGGCCTGCGCTGAAACCCAGAGCCGTGCCGTGCCACCACCCCGGTACAGTTTGTACCGCTGGCGCGGAACCAAACGCCACTGACAGACCCCAAGACGGGCGGGCCATCCTTTAGATGGCCCGCCCTCTTCATTTTTGCCCCGTATCATTTCGTTCATGTCTGATTCTTCACCCGGCGTCCGCTCCCGTGCTGGTGCACAAGCCTTGCGTGCCAGCATGGAACTGCTGGCATCCATGCGCTTTGCCATTGCTTTGCTGACGGTCATTTGCATCGCCTCGGTGATTGGCACCGTACTCAAGCAGCATGAGCCTGTAGGAAATTACGTCAACCAGTTTGGGCCGTTTTGGGCTGACTTGTTTCTAGCCATCAAACTCAATGCCGTCTATAGCGCGTGGTGGTTTTTGCTGATTCTGGCGTTTCTGGTGTTGAGCACTTCGCTGTGCATTGCGCGCAGCACGCCCAAGATCTTGGCAGACCTCAAAACCTACAAAGAAAACATCCGCGAAAAAAATCTGGCGGCTTTTCACCACAAGGCACAAGCCACGCTGGAAGGTGACACCGCTGGCCAAGCCCAACGCATAGGCCACATGCTCGCTGGTGGGGGCTGGAAGGTCAAACTGCAACAGCGAGACACCGCTGCAGGCCCAGGCACCGGCTGGATGGTCGCTGCCAAAGCTGGGGCAGCCAACAAATTTGGCTACATTGCTGCGCACAGCGCCATTGTTTTGGTGTGCATTGGTGGCTTGCTCGACGGTGATCTGGTAGTACGGGCACAAATGTGGTGGGGGGGCAAGCAGCCCTATAACGGCGGGGGATTGATTTCTGCCGTGCCCGAACAGCACCGTTTAAGCGAGCGCAACCCCACCTTCCGAGGTAATTTATTGGTGGCTGAGGGCACACAGGCCGACACCGCCATCCTCAACCAGTCTGATGGCATCTTGCTACAAGAGCTGCCCTTTGCCATTGAACTCAAAAAATTCATTGTTGAGCATTACTCCACGGGCATGCCCAAACTGTTTGCCAGTGAGATCATCATCCACGACAAAGCCAGCGGAGCGCAAACCCCTGCCCGTATCGAAGTCAACCACCCCGCCAGCTACCAAGGCATTGAGATTTACCAGTCCAGCTTTGACGATGGTGGCTCCTCTGTAACGCTGCAAGCCCTGCCACTAACCCCAGGAGCCCCCTCTTTTGAGGTACAGGGCACGATTGGCGGCAGTTCACAACTGGTCAAGACCAGCGGAGGCGACCCCCTCACACTGGAATTCACTGCGCTGCGCGTCTTCAACATCGAGAACTTTGGTAACGATGCCACGACCTCTGGGGCCGATGTGCGCAAGGTCGATCTGCGTGAATCGCTAGATGCCCGCTTAGGGGCTGCCAACAAAACCGTGACACGCAAAGAGCTGCGCAATGTGGGCCCCAGCATTGGCTATAAGTTGCGTGATGCAGCGGGCCAAGCACGCGAGTTTCACAACTACATGCTGCCCGTACAGATGGAAGAAGGGGGCACCCCCATGTTCCTGCTGGGTGTGCGTGAAACGCCCTCTGCCCCCTTGCGTTACCTGCGCCTGCCCGCCGATGAGCAAGGCAGCATGGAGGGATTTATTCGCCTGCGTGCTGCCCTAAACGATCCCGCTCTGCGCGAACAGGCCGTACGCCGCTATGCCACACAAGCCGTAGATGCCTCGCGCGCCGATGTCATAGAACAGTTGCGCCAATCAGCGGCACGGGCGCTGGGCTTGTTTGCTGGGGCTGAGAGTACCGGCAAACCGGGCGAACCAATCGGAGGGCTGCCTGCACTGTCCCAATTTATTGAGGCCAATGTGCCTGAAGCTGAGCGCAGCAAAGCGGGTGAAGTACTCATTCGCATTTTGAACGGCACCCTGTTTGAACTGGCCCAACTGGCCCGTGAGCGTGCGGGGCTGGCCCCCTTGCAACCCAGTGAGCAAACCCAAGGCTTTATGACACAGGCCGTGTTGGCCCTGAGCGATGTGCAGATTTACCCTGCACCACTGGTGTTCCAACTCAAAGACTTCAAGCAGGTGCAAGCCAGCGTGTTCCAGGTGGCACGGGCACCGGGGAAAAACATCGTGTATTTGGGCTGCACCTTGCTGATTCTGGGTGTGTTTGCCATGCTCTATGTGCGTGAGCGACGCGTCTGGATCTGGTTGACTCCCGCTGAAGACACCGGCGCAACCCAGGCCACGATGGCCCTGTCCACCAACCGCAAGACGATGGATGCAGACCGCGAATTTGCTCAACTGACGGAAAAACTCATCGGGGTACGCCCCGCAGGAGCCACGCAATGAATACGGCTACGGCTAGCACCACAACCAACACGACATTGACCCTGAATGCGAGCTTTGCCTCGCGTCGCAACGCTTTTGACTGGATTTTTGCCGCCTTAGTGCTCTGTGGTGGCCTGTTTGCCTTGCAACGCTATGCCGCCTACATGGATGGCTACGAAAAGGGCATTTTGCTCGGCAGCATTCCCGCCACTATCTGGCTGGGGTGGTTCTGGCGGCCCATGCGAATGCTCATGCTGGCGGCAGCCGGTTGCTCGCTGCTGGCTATCAGCTTGTACCAAGACGGCGATGCAGGCAGCTTGGCACGAGCCGAGACAGTGTTCTGGCTCAAATACTTTTTGTCCAGCCAGTCGGCCATCTTATGGATGAGCATGTTGTTCTTCATGAGCACCCTCTTTTACTGGATCAGCATGTTTGCCCGCGGTGAAGGCAGCACGATGTCGTTGATCGGATCGCGTCTGGCTTGGGTAGCAGTGGCAATGGCACTCATTGGCACCTTGGTGCGGTGGTACGAAAGCTATTTGGTGGGTGCCGATGTGGGCCACATTCCTGTCAGCAACCTGTACGAAGTGTTCGTGATGTTCTGCTGGATGACAGCCACTTTTTACCTCTACTACGAAGAGCAATACAACACACGGGCTTTAGGTGCCTTTGTCATGCTGGTAGTCAGTGCTGCCGTGGGCTTTTTGCTTTGGTATTCGGTCGTACGTGAAGCGCATCAAATCCAACCCTTGGTGCCTGCACTGAAAAGTTGGTGGATGAAGCTGCATGTACCAGCCAACTTTATTGGTTATGGCACTTTTGCCTTGTCGGCCATGGTGGCCTTTGCCTACCTGATCAAACAATCGGCAGGAGAAACACGCTGGTACAAGCTGGCCCCACTGTGGTTGCTAGGGGTCGTGTTGTGCTTTGAACCTGTGGTGTTCCGGCCCACCGCCGGTCAAAATGGCAGCAGCTATTGGATGGTGTATTTTGGTGTGTCGGCACTGATTGTGGCCGCCATCTTGCTGGGCCGCCAACGCATTGCGGCCAAGTTGCCTGCGCTAGAACTGCTGGACGATGTGATGTACAAAGCCATTGCCGTAGGCTTTGCCTTTTTCACCATTGCTACGGTGCTGGGTGCCTTGTGGGCTGCCGAGGCTTGGGGGGGCTATTGGAGTTGGGACCCCAAAGAAACTTGGGCACTGATCGTTTGGCTCAACTATGCAGCATGGCTGCACATGCGCCTCATGAAAGGTTTGCGCGGCACCATATCGGCTTGGTGGGCGCTGGTGGGGTTGGCTGTGACCACCTTTGCCTTTTTGGGTGTGAACATGTTCTTGTCGGGGTTGCACAGCTACGGCACGCTGTAAAACCGGCCCACGCCCATGACAAGGCGCTGCCTGCTGCTGATTCTGCTGTTGCTGGGTTGCAGCCAAGAATGGGTGTTGGCCATAGAAATTCAATCCGACGCCAGCAAAACCCCACTGGTATCTGGCATTGAAGCACTGGAAGACCGTACAGGCCAGCTCACCATAGAAACCGTGCGCCAACTGGCACAAACCGGCCAGTTTGTGCCAGTCGATAGTGCAAAGGGTGATCTCAACTTCGGCTTTACTACCTCAGCTTACTGGCTGCGCATTCCACTGCACCGACGGATGGATGCGCCAACACGATGGCTGCTGGAAGTGCCCTATGGGCAAATCAATACCCTGCAATGGTACCCACCCACAGGAAGCGCACTGAGCACGGGCAACGATTTGCCTTTATCCAGTCGTCCGGTGTTTCATCGGCATTTTGCGTTTCCGCTCGAACTCGATACCGCAGAACAGTTTTTTTATTTGCGGGCGCGTTCTGACTATGCACTGACCTTGCCACTGGTGCTGTGGAGCACAGAAGCCTTTGCCCGCCATGAGCAGTGGGAACTGATATGGCAGTCCCTCTACTATGGTGCCTTGTTGTCGCTGCTGTTGTACAACTTCTTGTTGTACTGCTCCCTGCGGGATCGGCGCTTCGTCTTATACACCCTCTACACCTTGTTTTTTGGCTTAGGGATGTTGGCCGGCAATGGCTATGGCCGATTGTTTTTTTGGACAGACGCCCCCGCCTTTGACGCTGTTTCGCAAAGCACTATTTTGTGTTTGGCCGCAATGTTTGGTGCCCATTTCACACGGGTGTTTTTACACACCAGCCAGCGCGCCCCCCGTTTAGATCGATGGTTGCAAGGCCATGCCACTGCATTTTTACTATTGGCCAGTGGTTTCTTGGCCTCATTGCATGTGGCAGTGCCGATCATGCTACTCAACCAATGGGTGCTGTTCAATGCTTTGGGCATGGGTGTGGCCATTGCCGTTGCGGGCTGGAGGGTACAGCGTTCCGGTGAGCACAACATCCGTTTTTTTCTGTTGGCTTGGGGGGTGCTGTGGCTAGGGGTATTGGTGGCAAGCTTACGGGCTTTTGGTGGGTTGCCCAGCAATGTATTCACCTCTTATGCCTTGCAAATCGCCTCGGCGGTAGAGATGTTGCTGTTGTCTTTGGCACTGGCCGACATCATCCATGCCGAGCGCCGCAGCCGCGAGCAATCACAACAACAGGCTTTACAAGCCCAACAGCAAATGCTGGCGGTCTTGCGCCACTCCGAAGAAAACCTAGAGCGTGCAGTGCGTGAGCGCACTGCCGAATTGGAGCACGCCAATGCCCAGTTGCAAGTATTGGGCACCACCGACAGCCTAACGGGCTTGGCCAACCGGCGCCACTTTGACCAAGCGTTGAGCAGTGCATGGGCGCGTGCAGGGAGCACCGGCCAACCTATCGCTCTGATCATGCTGGACGTAGACCACTTTAAGCAGTACAACGACCATTACGGCCATGTGGCAGGCGACCATTGCCTACAACGGGTTGGGCAGGTGTTGGCCGATGATGCACAACTGCCTGATGAGCTGGTGGCACGCTATGGAGGCGAAGAGTTTGCCGTGATCATCCGGGGCCAAGAAGCCTCCCAAGCCTGCGCCTTGGCCGACCGATTGCGCCGTGACATAGAGAGCTTGGCGATGCCCCATGCCTGCACCTCGCTAGGCGTAGTCACGATCAGTGTGGGAGTGGCCTCATGGGTGCCAGTCGTACCCAACGATGGGCCTGCTATGCTGATCCGCATGGCAGACGAGGCGCTGTACCGTGCCAAACAATCGGGGCGTAACTGTGTCAGGTGCGCCCACGGCACCACAACCCCTGTGCTTTCTGACGCCTCAGCCTTCTCAGGAGTGCCCGATGTTGATCCACACCCACCACCACGGCTTTGACCATCGCAACACCAGCGAAATAACCCCACGCGCCCAATACGAAGGTCGCCGTCAATGGTTACAGCAGCTGGCATCTGGGGTGGCAGGCATCACACTGGCAACCTGGGCAGGGCGTGATGGTTTGGCGCAAGGGCAACGCCCTGGCAAACTGGCACCGTTGGCTGCACCACCTTCTGTGGTACCAGGGGCAACGACGCCAGAGCAACCCACTGCGTACCAAGATGCGAGCAGCTACAACAACTTCTATGAATTTGGCACCGACAAGGCCGACCCGGCCCGCCATGCACACACCCTGAAAACCCGGCCTTGGACGGTGATGGTGGAGGGACTGGTGCAGAAACCGGGCCGCTACGGCATAGAAGAATTGCTCAAACTGGGGGCGCTAGAAGAGCGCATCTACCGTTTGCGCTGCGTTGAAGGCTGGTCTATGGTGATCCCGTGGGTAGGCTACTCACTGGCTACGCTATTGCACCGCGTGCAACCGCTGGGCAGTGCCAAGTATGTGGAGTTTGTCACCCTCGCTGACAAAGCCACGATGCCCATGGTGAACTCTCGCATCCTAGACTGGCCCTATACCGAGGGCTTGCGCTTGGACGAGGCCATGCACCCACTCACCCTGCTGGCCTTTGGCATGTATGGCGAGGTACTGCCCAACCAAAATGGTGCCCCTGTGCGCTTGGTAGTGCCGTGGAAATATGGCTTCAAAAGTGCCAAAAGCATCGTCACTATCCGCCTCACAGAACAGGTGCCCGCCACAGCTTGGAATAAGGCGGCTCGCCATGAATATGGCTTTTATTCCAACGTCAACCCCGAAGTGCCACACCCGCGCTGGAGCCAAGCCACCGAACGGCGCATTGGTGAAGGCGGTTTGTTTGCCAAAAAGCGCAAAACCTTGTTGTTCAATGGCTATGAAGCCCAAGTAGGCCAGTTGTATACCGGCATGGATCTAAAAAAGTGGTACTAAGCCGCCCTTCGCGCTCTTGGTTACTGCACCCACTGGTCAAGCCACTGCTGTGGGGGCTGTTGCTGGCCCCCCTGTGCTGGCTGGTCTATGGCACAACCACCAACACCTTGGGTGCCAACCCTGCGGAGGCACTGATTCGTGCGTTAGGCGACTGGACGCTGCGCCTGTTATGTCTGGCGCTAGCCATCACGCCACTGCGGGTGTTGACCCGAACGCCGGCACTGGCCCGATTCCGGCGCTTGGTAGGTTTGTTCGTGTTTTTTTACGCTGTGCTGCACGCTTTGGCCTATGCCGTGTTCGACATGGGACTAGAAGCCGCAGATATTGCTGATGATGTACGGACACGCCCCTTCATTTTGGTGGGGGTGCTGGCGTGGGTGCTGCTGGCCCTGTTGGCTGCCACCTCCTTCCAGCAGGCCATCCGTTGGCTGGGGGCGGGCCGCTGGCAGATGCTGCACCGGGCCGTGTATGCCGTGGCAGGGCTATCTATCTTGCATTTTTTTTGGATGCGCTCAGGCAAGAACAATTTTGCCGAAGTGATTCTTTACGGCAGTGTGCTGCTTATTTTGCTGGGATGGCGCGGTTGGCACTACTGGCAGCAACGGCGGCGGCTGTAAAGCAGCACCCGCCCGGTGTCATTACCGGGCGATTGCCCTTGGGCTGCGGGATTAGTCGTCAGCGCGCAAGGCTTGCAATGCTGCGGCCACGTCTTGGGCGGTAACTTCTGCCACCACAGCCAGTTGCCCAGCCAAATCGGCCAGTGCGGCTTCGCCCTGTTGTTGCAAGCGGGCAATGGCTTGGCCTGCCTCTTTGGGCGCAATAAAGCCCGTGCTTTGCAACAGCAGACGACCATCAGCAGCCAACAGCTTGAAATAGAACTGCCCATCTGCCTCACGGTATTGTTTGAAGGCGGGTTTGGCCACTTTGGCGGTCTTGGTTGGTGCGGCTTGCGCAACCTGTACCAGACTGCGCAAGCCTACGGCATGGCGCAGTTCTTGGATAAACGGTGTAGCCAGCGCACGGGCACGCTCGGCCCCGGCCAGCAAAGTACGTTCAATGCGCGCTGGGTCGGCCATCAGGGACTCATACTCAGCACGCATGGGGGCAATCACTTGATCCACACGCTCCAACAGCAACTGCTTGGCTTCACCCCAAGCAATGCCATCGGCATAAGCTTGGCGCAGGGCGAGGGTTTCTGGTTCGGTAGCAAAGGCTTGGTAAATCTGGAACAGCGCCGAGCCTTCGACCTCTTTGGGTTCACCGGGCAAACGCGAATCGGTGAGCAAACCACCGATGAGCTTTTGCAATTGCGCCCGTGACGAAAACAGCGGAATCGTATTGTCGTAACTTTTGCTCATCTTGCGACCATCCAGACCTGGCAGGGTCGCCACGTTGTCATCCACCACGGCTTCGGGCAACACAAAATGCTCACCATACAGATGGTTGAAGCTGCTGGCCATATCACGGGCCATCTCGATATGCTGGATCTGATCGCGCCCCACGGGAACCTTATGGGCCTTGAACATCAAAATATCAGCCCCCATCAGCACGGGGTACATGAACAAACCCGCCGTCACGCCCTCATCGGCATCGCGGCCTGCGGCAAGGTTTTTGTCTTGCGACGCCTTATAGGCATGGGCACGGTTCAATAACCCCTTACCCGTTACGCAACTGAGCAGCCAATTGAGTTCGGGGATTTCAGGGATGTCAGACTGGCGGTAAAACGTCACTTGCTCAGGGTTAAGACCGGCTGCCAGCCAACTGGCCGCAATCTCCAAGGTCGACCGCTGGATACGCAACGGATCTTCGCATTTGATCAGGGCGTGGTAATCGGCCAAGAAATAAAAGCTCTCGACACCAGGAGTGTGGCTGGCCGCCACGGCAGGGCGGATGGAACCCACAAAATTACCCAAATGGGGAGTACCGGTGGTGGTGATGCCGGTCAGAAAGCGCGTGGTGCTCATGGAACAGAAATCGGTAAAAACAAGAAAAAGAAAAACTCAACGCAGCAGCAAGGCCAGAGGGGTGAGTAGCAGTTGGATCAGGCTGTAACCCACGGCCATCAGCGGGCGCAGCCACACGGCCCCCACAATACCCGCCAACACCAAGCCCATCACAATAAAAAAGCCCCAAGGCTCGACACGCGACAACCATTGCGCTTGCTTCCAAGGCAGCAAGCCCACCAAGATGCGCCCTCCGTCCAGCGGCGGCAGCGGAAACAGATTGAACGCCCACATGACCAGATTGGTCAAGATACCGGCCCGTGCCATTTCACGAAAAAATCGCTCTTCTATACCCATACCAATCAGCAACAGCAGCAGTGCAGCCCAAAGCACGGCTTGAACAAAATTGGAGGCTGGCCCCGCCAAGGCCACCCAGATCATGTCGCGCTTGGGGTTGCGCAGGCGGCCAAACTGCACGGGCACCGGCTTGGCATAGCCAAACAAAAAAGCCCCCGAAGTAGCAAAGTACAACAACAATGGCATCAAGATGGTGCCCATTGGGTCGATGTGCTTGAGCGGATTGAGTGTGATGCGCCCCAGCATAGCCGCTGTAGGATCGCCAAAATGGCGTGCTGCATAGCCATGAGCCGCCTCATGCACAGTGATGGCAAACAACACCGGCAAGGCATAGATCAGAACGGTCTGGATCAGTTGGGAAAAATCGTCCACGAGGGTAGGCTCTCTGGTGCTTAAAGGCCGATGGCCGACAGGCTGCCACGCCCTTGGCGCAGTACCACAGGGTCATCGCCACTGGCCATCGGTGTGAGGTCTATCACCGTGGTGGGTTCAAATGGACAACCTCCAGCATCAATCACAGCATCAATCTGGTGCTCGTAGCGGGCACGGATGTCGTGGGCATCGTTGAGCGGCTCGGTCTCGCCCGGTGCGATCAAGGTGGTGGCTAAAAGTGGCGCACCGTGCAGATCAATCAGCATTTGCAAGCCCTTGCGCTCGGGCACGCGCAAACCAATCGTTTTGCGCGACGGGTGGCTGACACGCCGGGGCACCTCCTTGGTGGCCTCCAAAATAAAGGTGTAGGGGCCAGGTGTGGCCAGCTTGAGCAGCCGGTATTGCTTGTTGTCTACCAGCGCATAGTTGGACAGGGCCGACAAGTCACTGCACAGCAACGTCAGGTGGTGCTTGTCATCGACTTGGCGAATGCGGCGCAGGCGATCGGCGGCCTGCTTGTCGTCCAAGTGGCAAACCAGCGCATAACTGGAATCGGTAGGCACAGCCAAAATGGCCCCCTTTTGCAGCAGTGCTGCGGCCTGCTTGAGCAAGCGCGGCTGGGGGTTGTCGGGGTGTACTTCAAAGAACTGGGCCATAGCATCAAACTTTCAGGCGGGTTGCTGGATACGGTGGCGAAGCAAGTCCCACACGGGCACCAGGTCTGGAGGCAAAGGAGGAAGTGTGCCCAGATCGGTGCTGGACTCGTCGGGCGCATGAAAGTCACTGCCGCGCGAGGCGGCCAGCCCGAACTCGCGCGCCATGTCGGCATAGGTAGCGTATTCATGCACGGCGTGGCTGCCCGTAACCACTTCTACCGCTTGGCCCCCATGCGCCTTAAATTCGGAGAACAAGGCAAACTCCTCGATAGGCGTGAGGCGGTAGCGGGCCGGGTGGGCAATCACAGCCACGCCACCGGCTTGGGTAATCCAACGCACCGCCTCGCCCAGCCCTGCCCAGCGGTGGGGTACAAAACCGGGCTTGCCTTCGGTGAGGTAGCGGCGAAACACCTCGCTGGTATCGTGGCAAATGCCACTATCGACCAAAAAACGGGCAAAGTGGGTGCGTGACACCAATGCCGGGTTGCCTACATAGCGCAAGGCTCCCTCATAGGCACCCGCAATACCCACTTGAGCCAACTGTTGCGCCATATCTTGGGCACGTTGATCACGACCAGCACGGGTATGGGCCAGCCCCTGTACCAAGGAGCGATTGTGGATATCAAAGCCCAATCCCACAATGTGTACTGTTTCTTGCGCAAAGGTGACAGAGATTTCGACACCACTGAGAAACGCGATGCCTTCAGAGAGGGCCGCTGTCTGCGCCTGTGGCAAGCCACCGATTTCATCATGATCGGTCAAGGCCCAAAGATCCACCCCCTGATGGCGGGCGCGCGCCGCCAGCGTTTCGGGGCGAAGGGTGCCATCCGACACCACAGAATGGCAATGCAAATCAGCGTTGAGGTAAGAGATCACCAAACGATTTTAGGGCTTTGCTTATAGCCAATGCTGCCATTCCGTCGAGTATCCACAGCCAAGGCTTCGTAAAATTGCTAGGTCAATATACAAAGGCGTATTGTTAGCTATAGGCTATGGGTGCGCAAACCGCTTTTTTTAATGGTGTTTCCGGCCCCCCAGAAACAAGTGCATGACTGCCATGCCACGTTCTGATGGTGGCCTATGTTTAGCAGAGGATGGATGAGCGATGAATTTAAACAATATCCGAGTAGCCCACAAATTGTGGGGCAGTATTTTGGGATTACTGCTGATCGTGCTGGCCGCAGCCATTTTTGTGCAGCAGCGCACCACCACAGCGATGGTGCAGGCGTTTGAAAATATTTCTCATTATCAAGCCTCGATCACTGACGCCACCCGTTGGTTAGGTCTGACCGAAGTGGTGATGGAACGCACGGTAGCGGCCATCAATGTGCCTTCTGCCGAGGCTTACAAGTTTTTGCACCAAAAAAGCGTGGCTGACTCGGCCAGAATCACCGAAATTCAAACCCGTGCTGGTGAACGCGCCCGCAGTGACGTGGAAAAGCAGGCACTGGAACAGGTAGCCAAAGCGCGCGCTCCTGCACGAGAATTGCTCAAGAAAGTGCCTGAGTTGAAAGAGGCCGGTGACTATGCAGCCACCTTTGCCTTTACCCAGCAAGAGTTTGTTCCGGTAGCCACAGCCCTGGCCAAGACGGTGCAAGATTATGTGAAGGTAGAGGAAGCAGAGCGTGACAAGGCCATGGCTGCCGCACACAGCGCCCGAGAAACAGCAGCCATGCTAGGGGCAGGTATTGCAGTGGTGGCGGTGCTGATTGGTTTGCTGCTGGCTGCTGCATTGGTGCGCTCTATCATGGAGCCTCTGCGCCAAGCGGTAGATGCTGCCAATGCCATCAGCCAAGGCAATTTGGCACAAAACCTGCACAGCGACCGCCAAGATGAGTTTGGCGAATTGCTCCATGCCTTCCAGCAGATGTCAGACCGTCTGCGGGGCTTGGTGGGTGAAGTGCGCAGTGGTGTGGAGTCGGTATCTGCCGCCTCTGGGCAAATTGCCACAGGCAACCACGACCTGTCGGCCCGCACCGAACAAACCGCTGCCAATCTGGAAGAAACTGCGGCCAGCATGGAGCAACTCACCGCTACCGTGACGCAGGCCGCCGACACAGCGCGCCAAGCCAACCAACTGGCCAGCACAGCGGCTCAGGCGGCTGAACGTGGTGGTGCTGTGGTGGAACAAGTCGTGAGCAGCATGCAGCAAATCACCGACAGCTCGCGCAAGATCGCAGACATCATCGGCGTGATCGATGGCATTGCATTCCAAACCAACATTCTGGCGCTCAATGCCGCCGTCGAAGCCGCCCGTGCGGGTGAACAGGGCCGAGGTTTTGCCGTAGTCGCCTCTGAGGTGCGCAGCTTGGCGGGGCGCAGTGCCGGAGCAGCCAAAGAGATTAAAGCCTTGATTGATACTTCGGTGGCCAATGTAGAGTCTGGCTCACAGCAGGTGGCCCAGGCTGGTCAGAGCATGGCCGAAATCGTCGAGGGCGTGCGCCGCGTCACCGATCTGATTGGCGAAATCACAGCGTCCTCCACCGAGCAACGTGACGGCATTGCCCAAGTCAATGTAGCCATCACCAACCTAGACCAGATGACACAGCAAAATGCTGCTTTGGTTGAGCAGTCTGCCGCTGCGGCCAGCGCCATGCGCGATCAGGCCCAGCGTTTGGCTGAAGTGGTGTCGGTGTTCAATGTGGGGGCCAGTGCAACCACGGTGGCACGGCCCGCACCGCCTGTGCGCACCGCCACGCCGCCAGTGCGTGCCCGCACTGCAGCCCCTGCCGTTGCGGCCCCGTCAGCCAAACCCCGGCCTGCGGTATCGGCCCGCAGCAGCACCCCAGCGCCAGCGCCTGTGCGTGCCCCAGCAGCACCAGCCCCCCGCTTGGTGGCAGCCCCTGCACCCAAGGCCGCTCGCAACGATGATGATTGGGAAAGTTTCTGACACCCAGACTCCCTGCACTGTCACACCCGTTTCAGGGGGGGCTGCGTAAAATCGGCGCCCCCTCCTTCGTCCTCTTCCCTGCCATCCTATGTCCACCCCACGCTCTGGCTCCTCCTCACCCCTGCGCCCCCTGCCTTCGCTGATTTTTGCCAGCCGTTGGCTACAGTTGCCCTTGTATTTGGGGCTGATTGTGGCCCAAGGGGTGTATGTTTTTCACTTTTGGGTCGAGTTGGTGCATTTGCTGGAAGCCGTTTTTGGCAACAGCGATGCCTTGCAAGCACTGATCAATGGCATTGGGTACAAAACCGATGTGCAGATCACCAAGATCAACGAGACCATCATCATGCTGGTGGTGCTGGGCCTGATTGACGTGGTGATGATCTCTAACCTGCTCATCATGGTGATTGTGGGGGGCTACGAAACCTTTGTCAGCCGCATGAACTTGGAAGGCCACCCCGATCAGCCCGAATGGCTCAACCACGTCAATGCCTCAGTGCTCAAGGTCAAACTGAGCACTGCCATTATTGGTATTAGCTCTATTCACCTGCTCAAGACCTTCATCAACGCTGCCAATTACGATTTGAAAGTGCTGATGTGGCAGACCATCATTCACATCGCCTTCTTGCTCAGTGCCTTGGCTATTGCGCTGACCGACAAGCTCATGAGCCACGGCCCTGCCCCCGCAGAACACTGAGTTGGTAGCAAGGATGGTGCGTTGTTTAGAGCTGTGCACCTTCCACCAGAAACTGCACCTTGCGCTGGCCCTGCCATGTGTTCACATCCAGCCGAAAAGCCAGCAGCACCCGCGAGGGCAACTGTTCAGTGTGCCCAAACCAGATGGCATCCACAGGGTCACCTTGGTGCTTGAGTTTGAGTGAGAGGTGCTTGCTGTCTTGGCCCACCAGCCGTTGGCTGAGCACCTCCACTTCTTCACTGAAGGTGGGCGGCGCAAAGCCTTGGCCCCAAACCTCGCGTTGCAACGTATCGACCAGATCAGCGCGGCGGTATTGGGGCGCCAGTGGGCCATCGGTTTCTAATTGGCGCGTGAGCGTAGCAGCATCGAGTTGCTCTTGGGCAATTTGGGCCAGCCCTTGGGCAAAGGTGTCCAACTGTGCCCGGTCTATGGTGCAACCAGCGGCCATAGCGTGGCCGCCAAAGCGCAGCAACACACCCGGATGGCGCTTAACCAGCAAATCGAGCGCATCACGCAAATGAAAGCCCACAATGGAGCGCCCCGAGCCCTTGAGTTCTTGCTCTTTACCCGGTGCGCCACTGACAGCAAACACAAAGCTGGGCCGATGCAATTTGTCTTTCAGGCGCGAGGCCACAATGCCCACCACACCTTCGTGAAAACTCTCGTCAAAAACAGTAATGGCCGGTGACGGAGTTTCTTCGGACGCAAAGAGGTTTTCGGCTAACGCCAATGCCTGATCGCGCATGCCGCTTTCAATCTCACGGCGCTCGCGGTTCATGCCGTCAAGCAACTTGGCTAACTCGTCAGCGCGGCTGGCATCGTCGGTGAGCAGGCATTCAATGCCCAAGGCCATATCGGCCAAGCGGCCTGCGGCATTGATGCGTGGCCCCAGCGCAAACCCAAAATCTTGGCTACTGGCTTGGCGGGCATCGCGCCCAGCGGCCCGGAACAATGCCGCCATGCCGGGCGGCATTTGCCCATTGCGCACCCGTTGCAAGCCTTGGGCTACCAAACGGCGGTTGTTGGCATCGAGCCGCACCACATCGGCCACCGTTCCCAAAGCCACCAAAGGCAGCAAGGCATCGAGCCGGGGCTGGTTGCTGGCATCCAGCAGACTGCGTTGGCGCAGTTCTGCACGCAAGGCCAACAGCACATAAAACATAACACCCACCCCAGACAGGTGTTTGCTGGCAAAGGTGCAACCGGGCTGATTGGGGTTGACCACCGCGTCAGCCGCTGGCACTTGGTTGTTAGAAGGCAAATGGTGGTCGGTAATAAGCACCTGCATTCCGAGGGCATGGGCCTCGTCCACGCCTTCGGGGCTGCCAATACCGTTGTCTACGGTGATCAGCATATCGGCCCCACGCTCTTTGACGCGCCGGGCTATGGCAGCGGTGAGACCATAGCCGTCTACCACCCGGTCGGGCACCAAAAAGTCCACCTGCTGCGCTCCCAACAACCGCAAACCTCGGATAGCAACCGCGCAGGCCGTGGCGCCATCGCAGTCGTAATCGGCCACAATGCACAGGCGCTGATTTTGGGCAATAGCATTGGCCAGCAAGGTGGCAGCGGCTTGTATTCCTTGCAGTCCTTGTGGTGGCAACAATTGGGCCAAACTGGCATCAAGCTCTTGTGGTGTGCTCACGCCACGGGCTGCGTAGAGGCGCGCTAGCAATGGGTGAATGCCCGCTTGCTCCAACGCCCAGGCGCTGCGCGGGGGAGTGTCTCGCACGGTGATTTTCATAAGGCTTTGCAAATGCTGGTCAATGACGGTGGCCGGAAAAACCGCGACAGGCGCTCGCCCAAGCTGCGTGGGGCGCTATGCCATGTCAGGGCCGCTTGTGTACCGCACAGGGTCAACCGTGCAGCACCACCGGTTTGCAGATGTTCTAGCAATTGCGCCAATGGCCCCGCATCCAGCATTTGCCAAGCACTGGCCCAAGCCTGCCAGTTGCCACTTTGGGCCGCCTCTTGCAAATGATCGAGCCGCTGTGGCGTTGGGGTGATAGTGGCGGGAGGCGTTGCCAATTGACCAGCCCCATGCACCCAAAAGGCATTGACCGGCACCAAGCCACGGGCTTGGCGTGCATCATTGAAGGGATGGGTATAGAGCAGCATTTGCAGCTCGCTGTGCAGGCGCTGCCAAACTTGCATGGCCCGGCGCTGGGTGGCGCTGATATGCGGGTTTTGTGCCTGGTGCTGCATCCAGTGGCGCACATCTTGGCCTTGCACCCGTTCTAGTGAGGGCATGGGCAGGTCGGCCACCAGTGGCCCGTGGGCCAGCCAGCGGCCAGGGGTATCCAGACGCAATTGCAAGCCATCTTCGGCCAGCCAAGGCGAGACGATCTCCAGCAGGCTTTGGGCCTCTGGCAGTGTCAGTTGCAGTTGGGCTGGGTCGTGCAGGGTGATGTGGTCAGTGCCTACTTGCCAGTAGCAGGGCGTCACAAAAGCCCAAGCAGTATTGGGCTCTGCTTGCGCCAGCCCTTGTTGGTAGGCGTATCCTGCTGCCCAAGGGATATGGCCGTTGTGATCGGGCAGGCCTTGCGCTTGCGCCCAGGCTCGTTCATGGGGCAAAGACAGGCAGGCATCCATCTCGTCAATGGTGGCCAGTGGCTGGGGTGCTGGCGACAGGCGGGCCAATAAGCGGTGCAGGTACGGCAGCGCCAGCGATTGCAAGGTCTCTTGGCAAGCAGGCGTCTGGCAAGCGGCATAGGGAACAATCAGTTCTACGGGATGGGGCATGGGCGTTATTTTCTCGGATGCCCTCTGGCCCCTAGGGGTGCCGGGTCAAAAGGCACTTAAATGGCACTGCCTGCAATATCATTGGGCCACTCGTGCAACAAACTCATGGCATTGAGCGCCTCTGCATCGGTGCGGTACAGCACCAGCCCAGGGCCAGTGTGCAAGGCGTTTGCTTGGCGCAGGGTGGTTTCTACCGGCAGTTTCATGCCGCTGATGTGCAAGGTGATGTGCTGGCGTTGCAATTGGGCCAGCACTTTCGTAAACACTTCGACGCCAGTGGCGTCAATACGATTGACGGGTTGGGCCAACCAACAAACATGGCGGGTGCCGGGGTGGGTGCTCAAATGCTCAACAACGGCACGCTCCCAAGCGTTGGCTGTGGCAAAGTCCAGTGCGGCGTCCATGCGCAACGCATACAGGTGGGGGGCCAAAGGTGGCAGGTGCCACAGATGGCGGTCACGCAGGCTACCATCGGGGTGTTGCCCTACCTCAATGATGCGTGGGTGCAAGCGTTGGTATAAAAACTGGCTCAAGGCCATCAGTACGCCCACCAGTACACCCCAATACAACCGAGGTGCCGCCAGCAGTGTCACAACAAAGGTGACGGCAGCAATGGCCGCCTCGGTGCGCGAGATACGCCACAGCCGAACAAATTCGCGCGGCTTGATCAGCCCAACCACCGCCACCAACACAATGGCTGCCAACACGGGCTGGGGCACATGACGCAGCACCGGCGTAAACCACAACAGCACCACCATCACCACCAGCACCGAGGCCACCGTAGCCCAGCCGGTACGTGCGCCAGCATACAGGTTGAGCGCCGAGCGCGAAAACGACGAACTGGTCGCAAAAGCACCACACAGGCCAGAGGCTATCTTGCCCAGCCCTTGGCCGATCAGATCTTGGTCTTGGTTCCAACGCTTACCAGCGCGTTCGCTATCCACCTTGGCACTCGAAGCCGTTTCCAAAAAGCTCACCAATGTGATGACCAGCGTGGGCAAAATCAACTGACCCAATACATCGGCCTGCGGTAAAGTGGGCCAGTACAGTGCTGGCAGCCCTTGGGGCAATGGCCCCACCACTGCCCCCCCCGCGTTGGCAAAGCCCAACCACTGCGACAAGCCCGCACTGCCCAGCACAATCACCAACACCGATGGGAAAGTTGGTTTCCAGCGCCGCACGCCTACCAGCAGGGCCACACTGCCCACGCCAAAGGCCAGCGAGGGCCAATGCACCGGCAAGGCATGCCCCCAACCCAGCCAATCACCCTGCCAGCCTAACAAGGCGGGCCATTGCGAACCAATAATGAGCACGGCTGCGGCTTGAGTAAACGCCATCAGCACTGGCGCACTGACCAGATTGAGCAGCCAACCAAAGCGCAGCCCTCCCAGCACCGCCTGTAGCAGGCCACTCAACAGTGCCAACCAAACCGCCAATTGCACCCATTGCGCACTGCCCGGCTCGGCCAGTCCGGCCAGGGAGGTGCCCACCAACAAACAACTCAAGGCCGTTGGCCCCACCGACAGCCGCGTAGAGGCACTGAACAATACGGCCACCAAGGCAGGCAACATGGAGGCATAAATGCCCGTGACCAATGGCATCCCGGCCAATGCTGCATAGGCCACACCTTGGGGAATCACCATCAGCCCCACTGTCAGCCCTGCCAAGGCCTCGCTGCGCAGCAAGGCCGCATCGGGCCGAGGCCATTGGAGAAACGGAAAAAAACGGTGCAGTGGGCGCATAGGGCAATGCTACCGTGGCAATCTACTGGGTGCTTGGCAGTGCCACAATCGTTGCTCCATGCAAATCCCTTACGAACTCGCCTTAGGCTGGCGTTACACCCGCGCTGGTCGTGCTACACGGCGCAATGGTTTTATCTCATTCATCTCGGGCGTGTCCATGTTGGGCATTGCTTTAGGGGTGGCGGCGCTCATCATCGTGTTGTCAGTGATGAACGGGTTTCAAAAAGAGGTACGTGACCGCATGTTAAGCGTGGTCTCGCACATTGAAATCTTTGCCCCTGGTGGTACTGCCCTGCCCGATATGGCCCGAACCTTGGCAGAAGCCCGCCAACACCCGCAGGTGGCAGGGGCGGCACCGTTTGTGGCAGCACAAGCCCTGCTGGCGCGTGGAGAGGACATGAAAGGTGCCTTGGTGCGTGGTATTGACCCAACCCACGAAGGCGAAGTCACCGATCTGGCTGCAGCCAGCGTGCAAACGTTGGCGCAGCTGGTACCAGGCGAATTTCGTGTCGTGTTGGGCGTAGAGCTGGCGCGCAGCTTGGGCGTGCGCGTGGGGGATGCCGTGACACTGATCGCCCCTGCCGGACAAGTCACGCCCGCAGGGGTGGTGCCCCGCCTGAAACAAATGACGGTAGCAGGCACCTTTGATTCAGGCCACTATGAATACGATTCGGCACTGGTGATGCTGCACCACGAAGATGCGCAGCGCATCTTCAGGCTAGAGGGGCCGACTGGCATCCGACTCAAGCTGCACGATTTGCACCAAGCCCGCGACGTAGCGCATGCTTTGGCGGGGACGCTGAGCGGTGATCTGTGGATACGCGACTGGACGCAGCAAAACAAAACGTGGTTTGCCGCTGTGCAAATGGAAAAACGCATGATGTTCATCATCTTGACGCTGATCGTGGCCGTGGCAGCCTTCAATCTGGTCAGCACACTGGTGATGTCGGTGCAAGACAAGCGGGCCGATATTGCCATTTTGCGCACCTTGGGCAGCAGCCCACGCAGCATCATGGGCATTTTTGTGGTGCAAGGCGCCATGGTGGGCGTGATTGGCACACTGGCGGGCTTGCTGCTGGGGTTGGGCATTGCCTTCAATATCGATGTCATCGTGCCCGCCATTGAGCGGCTGCTGGGGGCCAGCTTTTTGCCCAAAGACATCTACCTCATCAGCCAAATGCCAAGCAACCCGCAAGCAAGCGACATCGTACCGATTGGCCTGATTTCACTGCTGCTGTCTTTTGTGGCTACGCTCTACCCCAGCTGGCACGCCAGCCGCGTCAACCCCGCCGAGGCCCTGCGCTATGAGTAACCCACATTTACCCCATTCCCATGCCCCAGTGTTACAAGCCAAGGGTTTGAGCAAACGCTTTAGTGAAGGGCGTTTAGACGTGACGGTGCTACA
This sequence comes from Giesbergeria sinuosa, assembly GCF_042652905.1. Lineage (NCBI taxonomy): Bacteria > Pseudomonadati > Pseudomonadota > Betaproteobacteria > Burkholderiales > Comamonadaceae > Giesbergeria > Giesbergeria sinuosa. The sequence goes on along the minus strand of NZ_JBHSHJ010000001.1, from coordinate 450,716 downwards.
AGGCGTCGATCTGGAAATACACGCTGGCCAAACGCTGGCTATTGTGGGGGCTTCAGGGTCGGGCAAAAGTACCTTGTTGCATCTGCTGGGAGCCTTGGACAGCCCCACCGCTGGCAGCGTGCATTTACTGGGGCAGAACCTGGCACAGTGCTCTGCGGCACAGCAAGGCCAATTGCGTAACCAGCACCTGGGGTTTGTGTACCAATTTCACCACCTGTTGCCCGAATTCAGTGCCTTGGAAAACGTAGCCATGCCCTTGCGCATCCGCCGGTTGCCACCGGCTGAATGCGAGCGTCAGGCCACACAGATGTTGACCAGCGTCGGGTTGGCCCAGCGGGCCGAGCATCGCCCAGCAGAACTCTCAGGCGGCGAGCGCCAGCGCGTAGCCATTGCCCGCGCCCTGGTGACACGACCAGCTTGTGTGCTGGCCGATGAGCCTACAGGCAACCTCGACCGCAACACCGCTGAAGGCGTGTTCCAGCACATGCTGGCACTGGCGCGCGAGCAGGGCACCGCCTTTGTGATGGTGACGCACGATGAGACTCTGGCTGCACGTTGCGACCGGGTGCTGCGTTTGGTGGCAGGGCGATTGGATGGGATAGGACTCCCTCAAACATAGCAATAGACTCTCGCCATCCCCAAATAATCTCGAAAAACCGTTGTCTAGAATCACTCGATTCTGTCAATAAAATTGCAACATCATGATTGACAGCAACAAAACTTTGTGGAAGAACTTAACTGTTCTCATGCAATCCCAATGGGGAGGTGAGAACCTTAATCGCCTTGCCAGAGAATGCGGGGTCAGTCCAGGGACTGCCTTTAGATTGAAGAAGCAAAACACCAGTGTGGGTTTGGACACTCTGGATAAAATTGCTGCTTATTTCAGCACTTCACCGCATCAACTGCTCGATCCGAACTTCCATCCAATAAACACACCAGAGGCGATGCTTTCAGCAATGGCGATGGAGCTAGGCCACATGCTGGACTCTATACAGACCACAGCACTACAAGAAAAGGCTTATGGCTTGGCATTCAATGTTCTGCAACTTTGCTTAGCCCAAGCCAATTTTTCAGGCCAACTCTCCCCAATGGCAAGAGACTTAGGCCAAATGCTAGATGCAATTCCAGATACTGCACATCAAGCCAGAGCCTATGCCCTAGCATCAGGTATCTTGCAATTCGGTATAGCACCACCTAATTCGACAGGCAACGCAGTGAACACCACAGACGGCCAACACCATCAGTGATGGTCTGGTCTTTCCTTTTCTATGAACAGCAATCAACATCGATTATTCCTGATGGCATAGTCTGGAAAGACCTACCCTCATTCAGGCCTCAACCCATTAAAACAATAGCGAGGATAAAAATACTGATAGCCAACAGAACCCACAGATCGGTTGCTGCCATTTTCGCTGGTGGGCGCGGTTTCGGACGTGGTGCATCAATCACATCTCTTGAAGTTTTTAGTACCTGCACCTGTTGTACCACTGGTGCTGGTGCCATGTAGGACGTGGAAGTTCCTGCAAGGCTGGTAGTGACTTCGTACAGGAAGATGAGGCCGCACTGTTTGCAACGTAATTTTTGCCCACGGACAGCTTTGTGTACTGGCAATGTCAATTCGGTGGTACACCGTGGGCATGATGAGAAGTCCACATATGATGCAAGTGGCTCAGGGTCAGAAATAACGGTTCGCCAATGGTCACTCGCTCTCTCTGTTGGCTTCGTGAAAGCTGCCGACTGAACCTGTGCTGTAATGGATGGTGATGGTATGACTGGCTGTGCCTGCGGCGATGGAACCTGTTCTAACCTTGGTTTGATAGGGTTCAAACCTTCAGGCTCCTCTGCCTCCCCAAAGTCAAAGACTTTTCCATGTTCTTCCTCATGGCAAAACCGACACAGAGAGACAAGATTTTCTTGCCGATTGGTACCGTATTTAGACAAGTAAATAATATGGTGTACATCCAGAGGGATACCACACTCTCCACAAGCCTGACAACACTGATCGCGCATCCTAATGCGACGCGTCCGTTCTATCCAGTCGGATGGATAGTCCCACCTTCGATCACCAGTGGCCCGTAGCAAACCTCGTCGGTATGCACGAACTCTTTTAAAGTCAATCCCATTATTTTTTGGGTCTGCCAGCAAACGATTGAGCCATCTAGGCAACGCTTGTTGGTACTCAGCTTCGGTGTAACTCGGGTTACGCTTCGCCATACCTTTCCGAAGCAAGTCACCAATTCTGTTTTCGGAAAATTGTGCTGGCTCTGGTGCTTCGTTCAAATGGTCAATGCATATTTGACAAATACCAATATGCTCTGTTTTGAACTTAAGGTAGTTGGAATCCTGCAAACAGATACGACAGATAGACATGAACAATTTGAAGAAAATCTCACGATCATAGACATAGAACACAGGGTGTGTTGACGCTAAAAGTGATTAAGTGTCTGTTTCGACACTCAACAACATCCAAACTTATCAGGAAATCTCTGCGGAATCATTGTCCCATGCCCACTTGGATCGACACCCATTGCCACCTTGATGCCTTGGAGTTTGCTCCTGACCGGGATACCGTACGGGCACAGGCCCGCGCACAAGGGGTACAACATTTGGTGATTCCGGCAGTGGAGTTGGCCCATGCCGAGGCGGTGCGTCAACTTGCCCACCAGCATGGCGACAGCTATGCCTTGGGCATTCATCCGCTGTACACGCCACAGGCAGGCGAAGGCGACCTGGTAGCACTGGAACGTTTGCTAGAGCAGTACCATCACGATCCACATTTAGTGGCAGTGGGTGAAATCGGCTTGGATTACTTCGTTCCGGGGCTGGATGCCACTCGACAAGCACAGTTCTATCGCGCACAGCTACAACTGGCCCGGCGCTTTGATCTGCCGGTCATTTTGCATGTGCGCCGCAGCGCCGACCAACTGCTCAAGGGGCTACGCGAAGTGCCTGTGCAAGGTGGCATCGCCCATGCCTTCAATGGCAGCCTGCAACAGGCCCAAACTTTTGTGGCGCTCGGTTTTAAATTAGGCTTTGGTGGCGCACTGACTTATGAACGGGCTTTGCAATTGCGCCGTCTGGCGCTAGAGCTCCCCTTGGATGCCTTGGTGCTAGAAACCGATGCCCCCGATATGCCACCACATTGGCTGTACCGCACAGCACAAGAGCGATCCCAAGGGCTGGCACAGGGGCGCAATGCTCCCGCCGAACTGCCGCGCATTGCCCAAGTGCTGGCCAAATTGCGTGGTCTGCCCCTGGATTGGTTGGCACAACAAACCAGCACCAATGCCTTGCAAGCCCTCCCCAGACTGCAAAGGCTCACCCCACCAACCCACAGTCATCGCCCACAATAGCAGGAAAAGCTGCTGCCATGCCCTCTGGAGCTTGCAGCGCAAATGTGTGCAGACTCGGTGCAACCCTTGTCTGCTGATGGATTACTGGAACCTCTGTGATGGCCCGTCCCAAGATCAAAACCACCCCTGCTAGCCTGCCCGATGTCAGCGTGTCTGACGATGGAGACGTACGTCATTTGCACTTGGGCACGCCTTGGATTCAAGGCTCCATGCGTATCAAAGAACCATTTGAGATTGAACTGGAATACGTCCAGCGCATGATGGCTTGGCTGTTGTTTATGGAACCCGCCACAGTGGCTGGGCGTCATGCCATGCAATTGGGCTTGGGTGCCGGTGCCATCACCAAGTTTTGCCACAAAAAATTGCGCATGTGTACCACTGCTGTAGAACTAAACCCACAGGTGCTGGCTGTGTGCCGCGCTTGGTTCAAACTGCCCCCTGACGGCCCGATGCTGCGGGTGGTGTTGGCCGATGCCGCAGAAGAAATCCGCCGCGATGAATGGACAGGCACCGTCGATGCCCTGGCGGTAGACCTTTATGACGACAATGCCGCCGCCCCGGTGCTCGACAGTGCCGAGTTTTATGCCGATTGCCGCGCTCTGCTCACCGAAGAAGGCTGCATGACTGTCAACCTGTTTGGCCGTGCGGCCAGCTTTGACCAAAGCCTAGAAAAAATCGCCACAGCCTTTGGTGAAGATGCCGTCTGGTCGTTCAAACCCACCCGTGAAGGCAACACCGTGGTGCTGGCCCAGCGTACCCCCAGCCGTTTCAAGCGTGGCGAGCTGTTGGCCCGTTGCGATGCTGTGCAAGCACGCTGGGACATTCCCACCCGCAAATGGGTGCGCAGTTTTAAACCTGTGCTGGCCTGATCCACGCCAGCCCTGCCTCAAAGCCCCACCCCATGACTTTTGCTGATTTACAACAACAGCCTACAGCCCCTAGGCCATCGACGGTGGCGCACGATGGCCCGCTGGAGTGGCGCCAAATTGTGCAGTGGCTGCGTGCAGATGGTGTGATTGCGCCAGAAGAAGCCCAACGCACCATCGCCCGGTGCTCTCAGGCCGAGAGCAGCCAACATCCGCTGGTGCGCCTAGCCAATGTAGCCATGACCCATGCCAGCGATGGCAAATCACTGGATCTGGAAACTCTGACCGAATATGTAGCCCGGCATGTTGGCATCCCTTACCTGCGCATCGACCCCTTGCGCGTAGATGTAGGCAAGGTGGCCGACACCATGAGCGCCAGCTATGCCGAGCGCCACAAGGTGTTGCCGGTACAAGTCAGTTCCACAGAGGTGGTGGTGGCCACAGCAGAACCCTTTATTACCGATTGGGTGGCAGAGGTCGAGCGCCAATCGCGGCGCACAGTGCGCCGGGTATTGGCCAATCCACAAGAAATCCTGCGCTACACCGCTGAATTTTTTGCTTTGGCCAAATCAGTGCGGGCAGCACAAAAAGCGGGCGGGGGTGCAGGCGCCAGCAGCTTTGAGCAGTTGGTAGAACTGGGCCGCAGCAACAAGCAACTCGATGCCAATGACCAAGGCGTGGTGCGGGTGGTAGATTGGCTGTGGCAATACGCCTTTGACCAACGTGCCAGCGATATTCACCTAGAGCCTCGGCGCGAACAAGGCGTGATTCGTTTCCGTATCGATGGTGTGCTGCACCCGGTCTACCAAATGCCGCAAGGCGTTATGAGTGCGATGGTGGCCCGCATCAAGCTGTTGGGACGCATGGACGTGGTGGAAAAGCGCCGCCCACAAGATGGCCGCATCAAAACCCGTAACCAGCGTGGCGATGAGGTAGAAATGCGCCTGTCTACCCTGCCCACAGCCTTCGGTGAAAAAATGGTCATGCGGATTTTTGACCCCGATACGGCAATCAAGAACTTGGATGCGCTGGGGTTTTTGCCGCATGATGCACAGCGTTGGGAAGCACTGATCCAGCGCCCACATGGCATCATCTTGGTCACAGGGCCAACAGGCTCGGGCAAAACCACCACGCTGTATTCCACGCTCAAGCGCGTAGCCACTGAAGAGGTAAACGTCAGCACGGTAGAAGACCCGATTGAAATGATCGAACCCAGCTTCAACCAGACCCAGGTGCAACCGCAACTGGACTTCAGTTTTGCCGAAGGTGTGCGCGCCCTGATGCGCCAAGACCCCGACATCATCATGGTGGGCGAAATTCGCGACCTAGAAACCGCCGAGATGGCCGTGCAGGCCGCCCTGACCGGCCATCTGGTGTTTAGCACTTTGCACACCAACGATGCCCCCAGCGCCGTCACCCGACTGCTGGAGCTGGGAGTGCCTGCCTACCTGATCAATGCCACGTTGCTAGGGGTGCTGGCCCAACGGCTGGTGCGTACCTTGTGCCCGCAATGCAAACAACCTGACCCGGATGCACCACTGGAAGTGCTGACCGAGGCCATCAAACCTTGGAAACTCTCAGGGGGCTACCAACCCTACAAACCCGTGGGCTGCATCGACTGTCGCATGACAGGCTTTCGCGGGCGCATGGGCCTGTACGAACTGCTGACCGTCAGCGAAACCCTCAAATCAGGCATTACTGGCGAACCATCCATCGATGCCCTGCGCCGCCAAGCCGTACAAGACGGTATGCGCCCATTGCGCATGGCAGGTGCCCTGCGGGTGGCACAAGGCCTCAGCACCCTAGAGGAAGTCGTAGCAACCACCCCTCAGCCCTAAACCGTTAGCAAGGGTAAACACTGGGGGTTTCTGTAGGTGGAATCCACATCAGAACCCTGCTTGATTGATTGGACAATCGCCCGCTGGTTATTCCGTCTGGGAGACACGTTCATGAAAATCAAAAGTCAAAAAGACTTTTTTTCCGGCCTCATGTTCATGGGCGTCGGTATTGCCTTTGCTTGGGGTGCCACTGAATACAGCATTGGTTCAGGTGCCCGCATGGGCCCAGGCTACTTTCCGCTGGTGCTGGGCATCCTGCTGGCCTTCATCGGCACAGTGATTGCGTTCAAGGCCACCGTGATTGAAACCGTAGACGGCGACAAAATCGGCAAATGGGCCTGGAAGCCACTGTTCTTCATTCTGGGCGCCAATGTGGTGTTTGGTATCTTGCTGGCGGGCTTGCCCGGTCTGGGCATTCCTGCCATGGGTTTGATTGTGGCCATCTATGCGCTGACTTTCATTGCCAGCTTGGCGGGCACGGAGTTCAATGCCAAGGGCGTTTTTGTATTGGCTACTGTTTTGGCGGTAGGCAGTTATGTGGCTTTCGTCTGGGCGCTGAAGTTGCAGTTCCCAGTCTGGCCTAGCTTTATCGTTGGCTAATCGGGAGTACCGCTCATGGAATTGCTTGACAACCTGGCGATGGGCTTTGGCGTCGCCTTTACATTTCAAAACCTCATCTACTGTTTTATTGGTTGCCTGTTGGGCACCCTGATTGGCGTGCTGCCCGGCATTGGCCCAGTGGCTACTATCGCCATGCTGTTGCCCGCAACCTATGCCCTGCCCCCAGTAGCGGCACTGATCATGCTGGCCGGTATCTACTACGGTGCGCAGTACGGTGGCTCTACCACTGCCATCTTGGTCAATCTGCCGGGCGAATCCTCCTCAGTCGTCACCGTGATCGATGGCTACCAGATGGCCCGCAAGGGCCGGGCGGGGCCGGCACTGGCGGCTGCGGGTTTGGGTTCGTTCTTTGCTGGTTCGGTGGGTACGCTGATCTTGGCGGCCTTTGCCCCTCCACTGACAGAAGTAGCCTTCAAATTTGGCCCTGCTGAATACTTTGCGTTGATGGTGTTGGGTCTGATTGGCGCTGTGGTGCTGGCTTCCGGCTCGCTACTCAAAGCCGTCGCCATGATCGTCTTGGGCCTGTTGCTTGGTCTGGTCGGCACCGATGTCAACTCGGGTGTCGCCCGCTTCTCCTTTGACATTCCAGAACTGACCGACGGTATTGGCTTTGTTGCCATTGCAATGGGGGTGTTTGGTTATGGCGAAATCATTGCCAACTTGTCACGCCCCTCTGAAGACCGCGAGGTGTTCACTGCCAAGGTAGAAGGTCTGTTCCCCACCAAAGAAGACTTCAAGCGCATGACCCCTGCCGTGCTGCGCGGCACTGCCTTGGGTTCGGCACTGGGCATCTTGCCCGGTGGTGGTGCCTTGTTGGCAGCTTTTGCGGCCTACACTATTGAAAAGAAAACCCGCCTGCACGCTGGCGAAGTTCCATTTGGCCAAGGCAACATCCGGGGCGTGGCCTCGCCTGAAGCGGCCAACAATGCGGGTTCGCAAACCTCTTTCATTCCGCTGCTCACGCTGGGTATCCCACCCAATGCAGTGATGGCCCTGATGGTGGGTGCCATGACCATCCACAACATCCAACCCGGCCCGCAGGTCATGACCAGCAACCCCGAGTTGTTCTGGGGCTTGATTGCTTCGATGTGGATCGGCAACGCTATGCTGGTCATTCTGAATCTGCCGCTGATTGGTCTTTGGATCAAACTACTGACAGTGCCCTACCGTTGGTTGTTTCCCTCTATCGTGCTGTTCTGTGCGGTGGGTGTTTACTCCACCAACAACAACACTTGGGACATCTGGATGGTGGGGGGCTTTGGTTTTATTGGCTACCTGTTCCACAAACTAGGTACCGAGCCTGCACCACTGCTGTTGGGCTTCATTCTCGGCCCAATGATGGAAGAAAACCTGCGCCGCACCTTGCTGTTATCGCGCGGGGATTGGAGCGTTTTTGTGACACGGCCTCTGTCGGCCTGCTTGCTGGCTGCTGCCTTGCTGCTGCTGATCATCGTGCTGTTGCCTGCCGTCAAGAACAAACGCGAAGAAGCCTTTGTGGATGACTGATCGGCCCCACCCAACCCCACGGTATTAACCGTTCCACCACGGCGCCTTTGGGCGCCGTTGCTGTTACTGGCCGCCCTGTGGCCTCTTTTTTGTCTATCCTTGTGCCTTCCACCAACGCTACACCCGCACATACAGCCCAGCGCCACAGAGCCACAGGTTTGACCTTTGCCGTGTTGGGTGCAATGGCCTTCAGTGGCAAAGCCATCATCGTCAAGCTGGCCTATAGGCACGGTGTAGATGCCGTCACACTCATCATGTATCGGATGCTGTTTGCACTGCCTATTTTTGCCGCTATGGCGTGGTGGGCCAGTCGGGGCAAGCCGCCCTTAACACGCAAAGACTGGTTAGGCGTTTTGGGCCTAGGGGTGTCGGGTTACTATCTGGCCAGTTTTCTGGATTTTGCCGGGTTGGCCTACGTCAGTGCCAGCCTAGAGCGGCTCATTCTCTATCTCAACCCCACTATTGTGCTCATGCTGGGCTGGTTGCTGTATGGTCGCGGCATACGCTGGGGACAAGCACTGGGCATGGCGATCAGTTATGGTGGTGTTGTCTTGGTGTTTGGAACCGAACTGCAAGGGCAGGGCACCCAAGCCGTCTGGGGTGCTGTGCTGGTGTTGGGTAGTGCCATCAGTTATGCGTTGTATCTGGTTTATAGCGGCCAGATGGTGCAGCGCCTAGGTGCCTTGCGGTTGGTAGGATTGGCAACCTCCGTGGCGTGCATTCTTTGCCTGTTGCAGTTCGTGCTGTTGCGCCCGTGGTCAGCGGCAGCAGTAGCCCCCGAAGTCCTGTGGCTATCAGTGCTCAATGCCACACTCTGCACCGCGGCACCTGTTCTACTGGTCATGTTGGCCATCGAACGCATTGGTGCCGGAGCGGCAGCGCAAATGGGCATGGTCGGGCCTATGTCTACCATATTGATGGGTGCATGGCTGCTGGATGAGCCACTGACATGGACTGTGTTGGGCGGGACTGCCTTGGTGCTTGTGGGCATTTTCGTCTTCACACAAACACCCCGCCCCCCTGCTGGTTGATGGTCAGCCTGGAGGGTTTTCGTTTCTTCATGGTCAGCCCCTGCGCTGGCTGTAGCCAAAGGAGTAAGTCATGGATTTAGGAATTGCAGGCAAATGGGCACTGGTCTGTGGTGCCAGCAAGGGGCTGGGACTAGGCTGTGCACAGGCCTTGGTGCGAGAAGGCGTGAATGTAGTCATCAACGCCCGACAACCACAAGCACTGGCACAGGCCGCAGCACTGCTGACCACCGAGGCAGAACAAAGCGCCCGTCTGCGAGGGCAAACCAGCCACTTTCCGCTAGTGCTCACCGCCGCCGCAGACATCACCACCGCACAAGGACGTGAGGCCGTGCTCCACGCGCCCCATGGCCCTGGTGCCGCCTTTGACATTCTGGTCACCAATGCGGGGGGGCCACCCACCGGAGATTTTCGTGATTGGGGACGCGAGGCTTGGTTGGCTGCCGTAGAGGCCAACATGCTCACCCCCATCGAGTTGATCAAGGCCACCGTCGATGGCATGGCCGCTCGGGGTTTTGGTCGCATCATCAACATCACATCCAGCGCCGTCAAAGCACCCATCGACATCTTGGGTTTGTCTAATGGCGCTCGTAGCGGTCTGACAGGCTTTGTGGCTGGGTTGGCACGCAGCCCTGAACTGGCCGGACGGGGCGTGACCATCAACAACTTGCTGCCTGGCAAGTTCTCTACAGACCGGCTCGAAGCCACGCTCCATGGCAGCGCAGCCAAAACCGGGCAGAGTCTGCAAACCGTGCGCACCACGATGTTGCAGAGCATTCCAGCAGGCCGTTTTGGCACCCCCGCTGAGTTTGGTGCTTTTTGTGCGTTTGTTTGCAGCCAGCATGCTGGCTACCTGAACGGACAAAACCTACTGCTAGATGGCGGTGCCTACCCCGGTGCCTTCTGATCAGGGCGCGCGCAAAGCTTGCAGAATCGGCAGAGGCGGGCGCACCACCGGGTCGATGATTGCGGTGGGCACTTGGTAAGACCGCTCATCAAACAGGTCAATACCGCAAGCCAGATTCTCAATCCAAGCCAAAAACTCGCTGATCGCCTGCTGTCCCATCAGCGGGGCACCATGCTGTGGCACGATCATGGCAATGTCGAGCTGGCGCACCATGTTTACCCACAGGCGCAAAATCTTGTTAGACACCATGTAGCGGCGGTGAAAGCCCTCCATCAGCGGCAGGTGGCTCTTGAAGTTGGTCACGGGGCGGGCCGCTTGGGCGCCATCCATCATCGACACCCCCAGATCGCCCGTGAACAAAATGCGACTGACCGGGTCATAAAACTGGAAGTTGCCTTCCGAGTGCATAAAGTGGGCCGGAATCATCCAGATTTCATGGCGCCCCAATGGCAAACGACCACCAACATCAGCCACGCTGATGACCCGGTTTTCGGTCTTGCCCGCCTTGGTGAAATGGGGCACAAAACGTTCCCAGATACGCGAAATGACCAACAATGCCTTGGTGCTGGAGAGCCAGCGATCCAATGCTGCAATGATGTCAGGATCAGCATGCGAGGCCAGCACATACGAGAGCTTTTGCGGCGGGAAATGCTTGAGCATCCCCATATACAGCTCGTTGTAGGCCAAATTGCCTCCTGGATCAATGATGGCGCCAGTATCGTCATCCACAATCAGGAATTGGTTGGCCTGCACAGCCTGCCCATCTTCTTCCACCAAATCGGTGAACATGTAACAGGCATGGTTTTTGTCGCGGTAAAGTTCAATGGGCATATCGGGAGCGGCATAAAACTGCCGCATCGGGTGGATCGAAAGACCAGGCCGGGCCGACAGTTGCCGCCCAGACCGGCACTCAGAGGGAAAGCAGGCGCTCGTTACGGAAGCTCTCAGCAGCCGACTCGCGTGGACGAATCACTTGGGCGGTCTCGGCGCTGACCAGCACTTCAGCCGCACGGCCCCGGGTGTTGTAGTTGCTGGCCATCGACATGCAGTAAGCTCCCGCCGACAGCACCGCCAAGCGGTCGCCCGACTGCACTGCCAAGCTGCGCTCACGCCCCAGCCAATCCCCGCTCTCACACACCGGCCCCACCACATCGTAGACCTGCGCCAACACGTCGCTGCGCTGGTGCAACGGCACAATACCGTGGAAGGCTTGGTACATGGCTGGACGCGGCAAATCATTCATAGCGGCATCCACAATACAGAAGTTCTTTTCTTCGCCTGGTTTCAGGTAGAGCACTTCGGTCACACACAGCCCGGCATTGCCCACCAACGAGCGGCCTGGTTCAATCAAAAACTGGCGGTCGCCAAAGCCGCGTGCATCCATCTTCGCCAGCAATTGCGCCCACAAGTCATCGGCGGCAGGGGGGGTGTCACCGTTGTAGTTGATACCCAAGCCCCCACCAAAATCGATATGGTGAATCGGGATACCAGCCGCCTCAATAGCCTCGATCAAATCCAGCACTCGGTCGGCGGCATCCAGATAGGGGGTGGCTTCTGTGATTTGCGACCCAATGTGACAGTCTATGCCCACCACACGGATGCCTGGCAAACTGGCAGCGCGCTGGTAGGTGACCAAGGTACGCTCATGGGCAACACCAAACTTGTTACCCTTGAGCCCCGTGGAGATATAGGGATGGGTCTTGGGGTCCACATTGGGATTGACGCGGATACTCACTGGCGCTTGCAAACCCATCGATACCGCCACCTCGCTGAGCACCTCCAGCTCGGCTTCGCTCTCGACATTAAAGCAGAGGATACCGGCTTGCAATGCCTGGCGCATCTCGGCGCGGGTTTTACCCACCCCCGAAAAAATCACCTTGCCCGCATCGCCGCCTGCCGCCAATACGCGTTCCAACTCCCCACCCGACACAATATCAAAGCCACAGCCCTGACGGGCAAAGAACTGCACAATAGCCAATGACGGATTGGCCTTCATGGCATAGCAAATCTGCACTTTGCGCCCCGCAAAACCGCGCTGGTAGGCAGCCAGCGCCTCTTGCATGGCGGCGCTGGAATAGACAAACAACGGCGTACCGTGGGTTTGTGCCAGTTCTGTGACACGCACTGCTTCAACAAACAAATCAGCGCCCCGATAGGCGATGTGGGGATGACCAGGCAATACAGTAGACGTCATGGAGCAACAGAAGAAGGGACTGGGGTGGCTGGGGCCGGCGTAACGGCAGGCACTGCCGCAGACGATGGCAAATACAGTGGGCCACGCTGACCGCAAGCCGACAATGCCGCTGCCACGCTGGCAACAAGGACAAAGCGCCTGACTAGAATTTGAAACGCTTTCAACATGGTGAAATTGTATGACCGACCTTGAATTCTTGGCCCAAGCTGAAAAATTGTTACTGGCCGTCGAACAATCCTGCGACCGTATCAACGACACCACCGACGCAGACATCGACAGCCAACGCAGTGGTGGCATGGTCACACTCACATTCCGCAACCGCAGCCAAATTGTTATCAACCAGCAAAAGCCGCTGCATGAAATCTGGTTGGCTACCCGCTCTGGAGGCTATCACTACCGTTTTGATGGCAGCCAGTGGCAATGCACCAAAGGCAGTGGCGAGTTTTTTGCCCGACTAGACGCTGATGCCAGCACCCAAGCGGGGCTGGCATTGCGCTTCACGGCAGGCGCTTGAAACCATTTGCACCCAGCATAACCCTCAGTTGCGGAACAGATCCATGATCCGGTTACGCTCCTCAGCAGCGGGTGGCTGTGGGGCGGCCTCGGTAGCAGCACCGGTGCCAGTGGTGGTGGATCGCCCCTCTGTTCCTAAGCTAGACACTCCGCCACCACGCGCATATTCGGTGTAGAACCACTCACCACCACTTTGCACCACCCCTGTGGGTACAGTAGGCTCCATCACGGGCACATCTTTCAGGGCATGGGCCATGAATGAGATCCAGACTGGCAAACTCAGCCCGCCGCCAGTTTCGCGGCTGCCCAAGTTGCGTGGTGTGTCATAACCAATCCAAGTCACAGCGGCCAAGGTCGGCTGAAACCCAGCAAACCAAGCATCCATCGCATCATTGGTGGTGCCCGTCTTGCCATACAAATCAGGGCGTTTCAGTGTGGCCTGTGCTCTGGCCGCAGTGCCTGAACGGGTCACCTCCTGCAACAGGCTGTCCATAATAAAAGCATTGCGGGCATCAATGGCTCGCTCTTGCTTGTCCAGCACCGGTGGCTGTATTTCTGAAATCACCTTCCCCTTGTGGTCTGTGACCTTGGCAATCAGCCAAGGATTGACCCGGTAGCCCCCGTTGGCAAACACCGAATACCCCACTGCCAATTGCATGGGCGTGACCGAACCAGCCCCCAAAGCCATCGTCAGGTAGGGCAGGTGTTTTTCAGCATCAAATCCAAAACGGGTGACCCATTGCTGCGCATTCTTGGTGCCTACAGCCTGCAAAATACGAATAGAAATCATATTCTTCGACTTAGCCAACCCCGTACGCATCGTCATCGGCCCATCGTACTTGCCATCGTAGTTTTTTGGCTCCCAAGGCTGCCCCCCTGTCACACCAGCATCAAAAAACAACGGGCTGTCATTGATGATCGTGGCCGGAGTGAACCCCTTCTCCAACGAAGCAGAGTAAATAAATGGCTTAAAACTCGACCCAGGCTGGCGCCATGCTTGGGTCACATGGTTGAACTTGTTCTTATCAAAGTCAAACCCCCCCACCAGCGCCCGGATAGCGCCCGTGCGAGGGTCTAAGGCCACAAAGGCACCCTCAACTTCTGGCAGCTGTGTCGCCTCCCAAGTCTTCTTAGCCGTTTTGGTCACCCGGATGATGGCCCCGCGGCGCAACTTGGTATTGGGTGGTGCCTTGTCGCTCAGGCCCGACTGCACAGGCCGCAAGCCCTCGCCAGTGATCTCCAACACATCGCCATTGCCACGCACAGCCACCACCTTGCGTGGGCTGACCTCTAACACGATGGCCGATAACACATCGCCATTGTCTGGATGATCAGCCAGCGCCTCATCAATCGCATCATCCAGTGCCTGCGCATTACTGGGCAGGGTGACAAACTTTTCTGGCCCGCGGTAAGGCTGGCGCCGCTCATAGTCCATGATGCCACGGCGCAATGCCTGATAGGCCGCCTCTTGGTCACCTGCATTCAGTGTGGTGTACACATTGAGCCCACGGGTATAGGCCTCATTGCCATACTGCGCAAAAATGAGCTGACGTGCCATCTCAGCCACATACTCTGCATGGGTGCGGGTCTGATCCGAGCTGCTGCGAATACGCAGCGTCTCTTCGCGGGCCTGTGCAGCCTGCTCAGACGTGATGAAATTGTTTTCCTCCATCCGGTCGATGATGTGCAACTGGCGCACCCGCGCCCGTTTAGGGTTGCTGATCGGGTTGTAGGCTGATGGTGCTTTGGGCAGCCCTGCCAGCATGGCCGCCTCGGCCACCGACACCTGCTTGAGCGGCTTGCCAAAATACACCTCTGCGGCAGCCGCAAAACCGTAGGCCCGATTGCCCAAGAAAATCTGATTCATGTAGATTTCCAGAATCTGATCTTTGGTCAGCAAATGTTCGAGCTTGAAGGTCAGTAAGATTTCGTAAATCTTCCGGGTGAATGTTTTCTCGGATGAGAGGTAAACATTGCGTGCCACCTGCATGGTGATGGTAGATGCGCCTTGGCTTTTCACCCGCCCAATATTGGCCAGACCTGCACGCAAAATCCCCTTGAAATCCACCCCGTTATGTTCAAAAAAGCGGGTGTCTTCAATGGCCAACACCGCATTTTTCATCACCTCTGGAATGTCTTGGATTGGCGTCAAATTGCGGCGCTCTTCACCAAACTCACCCAACAACGCCCCCTCAGCCGAATAGACCCGCAATGGCAGCTTGGGCCGGTAATCAGCCAAGTCTGAAATGTCAGGCAAATTGGGGTAAGCCATTGCCAGCGCGACCCCCACCACCAGTATGGCAGCCAGAACACCAGCGACCACCAACCCCAGACTCCAAAGAATCAGGCGCAGCAACCAATGCCGCTTTTGGGGTAAAACAGGCGCTGGAGGCGAAGGAGTTTCCTCTGGAGGAATAGGCGAACTATCGGGGGGAAAGGCGGGGGGCGGCATAACGCTCCGGATCGGTAAGGATGCACATTATAAAAATGCGTGCTTGCTGGTGGAAAATCCACACTTGGCACAGCCTGTGCTTTAGCGATGATGCACGAGCCCAGTGATGCAATGGCATCGGTCAGTGCGTCTACTTTTGGCAACGAACGCCCGGCACCGTGGCAGCAAAAGCCTTTGCTGCGGGACTATCTTACTGATAGCATCCATCCAAAACGACGAGCGTGTTGCCTATTTTTTCAGCATAAGGGGGAGCCATCTTGATTTCTGTGGGAGCTTTGTTCAGTCAACAGCCCGCCCCGCTGGTCGGCATTGACATCAGTTCCTCCAGTGCCAAGCTGGTGGAGCTTGCGCACAACAAGGCCGGCGGGCTGGTGCTGGAGCGGTGCGCCATCGAGCCTCTAGAGCGTGGCTGGATCACCGACGGCAACATCGAAAAATTTGATGAAGTCGCCGAGGCCCTACGCCGCTTGGTCAAAAAAAGCGGCACCCGCACCAAACAGGTGGCATTGGCCTTGCCGCCTTCGGCTGTCATCACCAAAAAGATCACATTGCCTGCGGGCCTGACCGACCAAGAGCTGGAAGTGCAGGTTGAGTCCGAAGCCAACCAATACATCCCCTTCTCGCTGGACGAGGTCAGTTTAGACTTTTGTGTGGTTGGCCCGAATAAAAGTTCCCCAGGTGATGTAGACGTGCTCATTGCTGCGTCACGCCGGGAAAAAGTACAAGACCGCCAAGGGCTGGCCGAAGCCGCTGGACTCAAGGCGGTTATTGTGGACATCGAATCCTATGCCGCCCGTTTGGCGGCCAGCCGCCTGATCGAAGCCTTGCCCAACAAGGGCGTAGATGCGGTCGTGGCCCTGTTTGAGGTGGGTGCCCTGACCACCAGCATGCAGGTGATCCGCAACGAAGAAGTGCTCTACGACCGAGATCAGGCTTTTGGTGGCGCACAACTCACCCAGCTCATCGTGCGCCAATATGGTTTCTCGCCCGAAGAAGCTGAAAGCAAAAAGCGCAATGGTGATCTGCCCGACGATTACGCCTCTGCTGTGCTCAAACCTTTTGTAGAAACCCTGGCCCAAGAAATTGGCCGGGCACTACAGTTCTTCTTTACCAGTACCCCCCACAATCGGGTAGACCACATCATGCTGGCAGGCGGTTCAGCCCCCCTGCCTGGCCTGACCGAAGCAGTTACCCAACATGCTGGTGCTGTGTGCAGTGTGGTCAATCCCTTTGAAGGCATGGACATCGGCAGCGGTGTTCGCATGAAAAAAATGGCGCGTGAGGCACCGTCTTATCTCACCTCCTGTGGATTGGCGATGCGGAGGTTTTTGCAGTGATCTTGATCAATTTGCTTCCCCACCGGGAAGCCGCCCGCAAGCACCGGCGTGAAATGTTCCAGGCCACGATGTTCGCATCGTTCCTGGTAGGGTTGTTGATTGCTGGCGGCATCTATTCGTGGTTCCAGATGCAAATCGGTGAACAACAGACCAAAAACGACTTTTTGCAAGGCGAAATCAAGGTACTGGAAAACCAGATCAAAGAAATTGCCACCATTGAAGAGGAAATTGCTGCCCTGACCGCACGACAAAAGGCGGTGGAAGATTTGCAGGCTGATCGCAATCTACCAGTGCATCTGCTGACCGAACTGGTCAAGCAACTGCCAGATGGCGTGTACGTGACCAACCTCAAGCAAGAGGGCCGTACTGTCACGATGCAAGGCATGGCGCAGTCCAATGAGCGTATTTCGGAAATGCTGCGCAACCTGAGCAACAACACCCCTTGGCTGGCCAAACCCGAACTGGTGGAGATTGTCTCTGGCAATGTGGCCTTGGGTGCCCGCGACCAACGCCGTGTTGCGGCCTTCAAGATGAACTTCCAGTTGATGCGTGCCAGTGAAGTCGAGAAAACCGCCACAGGCCAAGGCACAGGCACAGGCACCGCCCAGACCGGAAAGTAGAGCATGGTCAAAAAGCAAATTCCCAAGATTGACTTTGCAGCACTGCAACAGGATGTGCAGCGCCAGTTCACCAACCTAGACACCAAAGACCCATCACTGTGGCCGCCCCTGCCGCGTACTCTGTTGTGTGTCTTTATTGCAGTGGGCGTTGCCGTGGCCTTGTGGTTTGCCGTGCTGGTCGATTATGAGGCTGAGCTGGAGGCTGCACAGGCACAAGAGCAAACCTTGCGCCAAGACTACCAAAAGAAGCTGCTCAAGGCTGTCAGTTTGGATGCCCTCAAGAAACAACGTGAGCAAATTCAGCAGTATGTGATCCAACTGGAAAAACAACTGCCCAGCAAGGCAGAAATGGCCGCGTTGCTCTCAGACATCAACCAAGCAGGCTTGGGTCGTAGTTTGCAATTTGAACTGTTCCGGCCGGGTCAAGTGGTTGCCCGTGACTACTATGCCGAATTGCCAATTGCCGTGCGCGTCACCGGCAAATACCATGACATGGGTTCATTTGCGGCAGATGTAGCCCACCTGTCACGCATTGTGACCATGGACAACATCGTCATCGCCCCCAATCCTAAAGACGGTGCCAACCTGACCATGGATGCCACAGCCCGCACCTACCGCTATCTGGACTCTGAAGAAGTACAGGCCCAGCGCAAGGCGACTGAAGGGAAGAAGAAATGAAGCGCATGCTGATACTGGCCTGCTGCACCTTGCCACTGCTGGGATGTGAATCGTCCGGAGAACAGGAATTGCGCGATTGGATGGCCCAAGAGCGTGCCCAAACCAAGCCCAAAGTCACCCCCCTGTCCGAGCCAAAACAATTTCAGCCAATGCCCTACACCGCCGAGAGCAGCATTGAGCCGTTTGACAAGCTCAAACTGGTACAGGCTTTGCGACGCGAATCGGCACAAGTGACTGCCAACGCGGGCCTTATTGCCCCCGAGTTAGCACGGCGCAAAGAACCATTGGAAGCATTTCCATTAGACACCATGGCGATGGTGGGCAGCTTGGACAAGCTGGGCAAACCTACAGCATTGCTCCGGGTAGACAACCTCTTGTACCAGGTGCAGGTGGGCCATTATCTGGGGCAAAACTACGGGCGTATCACCGCTATCACAGAGACGGCCATTCAACTGCGGGAAATCGTCCAGGATGCTACTGGGGACTGGGTAGAGCGTGCTGCATCGCTGGAACTGCAAGAGGGAGCGAAGAAATGAAACAGAAAAACATGGCCATGATGGGAGCGTTCCGGCGTGCCGTGGCTGTTGCAGCCGCTGCGCTGGTCTCGACCGCGGCACTGGCACAAGGAACCATTCAGGCCGTGACAGGTTCGATTCTGGGAGGTGCAGAAGTGTTGCGCATCGACCTGAGTGAGCCACTAACGGCCTTGCCACATGGTTTTGCTACGCAATCGCCTGCGCGTATTGCGCTGGATTTTCCAGACACCCTGAATGCTTTGGGCAGCAGTCTGGTCAATATCAACCAGGGCAACCTGAAATCCGCCAACGTGGTGCAGGCCCAAGGTCGCTCCCGGGTAGTACTCAACCTGAAGCAGGCCACCTCCTACCGCGCCGAATTGCAGGGCAAATCTCTGTTGCTCATTCTGGAGCCTGTGGCCAACTCTGGCACTGTGGCACCTGCAGTCCAAAAAACCACCTTTGCCGAAGACCAAAACACCACCACCCTGCCCATCAAGGATGTGGATTTTCGCCGTGGTGCCGATGGCGCGGGCCGCATCATCATCAAACTACCCAACAACCAAGTAGGGGTGGATCTGCGACAGCAAGGCAAGGGGCTGAGCATTGATTTTCTGCATTCCTCCTTGCCTGAAGGTTTGCGCCGCCGCTTGGATGTGGCCGATTTTGGTACCCCAGTGCAACTGATCAGTGCCGCACAGCAAGGTGACCGTGTGCGCATGACCATCGAATCCAATGGCGAATGGGAGCACAGTGCTTACCAAAGCGACAACCAATTCGTGGTAGAAGTTCGGCAAAAAAAGGTCGATCTGAGCAAACTTTCTCCCGGCCCAGGTTATAGCAACGAGAAACTGTCACTCAATTTTCAGAATATTGATTTACGTGCCCTGCTTGGTGTCTTTGCCGACTTTACCAACATCAATATTGTGACCTCAGATACGGTCAATGGCTCCATGACCTTGCGCCTGAAAGACGTGCCTTGGGATCAGGCTCTGCAAATCATCATGGAGGCCAAAGGACTGGGCCAACGCAAAACTGGCAATGTGCTCTGGATTGCGCCCAAAGACGAAATTGATGAGCGCACGAAAAAAGATTATGAAGCGGCCTTGGCGATTCAAAAATTAGAGCCATTGCGCACACAAGCATTCCAGCTCAACTATGCCAAGGCCGATGCCATCGTCGACCAGCTCACCAAATCGGCCAGCAGTGGTGGTAGTGGCGGCAGCTCCACACGCTTTTTGTCTGAGCGCGGAAGCGCCATTTCTGAACCACGCACCAACCAGATTTTTGTCTCAGATACCCCCGGTAAACTGGAAGAAGTACGTCAACTGATCGCCAGCTTGGATGTAGCAGTGCGCCAAGTATTGATTGAGGCCCGCATCGTAGAGGCCCGTGATACTTTTGGCCGTTCATTAGGGGTGCGCTTGGGAGGCTCCGATCTGCGAGCCAACCGAGGAGGCGACGGTGGCTATAGTCTGGGTAACAACAACCGTGTGGCTTTTGGCTCTTCTTATGCCAACGCAGTGGCCAGCAGTGGTGCGGGTGGCAATGTAGATACCTCCTCTTCTTTCGTGAATCTGCCTGCCAGCCTCTCCAGCGCAGCCAGTTTCGGCAATTTCGCGCTGTCTATTTTTAACTCTGCGGCCAATCGTTATCTGAATTTGGAACTCTCAGCCATGGAGGCCGATGGCCAAGGCAAGGTCGTTTCTAGCCCACGCCTGATCACTGCCGACCAAGTCAAGGCGCTGATTGAACAGGGTACAGAATATCCCTATTCTGTGACGGCACCCAATGGTGCCACCACCATTGCGTTCAAAAAGGCCGTTTTGAAGCTGGAGGTCACGCCCCAAATTACCCCTGAGGGAAATATCATTCTGGACTTGGACGTGAACAAGGACAGCCGTGGTGAAACCACCCTGCAAGGCGTAGCGATTGATACCAAACACATCAAAACCCAAGTGTTGATTGAAAATGGCGGCACCGTTGTGATTGGTGGTATTTTTGAAATGGAAGAAACCAACCAAGAAAACAAAATCCCTTTCTTTGGTGATGTGCCAGTGGTAGGCAATCTCTTCAAAAGTAAAACCAAGGAGTCCGCCAAACGGGAAATGTTGGTATTTATCACCCCCAAGATCATCACTGAGCGTACTGCACAGCGTTAAAAATTTTTCATCGATAGGATAGAAAATGCAAAAGATATTCAGAATCCTGATGCTGATGCTGGTGACAGCATTGGCGGCTTGCGGAGGTGGAGGAGACTCGCCTGGAGGCAATCCCAACCAACCCAATTTGGTCACCACTGCAGGTGATGCGGTAGTGTTGCCAGTGGGTGCCACCAACCAGTACCAGATCAGTGGTGGTGTACCACCCTACCGTGTCACCTACCAAGACCAAGCCATTGCCACTGCGGCTGTGGACGGCACTACCTTGCGTATCAGTGGGGTAGCCGCTGGTGTCACATCGGTGTCGGTGATGGATTACAGTGGGTTCTCCACAGCCATTGCTGTACAGGTGGGCGCTGGTGCGCCACAGTCTCTGTTCAGCACAGCACCAACCCAACTCAATATCATCAATGGCACCTCGCGCACCTACCAGGTGACAGGTGGCACCACGCCCTACAGCGTCACCAGTGCCGATCTCACGGTGGCAGATGCCAGCATTTCAGGTAGCAGCCTGGTTATTACAGCGCGTGGCCCAGGACAGACCACCATCACCGTCAGTGACCGTGACCCTGTTCGTCCAGCCACCTTGACGATCGGCGTTACTGTGGGCTCATCCACCAGTTTCTTCGTCAATGCCCCAGCCACCGTACAGATCAAGATTGGCACCAGCCAAAGCTACCTGCTCAATGGCGGCACCACACCCTATTCTGTGTTCAACAGCACCCCCACAGTAGCCACGGCTTCTATTGCAGGCACCACACTGACCGTACACGCCCTGAAGGCCGGTACAGCCACGTTGGAGTTGCGTGATGCCGCAGGCAGCAGTGCCGCGATGGAAGTAGTGACCACCACCGAAGACGGCACCTCTGGCTCTGGCTCGACTACGCCTGTCAACAAAGCGCCTGTTCTGCAATCGGCAGGTTTGGTAGACGCCAGCGGCGCAAGCACCAACTCCATCAGTGCATCGGGTTACACCACCTTGGCTGTCACGCTTGCCAGCCCCACGGGTCAAGTGATCCCCAACCAGTTGATCACTGTCAGCGGCGATCCCACCCAAGTGGGCTTTCCTGAAGGTGCCTCTGGCCTGACCGACGCTTCTGGCGTGGCCCGTATCAAGATCAAGCGCGCCGCCCTCACTGCTACGGGCGCAGGCTCCCTGACCGTGACCTACAGCTACAAAGCAGGTACGTTGAGCAGCTACTATCCCAATACCAGCGTCCAACCACCCACGGCAGATACTGTGGTGTCCACTTACGTGGGTTACCAATTGGCTACCGCCAATATCACACTGGACAATTTGGATGTGGGCACTGCAAGCCTTGCAGCCTATGGCACACGCCAAGTCTCAGTACAGGTCAACCTCAATGGTGCGCCTACACCCACCCCTGTGCAAGTGAACTTCACCACCACCTGTGGTCAGATATCGCCAGCCACTGCCTCGACCAACAGCGAAGGCAAAGTCACGGTGAGCTATTCGGCCACAGATGCCACAGGCACTGCCCAAAGCACCCAAGGGTGCAGCGGCAAAACAGTGGAGATTTCGGCCAGCACCTTGGGTGCAGCAGTGACCTCCAAAACACTGAACGTGCTGGGCGCCCCGGCCACCAACATGGCCTTCGTGAGTGCCACACCCACCCGCATCTATCTGGCCAACTCTGGTGGCCCCACACAATCGCTGCTCAAGTTCAAACTGGTCAATGCACAGGGTGAACCGATTCTGGGCCGTGATGTGGTGCTGTCGCTCAAGACCGTGACCGGAACACTGGATGCCAACAAAGCAACCTTTGGCAGCGTGGGCAATATCAGTGCCATCACTACACCTACCGATTCCAATGGTGAAGTATCGGTGCCCGTGTTCTCAGGCACAGTGCCCACCAACGTATTGGTAAATGCCAAGCTGGCAGCAGATACGGCCATTCAGACTGACTCTGCGGTGCTGACCATTGCCTCGGGTCGTCCTGCCCAAGCCCGTGTGAGCCTGTCCATCGAGAAGTTTGCTATTGAAGGCTTCAATGTGGATGGGGATGAATCCACTGTCACCATGTCTTTGGCCGACCGCCAAGGCAATCCTGTGCCCGATGGCACAGCGGTGAACTTCGTCACCGAAGGTGGCGTGATGATTCCTCCTGTCTGCACCACTGGCACCAATGGCCAAGGCAACTCACAATGCATGGTGAAGATTCGCAGCCAAAACCCACGCCCACAAACGGCCACGCCTCGTGCAGGCCGCGTGAGCATCTTGGCCTATGCTGCTGGTGAAGAAGACTTCAATGATCGCAATTTCAACAACGTTCATGACGCTGGTGAAACCTTTACCGACTTGGGTACTGCCTTCCGTGACGACAACGAAAACAATGTTTTCGACAACAGTGCGGAGTTCTCTGTGCCACGCACTGGTGCCTCTCCAACAAGTGGTGATGGCGTCTGGGGTGCGGCTGATGTTCGTGGTGAACACATCATCATCTTCGCCACCAGTGGTGCAGTGATCAGTACCACCAGCGTCACCACAGGTGGGGTGGCTTTTGTGGTGGCAGACGGCAATGGCAACAGTATGCCTACTGGCAGCCAAATCACTGTCACGGCAGTAGACAACACCGAAAATGACATGGGATGTGCAGTGGCCGCAGGTGCTACTGCAGTGATTCCCAACACCCTGGACTCATTCCCGTGGGCTGCATCGTTGAGCAAATGTGCAACGGGTGACATGGTGGTCATTGAAGTCAAGACTCCAAAGACCAACACGGTCACGGGTCTGAACGTGCCCCTGCGCTGATGCCCACTGCCCCACTCGCAGAGGCAGCCCCTACCCATCTTCTGGTGTTGGTGGGGCTGCCGGGTTCCGGCAAATCCACCGTTGGGCGGCAACTGGCCCGGCGGTTAGGTGTCGCTTTCATCGATTCTGATCAGGTGATAGAGCAGCGCATTGGCTGCTCTATCCGGGCTTTCTTCGACCGTGAGGGCGAAGAGAACTTCCGAGACCTAGAAGAATCGGTGATGGATGAGCTGACAGCCGCCCCTGAGGCGGCTGTGCTTTCTACGGGGGGAGGTGCCGTGTTGCGGCCCGCCAACCGGCAGTGTCTGCATGAGCGTGGCACCGTGGTTTATTTGCGATCTTCCCCAGAAGAAGTGTTTCGCCGCATTCGCCACGACAAAACCCGGCCCCTGCTGCAAGTAGCCAACCCGCTGGAACAATTGCGCAAGCTCTATGCCCAGCGCGACCCGCTCTACCGTGAGACGGCCCACTATGTGGTTGAGACAGGTCGCCCTTCGGTGGCTACCTTGGTCAACATGATCACCATGCAGCTGGAGCTGTCTGGTCGTGTGGTGCCAGAAGCACCTGCACTCCAAGACGCCAGCTTTATGTCTGAGACCGATTGAATCGGCATCGGCCCTGGGGGAAGAACTGTAGGCCACTCTGGCCTACACTTGCTGACCATGCAAGCCGTCTCTTCCTCCCCTTCCTTTTCTTTGCCCAACGCCCAGACTGCTACACAGCAGGTGTCTATTGCGTTGGATGATCGCAGCTACTCCATTGCCATTGGTACTGGGCTCTTGGATGAGCCAGCACTCTATGCATCTCTGCCTGCGGCCACCTGTGCTCTGATCGTGAGCAACACGACAGTGGCCCCTCTGTATGCCAAACGGCTACAGACCATTTTGCAACAGCGTTATGCCAGCGTGCATGTAGTGGCCCTGCCCGATGGTGAGGAATACAAAACCTGGGAAACGCTCAATCTGATTTTTGATGCCCTGCTCGGCCACAGCTGCGACCGCAAGACGGTGCTGTTTGCTTTGGGGGGTGGCGTGGTTGGTGACATGACAGGGTTTGCCGCAGCCAGCTATATGCGTGGTGTGCCCTTCGTGCAAGTGCCCACCACCCTACTAGCACAGGTGGATTCTTCGGTCGGTGGCAAAACGGCCATCAACCATCCATTGGGCAAGAACATGATTGGCGCTTTTTACCAGCCCCGACTGGTACTGTGCGATTTGACCACCCTCAACACCCTGCCTACCCGCGAACTCAGTGCCGGTTTGGCCGAAGTCATCAAGTACGGGCCGATTGCCGATATGGCCTTCATGGATTGGCTTGAAGCCCATATGGATGCCCTGCTGGCCCGGGATGTAGAGGCGCTGGCCCATGCTGTGCGCCGCAGTTGCGAAATCAAGGCTTGGGTGGTTGGGCAAGATGAGCGCGAATCCGGTTTGCGTGCCATTCTCAACTTTGGTCATACCTTCGGCCATGCCATCGAGGCAGGCATGGGCTATGGGGTCTGGCTGCATGGAGAGGCGGTGGGGGCAGGCATGGTGATGGCGGCGGAGTTGTCTTGCCGTCTTGGCTTGGTAGATGCGTCATTTGTGGCGCGTTTGACCACCTTGGTACAACGTGCAGGCCTGCCGGTACGTGGGCCCATATTGGATGCCACTGACAACGCAGGCCGCTACCTGGAGCTGATGCGTGTGGACAAGAAAGCCGAAGGCGGCGAGATCCGTTTTGTGCTGATCGAAGTGCCAGGCCAAGCCGTCATGCGTGCTGCACCTGATGCGCTGGTGCGTGAAGTGATTGACACCTGCTGCGTTTAAAGCATTGAAGGCGCCCCATAGCAACCCTTATAGAACATCAATGCCCAATGAGTTTTCTGAGCCAATTGAAATCACAAGCCAGCGTGGTGCAAAGCCAGCGGGAACAACAAATTCAAAGCGTGGAGGACAACACCCACGTCACTGAACTGGCCTGCAAAGAAGCTTGGCGCTATCTACAAGAGTTGGCACCGCAGCTGAATGTGTTGATGCCCGATGGCCCTGCGCTGTCGCTGGATGGCAAGACCACTTGGCCCGCCTTACAACTGGTCAATTTCCGGGCAGATGCCCGCAAAAAAACCCTGCGCAATCGCGAAGTGTTTGACTATATTGCCATCGGCTGGAAGATACAGCCTAAACCGGGCAGCCACCCTAGCGGCGCTGTGACTGTGAATTTTCCACCAGACTTGCAGCGGGTCGAGGCCAATTTGCAAACGGCCAGCGTACCGCACGAACGCCAAGATATACGCCACCCAGAAAAAAACACCTTGCAGGCCTACCGCTTTGACTACCAAGTGGAAGCGCGTGGCTATGTGACCATCACCCCCAACCATGATCAGGGGATGCTGGCTTTTCGCTTAGTGACGGTGTCAGGCTTTGGTGTCAAAGATGCACTGTGGCCTGCTGCTAAGGTGACAGTGGATCTGATGGATGAGCTGGCCAAATTGCTGGTGCAGCAGCCCAGCCGGTTCCTGTGACAATCGCATTTTTAGCTTCTTCATATTGCGCTGCCCATGTCTTCTGCTGCTGTTTCTTCTGCTGATCTTGCTGCCCGTGATGCCATAGTGGTGCAAGACATGGTGCGCTGGCTAGAGCGTGCTGTGATTGATCTTAATTTGTGCCCTTTTGCCAAGGGGGTACACGTTAAAGGACAAATCCACTATGCCGTCAGCCATGCCACCGACGGACGTGGTGTGTTGCAAGATTTGCAACGTGAATTGGAAGCCTTGGCTGAAGCCTCGCCCGAAAAGCGCGACACCACGCTGCTGATAGTGCCTGGGTGCATGGAAGATTTTTTGGACTTCAATGATTTTCTGGAATTGGCCGATGAGATGCTGGACATGCTGGATTTGGGCGGCATTTTGCAAATTGCCAGCTTTCATCCACAGTTTCAATTCGAAGGCACCACCCCAGACGACATCACCAATGCCACCAATCGCGCCCCCTATCCAACGTTGCATTTGATCCGTGAAGAAAGCTTGGATGCAGCAGTAGAAGCGTTTCCAGAAGCAGAAATGATTTATGAGCGCAATATGGAAGTGCTGCGTCAGTTGGGAGCAGAAGGCTGGAAAGCTTTGGATGTGGGCGCACGTTGCCCCATGCACGATGCCACAGAGGCGCCCCACACTGCGGCCAAGGATCGCGCATGAGCCAACAAAAATCCCATCGCCAGCGCACCACGCCCGTATCCGCTGCCTCATTGGCTGAAGCAGCCGTGCAGCAAGAGTTGCGCCCCGGCCAGTCGATAGAGTTGCTCAAGGAGCTGCATATCCTGACGCGTGATGGGAAGCTGAACCAAGACTCACGGCGCAAGCTCAAGCAGGTATACCACCTGTTTCAATTCATTGAACCCCTGTTGCAAGAGTTTTCTCAGGGAGAACACGCTCCTACACTGGCCGATCATGGGGCAGGCAAGTCCTATTTGGGCTTTATCCTGTATGACCTGTATTTCAAGGCATTGGGGCGCGGCCAGATTTATGGGATTGAGTGGCGGGCTGATTTGGTGGAAAAATCTCGCCTGTTGGCACAGCGGCTAGGGTTTGAACGCATGTCATTCCTGAATTTGTCGGTAGCTGACAGTGCCGATGCGGCAGAACTGCCAGAACGCATTGACATGGTCACGGCACTGCATGCCTGTGATACTGCCACAGATGACGCCATCGCCTTTGGCCTGCAAAAGAGAGCGCGTGCCATGGTGCTGGTGCCTTGTTGCCAGGCCGAAGTGGCCGCCTGCCTGCGCCAAGGCAAAGCATTGCAGTTGGCCCGTACCCCTCTGGCAGAGTTGTGGCGTCACCCACTGCACACCCGCGAGCTGGGTAGCCAAATCACCAATGTGCTGCGCTGCCTACACCTAGAAGCCAGTGGCTACCAAGTCACCGTGACAGAACTGGTAGGCTGGGAGCACAGCATGAAGAACGAACTGATCATTGCCCGCTATACCGGACAAAAAAAACGCAGTGCAGCAGAGCGGCTAGGAGCCATTTTGCGAGAGTTCGGACTGGAGCAAATGCTGGGGGCACGCTTTGGAGTAGCTGCTGCGACACCCGCCACAACGTAACCCCGCCCAACTGGCTGATGGGAGCAGCCCAAGCTCCCCTCCAGACAAGAGGGCCAGATACTGTTTCTGTTTGGAGCTATTGATGGCCCGTTTGCCGCGCTTGACTCTGCCCGACCACGCACACCATATCATCCAGCGGGGCAATAACCGCCAGCCCATTTTTATCGATACCCAGGATTTCGAGCGCATGTTGGCCTTGCTGGCGGAGAATGTGCGGCAGTTTGCTGTAACGCTCCACGCCTATGTGCTGATGGATAACCATTTCCATCTGCTGGCGACACCAGCCACTGTAGATGCCCTACCCAAAATGATGCAGGCGGTGGGCAGAAGCTATGTGCGCTACTTCAACAACCGACACGGTCGCAGCGGCACGCTCTGGGAAGGCCGTTACCGTGCCACGCTGATAGAGCCGGAACGTTATTTGCTTGCCTGTATGGCGTATATCGACCTGAACCCTGTACGGGCGGGGTTGGTAGCACAAGCAGCGGCTTGGCCGTGGTCTAGTCATGCCCATTACACAGGTATGCGGCAGGATCGTATGGTCACGGCACACCCTTTGTACTGGATGTTGGGCAACACCCCGTTTGCCCGAGAGGCTGCCTACAACGCATTGGTGCAAACAGGTGTGCATACGGATGTGCAAGCGGCCCTGACCGATGCAACCCTGAATGGCTGGGCGTTGGGAGGAGAGAAATTTGTGGCGGAATTACAAAAGAAGGCGCAGCGCCGCGTGACCAAAGCCAAACCTGGCAGGCCACGCCTCACGCACAGGCAGTCTGTACAAGACACCATAAGAATCACCCGTTGACCCTGAGGAATCAGGATTTCTTGCTATGCTATTTGATTTGTCCCCAAATAAATAAAGAACTTTAATTTTTGAAATTAATTCGTATCTGACCCTAATTAAATTACTTGCATGGTTTTGCTGCATTGCACTACCCTACACATCCCTGCGAAAACAATGAGGAATGCGCCCATGACCACGGCTGCCGAAATCCAGCATCTGCAACAACACGGTTTGTATTCATCGGCCCAAGAGCACGATGCTTGCGGACTGGGCTTTGTCGCCCACATCAAAGGCGTGAAGCGGCACGACATCGTGACCCAAGCCCTGAAGATTCTGGAAAATATCGACCACCGAGGTGCTGTAGGTGCAGACCCGCTGATGGGCGATGGCGCAGGTATCCTGATCCAAATCCCTGACCAGCTCTACCGCGAAGAAATGGCCAAGCAAGGTGTCAATCTGCCCCCCGCTGGCGAATATGGCGTGGGCATGATCTTCCTGCCCAAAGAGCACGCCAGCCGTTTGGCCTGCGAGCAAGAGATGGAGCGTGCCATCAAGGCCGAAGGCCAAGTGCTGCTGGGCTGGCGCGATGTGCCCGTCAATCTGGACATGCCCATGTCCCCCACCGTGCGCGAAAAAGAGCCCCTGCTGCGCCAAGTCTTTATTGGTCGGGGCAATGACGTCATCGTGCAAGACGCTTTGGAGCGCAAGCTGTACGTTATCCGCAAAACGGCCAGCGCCGCCATTCAGGCACTGCAATTGCAACACAGCAAGGAATACTACGTTCCTAGCATGAGCAGCCGCACTGTGGTCTACAAAGGCCTGCTGCTGGCCGACCAAGTGGGCGTGTATTACAAAGACTTGGCTGACGAGCGTTGCGTCTCGGCCATTGGTCTGGTGCACCAACGCTTCTCTACCAACACCTTCCCCGAGTGGCCGCTGGCCCACCCCTACCGTTATGTCGCCCACAACGGTGAAATCAACACCGTGCGTGGCAACTACAACTGGATGCTGGCCCGTGAAGGCGTGATGGCCTCGCCCGTGCTGGCCGAAGACCTGAAAAAGCTCTATCCCATCAGCTTTGCCGGTCAGTCCGACACCGCCACCTTTGACAACTGCCTCGAACTGCTGACGATGGCGGGCTACCCCATCAGCCAAGCGGTGATGATGATGATTCCCGAGCCTTGGGAACAGCACGAGTCGATGGACGAGCGCCGCCGCGCCTTCTATGAATACCACGCCGCCATGATGGAGCCTTGGGATGGCCCTGCCTCCATCGTCTTTACCGATGGCCGCCAAATTGGTGCCACGCTAGACCGCAATGGCCTGCGCCCTTCGCGCTTCTGCATCACCGATGACGATTTGGTCATTCTGGGTTCTGAGGCCGGTGTGCTACCCGTGCCCGATGGCAAAATCGTGCGCAAGTGGCGCCTCCAACCGGGCAAAATGCTGCTGATTGATCTGGAGCAAGGCCGCCTGATTGAAGACGACGAGCTCAAAGCCAACATCGTCAACACCAAGCCCTACAAGCAATGGATTGAAAACCTGCGCATCAAACTCGATGCCTTGCAGGCTCCCGCAGACGTGCAGCTTGCCGCCTCTGACTTGGCACTGTTAGAGCGCCAACAAGCCTTCGGCTTTACCCAAGAAGACATCAAATTCTTGCTGGCCCCCATGGCACAAAACGGCGAAGAAGCCACAGGCTCTATGGGCAACGATAGCCCGCTGGCCGTGCTGTCGGACAAAAACAAGCCGCTGTACAACTACTTCCGCCAGATGTTTGCGCAAGTGACCAACCCGCCAATCGACCCGATTCGCGAGGCCATCGTCATGTCGCTCAACAGCTTTATCGGCCCCAAGCCTAACCTGCTGGACATCAACCAAGTCAACCCCCCCATGCGCTTGGAAGTGAGCCAACCGGTGCTGGACTTTGCGGGCATGGCCAAGCTGCGCGACATTGAAAAATACACGCACGGCAAGTTCAAGAGCGCCACCATTGACATCACCTACCCACTGGCTTGGGGCAAGCAAGGCGTAGAAGCCAAGCTGGCCTCGCTGTGCGCGCAAGCCGTAGACGAAATCAAGGGTGGGGCCAACATCCTCATCATCAGTGACCGCAACCTGTCGGCCACCCAAGTGGCTATCCCAGCACTGTTGGCACTGTCTGCCATCCACCAGCATCTGGTGCATGAAGGCCTGCGCACCAGCACAGGTCTGGTCGTAGAAACCGGCACCGCCCGTGAAGTCCACCACTTTGCCGTGCTGGCGGGCTATGGGGCCGAAGCCGTCCATCCCTATCTGGCGATGGAAACCCTGGCCGAAATGCACAAAGAACTGGGTGGTGATCTGTCGGCAGACAAGGCCATCTACAACTACGTCAAAGCGATTGGCAAGGGCCTGTCCAAGATCATGTCCAAAATGGGCGTGAGCACCTACATGTCTTATTGTGGTGCGCAATTGTTTGAGGCCGTGGGCGTCAACAGCGACACCGTAGACAAATACTTCACCGGCACAGCCAGCCGTGTTGAAGGTATCGGTGTGTTTGAAATTGCGGAAGAAGCTATCCGCACCCACCGTGCGGCCTTTGGTGACGACCCCGTGCTGGCTAACATGCTGGATGCGGGTGGCGAGTACGCTTGGCGTGCCCGTGGCGAAGAACACATGTGGACGCCCGATGCGATTGCCAAATTGCAACACTCCACCCGTTCGGGCAACTTCAGTACCTACAAAGAATACGCACAAATCATCAACGACCAAACCAAGCGCCACATGACGCTGCGCGGTCTGTTTGAGTTCAAGTGCGATCCTGCCAAGGCCATCCCGGTCGAGGAAGTAGAACCCGCCACAGAAATCGTCAAGCGTTTCGCCACAGGGGCGATGTCGTTGGGTTCGATTTCTACCGAAGCCCATGCCACCTTGGCGGTGGCCATGAACCGCATTGGTGCCAAGAGCAACACCGGCGAAGGTGGCGAAGACCCCAAGCGTTATCGCAACGAGCTCAAAGGCATCCCGATTCAGCAGGGTGAAACCTTGGCCTCCATCATTGGTGCCGACAAGGTAGAGTCCGATATCGAACTCCAAGCCGGTGACAGCCTGCGCTCGCGCATCAAGCAGGTGGCTTCTGGGCGCTTTGGTGTCACAGCAGAGTACCTGTCCTCGTCCGACCAAGTGCAAATCAAGATGGCCCAAGGAGCCAAGCCCGGCGAAGGCGGCCAATTGCCCGGTGGCAAGGTGTCTGACTACATCGGCTTCCTGCGCCACTCGGTGCCCGGCGTTGGTTTGATCTCGCCACCACCACACCACGACATCTACTCGATTGAAGATTTGGCCCAGCTCATCCACGACTTGAAAAACGTGGCTCCGCACGCTGACATCTCGGTCAAGTTGGTATCTGAAGTGGGCGTAGGCACAGTGGCTGCGGGTGTCGCCAAGTGCAAGAGCGACCATGTGGTCATTGCCGGCCACGATGGTGGCACCGGTGCATCGCCTTGGTCGTCTATCAAGCACGCCGGTGGCCCGTGGGAAATTGGTCTGGCTGAAACCCAACAAACCTTGGTGCTCAACCGCCTGCGTAGCCGCATCCGCGTGCAAGCCGACGGCCAAATGAAGACAGGCCGTGATGTGGTGATTGGTGCTCTGTTGGGTGCCGATGAATTTGGCTTTGCCACCGCACCGCTGGTGGTGGAAGGCTGCATCATGATGCGCAAATGCCACCTCAACACCTGTCCGGTGGGCGTGGCCACGCAAGACCCCGTGCTGCGCAAAAAGTTTACCGGCAAGCCCGAGCACGTCGTCAACTACTTCTTCTTCATTGCAGAAGAAGTGCGCCAACTCATGGCACAACTGGGTATCCGCAAGTTTGACGACCTGATTGGCCGTGTCGATCTGCTAGACACCCGCAAAGGTATTGAGCACTGGAAAGCCCAAGGTTTGGACTTTTCGCGCCTGTTTGCCGAGCCTTCGGTGCCCGCTGATGTGCCGCGCTACCACACCACCAAGCAAGACCATTTGCTCGAAAAAGCACTGGACGTCAAGCTGATTGAACGCTGCAAGCCTGCCATCGAGCATGGCGAGCCGGTTCGTATCATGGAAGTGGCACGCAACGTCAATCGCTCTGTGGGCGCCATGCTCTCGGGTGCCGTGACCAAGGCCCACCCCGAAGGTCTGCCCGATGACACCATCCGCATTCACTTTGAAGGCACAGGCGGCCAATCGTTTGGCGCTTTCCTGTGCCAAGGCATCACGCTGAATCTGACCGGCGAAGCCAACGACTACACCGGCAAGGGCTTGTCGGGTGGCCGTGTGGTGGTACGCCCCAGCCACGAATTCCGTGGCGAATCGGTGCGCAACACCATCGTCGGCAATACGGTAATGTTTGGTGCCACTACTGGCGAAGCTTTCTTCAGCGGCGTAGCTGGCGAGCGTTTTGCCGTGCGTCTGTCGGGTGCCTCGGCTGTAGTCGAGGGCGTGGGCGACCACGGCTGTGAATACATGACCGGCGGCACCGTGGTGGTGCTGGGCAAGACAGGCCGCAACTTTGCTGCCGGTATGAGCGGTGGCGTGGCCTATGTGTACGACGAAGACGGCCAATTTGCCCAACGCTGCAACAAGGCATCGGTCAAACTGGACAAAGTGCTGCCCCACGAGGAGTTTGTTGCCAGCGTCAGCCCTGGCATCTGGCATAAAGGCCAAAGCGACGACCAACTGCTGCGCAGCCTGGTAGAAGCCCACAGCCGCTGGACTGGCTCGCAACGCGCCCGCGATCTGCTCGATAACTGGGCGGCTGCCCGCGCCAAGTTTGTCAAAGTGTTCCCGACCGAGTACCAACGTGCTCTGGCCGAGATCTATGAACGTACCGCCAAGGAAACGCCAGCCGCCAGCGCGCCAGCAGCTCCCGCCGCCGCAGTGGTTGCCAAATAAGCGCCCTGCCTTTCACACGAACACAGATTTCAAGGACAGAACATCATGGGAAAGACCACCGGCTTTTTGGAATACGACCGCATCGAAGAAGGCTACCTGCCGGTACCAGAACGGCTGAAGAACTATAAGGAGTTCGTCATTGGCCTGGCCCCCGAGCAGGCCAAAGTGCAAGGTGCCCGTTGCATGGATTGCGGCACCCCGTTTTGCAACAACGGCTGCCCAGTCAACAACATCATTCCAGACTTCAATGATCTGGTGTACCAAGGCGACTGGAAAAACGCGATTGACGTGCTGCACAGCACCAACAACTTCCCTGAGTTCACGGGCCGCATCTGCCCTGCACCCTGTGAAGCCGCCTGCGTTGTCAACATCAATGGTGCTGCTATCGGCATCAAGAGCATTGAACACGCCATCATCGACAAAGCCTGGGAAAACGGTTGGGTGCAGCCGCAACCAGCCGCGCAAAAAACCGGCAAAAAGGTGGCGGTGGTGGGGGCAGGCCCAGCGGGCATGGCTGCCGCACAGCAACTGGCCCGCGTGGGCCACGATGTCACCTTGTTCGAAAAGAACGACCGCATCGGTGGACTGTTGCGCTATGGCATCCCCGACTTCAAGCTGGAAAAGTCGCACATTGACCGCCGTGCCAAGCAATTGGAAGCCGAAGGCGTGACCATCCGCACCAGTGTGCTGGTGGCCGACCCCAAAGAAGGCTTGGGCAAAGGCAGCAAAGTCACCAACTGGGCCAAAGAAACCATCAGCCCAGAACAACTGCAAGCCGAGTTTGATGCGGTGCTGCTGACGGGGGGCGCTGAACAATCGCGCGATTTGCCCGTGCCGGGCCGCGATTTGGACGGCATTCATTTTGCGATGGAGTTTTTGCCCCAGCAAAACAAAGTCAATGCCGGTGACAAGCTCAAAGGCCAACTGCGCGCCGATGGCAAGCATGTGATTGTGATTGGCGGTGGCGACACCGGCAGCGATTGCGTGGGCACTAGCAACCGCCACGGTGCAGCCAGTGTGACCCAGTTTGAAGT
Organism: Giesbergeria sinuosa; assembly: GCF_042652905.1. Lineage (NCBI taxonomy): Bacteria > Pseudomonadati > Pseudomonadota > Betaproteobacteria > Burkholderiales > Comamonadaceae > Giesbergeria > Giesbergeria sinuosa. Next base: position 416,532 of record NZ_JBHSHJ010000001.1, on the reverse strand, counting down.
CATGCCCATGCCGCCCGAGCAAGAAAATAAGCCACTGGTCTGGCCCTACTGGCCGCTCAAGCTGCGTACCAGCTCCAGCCACGACGAAGGCTGCGTGCGCGAGTTTGCCATTTCTACCAAAGAGTTTTTGGGCGAAAAGGGCAAGGTCAAAGGCTTGACCACTGTGCAAGTTGAGATGAAAGATGGCAAGCTGGTTGAAATTGCCGGTACCGAGAAGCACTACCAAGCCGACTTGGTGTTGCTGGCAATGGGCTTTGTCAATCCCGTGGCGGCCGTGCTCGATGCCTTTGGCATTGACAAAGATGCCCGGGGCAATGCCCGCGCCAGCACCGAAGACAACGGCGGCTATGCCACCAATGTGTCCAGGGTGTTTGCCGCTGGCGACATCCGCCGGGGTCAATCCTTGGTGGTCTGGGCGATTCGTGAGGGCCGCCAAGCGGCGCGTGCAGTTGATAGCTTCTTGATGGGCCAATCAAGCCTGCCGCGTTAAGTAGCCCCCCTCTGCGGTAGCCGTCAGTGCTTGCCCAAGCAAGTGCTGGCGGCCTTTTTTTAGGCTGTGCCTTTTTGGCGCAGCCTACTGCTGATGACAACGGATAAAAGCAACGGCACCACTAGGGGCGTGGATCTAGCACGATTTTGGCCGAGCCGGTGGCGTTTTTCTTGTCGATGTAGCCAATAGCACCCGGTGTGGCCTGCACCGCTTTGCTGACATCATCTGCAGTAGCCAGCTCTTTTGGCGGAAAACCCATGCCCGTAAAGGCTTGACGTGCCCAATAAGAACGCATCTGGCCTGGACTACGCCCAGTGATTTTGCTATAAAAATCAGTGCGCAGCGGCGATCCTTCTTTGATATCGATAGGCTGTATGGGCTTGCCATCCGGCCAGGTTTGAATTTGCTTGAGGAATATCTGCGTCACTTGACTGGCATCTACTTTGTCAACTGCCACTGTGGGGTTGGCAATCACAACCAGTGAATTTTGGGCCAAGGCACCGGTAGCTATAAAGCATCCTAATAATGCGATGTAAAAGTTTTTCATTGCCCTGTCCTTAAAAAACAAAATCAAGCACGACAGAGACCAAATTCACCTTGTTTTTAATGGGCAGCGTATTGGTAGCAAAACCGGCAGAACGGTAAGGACTGGGGGTTTTAATTCGATCGTATTGCAGTTTCAGAGCCATATTCTTTTGTATATCCCAGCGGGCACCCACACTGGCCGATTGCATAGAAAAATCGGCAAACTGGGCCGCCTCAGACAGCAGCCCTTGCAACTGCGCCAAACCAGCATCCAGTTGTGGATGTAGCCCCGTTGGATTTAAGGCATTGGTATTAAAAATAGGATCAGAACGGCGTTGGCGTGCAAACTCAATATACGGTGTGACATTGCCAATGCTGTGTCCCACGGTGATAGAGTAGCTGTTGTACTTGCCAATCATGGCCGATTGAGAATCAAAGCCTACCCAGCCGCCCATCACAGACCAATTGTTAAAGTTGGCATTAAAACCAATACTGGTATAAATCGGTTGGTTGTCAAATGGGCTGGTGTAGCTGGCAATTTCGCTGGCTTTGCTTGCCAGTTGGGCCCGCAGTGGTGCAGGCAACGCTGGTGTTGTTGCTAACAAGGCCAGACCGCCAGCAGCTTGCGACAAATTGGCATTGAGCTGATCCACCTGTTGGGAGGATCGCACTGCATATTTACCTACCCACGTTCTGGAAGCACGCAAAGACAGGTTAGACAACATGTAGGTCAGAGAAATGCCACTGATATCATGGAGCTGGGTTTTACCTTTGATCAAAGGCCAATTCTGTTTGGCACTGCCTTCGCCCGCATATACATCTAGCAGCCACCCTGCATTGCCGGTGGTATGGTGCCATTGCACATCTATGCCATCGATGGCAGGTACATTGTTGCTGATCCAATACACAGGCAAGGGCTTGCGTGCTGTGAGGTTGGCATAACCGATTTCAGTGACATCGGCATCAAAAAACAATGCGCTACGAAAACGCCCCACACGCACCGACAAATCTTGGCCAAATTGTTGGCGCACATAACCCATGCGTATCTCGGGCTTCATGCCCTCTCCGGCACGGCCTGCCGCTTGCAGCACAAAAGAAGTGGCATCGCCCACTTGCCAGTTCAGCTGGGCACCCAAAACACTGTCAAGGTTTTCAGACAATCCACTGTTGGCAGGATATGCCTGCCCAAAAGAAGAAATAACCCCCACACTGTGGTTATTGTGGTGGGTGAGTCCCAGTGTGCCAAACCCTGAGAACTCCAGCTTTCGCTCTGTGGTGGACACATCTGCGGCAATACTGCCTTCTTCGGCGTGGGCCGACGCACAGGCCAATAATGCACACAGGAACCAACCCAAAGGATGGCCTACCTTGCGGGGATCTGAAAAGTAATTTTTCATCAAGATGCGCGTGGAACCCCAGCATGTATGCCGGAGAGGTAGAGCGCCGGATGCCAGACATCCGAGGCTGTGGGCCTTGCCTGTTCACGACTAGTATGGTTGGCCCGGTTGAGAAAATAGCCATCACCACTGCCATGTTGCATAACGCGGCAATGCTGGTGGCTAATGCCTTGCACCGCCACAGATTGTCCATCATGCTTGGCCCCAAAGGCACCACAGCACACACCATGTGTGGCCTGTGTTGCCACTTTGCCATGCCAAGCCCTGTCTTTCAGGCACAGATAATGCAAGGCAGGGAAGAGCCGTCAACTTCACGACAGGCCATAGTGTGATACTGGAACCGAGGTGATTTTGCTTGCCATTGTCCTGTCATTCAACTGACATCCAATGGCACCTCATGGCAGTGTCTCAAGTCAAAAAAAGGATGTTCCGATGAAAACCATGTTCAAGCATATGGCAGTTGGTATGACTGCACTCACTCTGGCCTTTGGTGCAGTGGCCTCTGAAAAAGGTACGGCCGAAGAGGCCATGGCAATGGTCAAAAAGGGAGTGGCCCTGATCAAGTCGGGCGGACAAGAAAAGGCTTTTGCCGAATTCAACAACCCCAAAGGCACCTTCGTACAAAAAGACCTGTATGTCATGTGCTACGACATGTCGGGCAACAACAAGTGCCACGGCTCCAACCCTAAGCTCATTGGCAAAAACCTGCTTGAAATCAAGGATGCAGACGGCAAGTTCATCGTCAAGGGCTTTATTGAAACTGCACAAAAAAGTGGCAAAGGCTGGGTAGACTACAAATGGCCCAATGCCCTGACCAAGGTGGTAGAGCCCAAATCCACCTATGTCGAGAAAATTGACGATGTGCTGATCGGGGTCGGCATCTACAAGTAAGTTGCCTCTCTCTCCTCCATGCCAGCACAGCATTGTGGTGGCATGGGTCAGCGTTATCGCTCCTTAGCCCAAACCCGCTGTGGTTGGATAGCGCCCCAACAGGGCGTGGATGAAAATATGAAGATCAATGACCTGCGTATTGGCACGCGCCTAAAAATCGGCTTTGGCATCATCCTCGCCCTGTTGATTGCCGTGGTGGCACTGGTCAATATCAGCAATGCCCGCAACCAAGCACAGTTGTTTCAAGGCTTAGAGCTGGCCAGTGCCAAGCTCAAATGGACGACCGCCATGAAGGCGGCGCAACTCGAAGGGGTCGTATCCATCCGCAGCATTGGCCTACACACCGAAGTGGTAGAAATGAACAAGGAGGAGGCGCGGCTCAAAGAACAATGGAAGCTGTTTGCCCAAGCCCGCGAGCAACTGATGGCCTTGGGGGCCAATGAAGAAGAAAAAGCCATCTTTGGCCGTATCACACAACTGGAAAAAGGCTTAGAGGCACCTACGGCGCAGGCAATTGGCCAAGCCTTGGCTTTTGATACCGAAGGCGTCGCCCGCATTATTGCCAAGCAAATCGACCCCATTTATCGCCAAGTGCTGGTAGAAATCAACCAACTGGTGCAATTGCAACAAACCGCCGAGCAGCAAATGCGCGCACAGGCAGAGGCCGCCAGTCGCCATTTGGGCCAGTTTCTGTATGCCGTCGCAGTGGTAGCCGTGCTTGTGGGCAGCGCACTGGCTTGGGGCACCACCCGCAGCATCACCCGCCCGCTGCACAAGGCAGTGGAGGTGGCACGGCATGTGTCTAGCGGTGACTTGACGATGGATATCGTTGTCGAGTCCAGCGATGAAACGGGCGAGCTGATGCAAGCCCTCAAAGACATGAATACCAGTTTGCTCCATACCGTGCAGCAAGTACGCACCAGTACCGACACCATCGCGACTGCCTCTAGCCAAATTGCCGCAGGCAATACTGAACTGTCGGTGCGCACCGAGCAGCAAGCAACCTCTTTGGAAGAAACAGCAACCTCGATGGAGACGCTCACAGGCACGGTCAAGCAAAATGCCGACAATGCCCGTCAGGCCAACCAGCTCGCACAATCCGCATCACAGGTAGCCACCCAAGGTGGAGAAGTGGTGGCACAGGTGGTCGATACCATGCGCTCCATCAACACCTCATCGAAAAAGATTGTGGACATCATCAGTGTGATTGATGGCATCGCATTCCAAACCAACATTCTGGCGCTCAATGCCGCCGTTGAGGCCGCCCGTGCTGGCGAACAAGGCCGAGGGTTTGCCGTGGTGGCATCTGAAGTGCGCAACTTGGCGGGGCGCAGTGCCGAGGCGGCCAAAGAGATCAAAACATTGATCAGCGATTCGGTCGATAAAGTCGAAACTGGCAGCCATCTGGTAGAGCAGGCGGGTCACACCATGGAGCAAATTGTGGCCAGTATCAGCCGTGTCACTGACATCATGGGCGAAATCACGGCGGCCAGCGCCGAACAAAGCGCAGGGATCGAACAGGTACATCTGGCGATTGAGCAGATGGAAGTCGCCACACAACAAAATGCAGCGATGGTAGAGCAGGCAGCCACTGCTGCCGATGCCCTGCACGGTCAGGCCGACAGCCTCACCCAAGTGGTCAGCGTTTTTCATCTGCACCAAGGCAAGGCACGGCTGTCAGCGCCTGTTTGAGCAGATGCCCTGCTCTGTGGCACGCATTCAACCGCGCTCAATGCGGTGCAGCCGGGCATCACCAGCCTGAAAGGCCCGCTGTAAAGTGCCAAACAATTGCTCTGCCTTATGCCGGTTGTCGCTGGAATAATTGCAAACATACACATCCAACGTCACATAGGCGGCCTCGGGCCAAGTGTGAATGCACAAATGGGACTCGGCCAGCACCACCACGCCAGTGACCCCCCCTTGCTCACCAAAATGGTGAAACAAGCACCCCACCGCTGTCAACCCTGCTGCTTCTACACTGGCTTGGCAAAATGCCTGCAAACCGGCCGCATCGTGCATCAGATGCTGGTCGCCTTGGCAACCATATAAATCGGCCGTCAGGTGCAGGCCACTGGCCTGACCGCCGACAGAGGATGCTGGAGACAAAGCTGGATGCGGGGCATGAACCATGAAAAAACCTCTTTCACCACCTGACAGAGGAACGGGCAAAGAATCTGATCATAGCCACCCCTCCAAGGCCAATAAACCTAATGCACCATAGGGCCAGTCCTTAACCCATATCATTGCAGGTTGCGTTTCGCCTTTTCATGCTCTCATCCCTTCCCCCCTCTTCTGCCGCTTTTGTCGAGCTGCGCGATGTCCATTTCAATTATGGCGATCGCCCCATTCTGCGCGGCTTGTCTTTGGCAGTGCCGCGCGGCAAAGTCACAACCATCATGGGTGCTTCGGGCGGTGGTAAAACCACTGTGCTACGCCTGATTGGCGGCCAACAAAAAGCCCAGCAAGGACAGGTGCTGTTTGATGGCCAAGAGGTAGGCCGCATGGACACCAATGCACTGTATGCAGCCCGTCGGCGCATGGGCATGTTGTTCCAGTTTGGTGCGTTGTTTACCGATATGACGGTGTTTGACAACGTGGCTTTTCCGTTGCGTGAGCACACCAACCTTCCGGCTGCCCTGATCCGTGACATTGTGCTCATGAAGCTACATGCAGTGGGCTTGCGTGGCGCACGCGACCTGATGCCAGCCCAAATCTCTGGGGGCATGGCCCGACGGGTGGCCTTGGCTCGCTCGATTGCCCTCGACCCAGAGCTGGTGATGTACGACGAACCCTTCGCCGGGTTAGACCCCATTTCTTTAGGGACGGCAGCACAGCTGATCCGCCAACTCAATGATGCCATGGGGTTAACCACCATCATCGTCTCGCACGATGTAGAAATCACCTTTCAGATTGCCGACCATGTGGTGATTCTTGGCCCTGGTACCGTTGCGGCCCAAGGCACCCCCAACGACGTACGCCACAGCACTGACCCACTGGTACACCAGTTTGTTCACGCCCTGCCCACTGGGCCCGTGCCATTCCACTACCCTGGCCCCCATGTGGCGCAGGATTTTGGCCCCATAGACAAAGGCCACCCATGAGCTGGTACCACCCTGCCACTGTAGGTTTGGCTGTGCGCCGCCAGCTCGCTGCCACAGGCCAAAGTGCCCGACTGCTGGGCCGCTTGCTGCAACTGCTGCCCGCCACATTGGCACGCCCTGGGCTGGTGCGTGACCAAGTGCATTTTTTGGGCAACTACTCGCTGGCCATCATTGCAGTGTCTGGTCTGTTTGTGGGTTTCGTCATGGCCTTGCAGGGCTACTACACCTTGCAGGACTTTGGCTCCACCGAGGCACTGGGCCAACTGGTGGCCCTGAGCCTGCTGCGCGAACTGGGGCCCGTCATCACCGCGTTGCTGTTTGCAGGGCGGGCAGGCACTTCCCTCACCGCAGAAATTGGCCTAATGCGGGCCGGTGAGCAACTCAGTGCCATGGAGATGATGGCCGTAGACCCCGTGCAACGCATTCTGGCACCGCGCTTCTGGGCGGGTGTCATAGCCATGCCCGTGCTCTCACTGGTGTTCAATGCCGTGGGCGTGATGGGTGGCTGGGCTGTGGCTGTACCCATGCTGGGCCTGGACGGTGGCGCCTTCTGGAGCCAAATGCAGGGCGGGGTGGATGTGTTCAGTGATCTGGGCAACAGTGTCATCAAAAGCGTGGCCTTTGGTTTTACCGTCACCTTTGTGGCACTGCTCCAAGGCTACACCGCCAACCCCACCCCCGAGGGGGTTTCACGGGCTACCACACGCACCGTAGTGATGGCCTCATTGGCGGTGCTGGGGCTGGATTTTGTGCTCACAGCCACCATGTTCAGTATCTGACGCCTGCCATGGCGTGCGTCACAAGAAAGAAGAATCAATGCAGCAATCCAAGAACGATGTCTGGGTGGGCCTGTTTGTCATGCTGGGGGCGCTGGCGCTGGTATTCCTGGCCTTGCAATCGGCCAACCTGCTCACGCTCAACTTTGAGTCGGGCTACCGTGTCACAGCACGTTTTGACAACATCGGCGGACTCAAGCCCCAGGCAGCGGTGCGCAGTGCTGGCGTGGTGGTGGGCCGGGTTGAATCCATCACGTTCAATGACAAAACCTTCCAAGCCCAAGTCACACTGATGTTGCAAAAGCGTTACGCTTTCCCCAAAGACAGTTCGCTGAAAATTCTCACAAGCGGTTTGCTGGGTGAGCAATATATTGGCATCGAGGCTGGGGCCGATGAAGCCTCTCTGGCCTCTGGTGATGTAGTAACGGCCACCCAATCGGCTGTGGTGCTGGAAAACCTGATCAGCCAGTTCCTGTTTAGCAAGGCCGCCGAGTCCGAGCCCGCCACCACAGACAACAAAAAATAATGACATCCACTCTCCCTCCTGCTACCGCCTGCCACAGTCAGGCTCCTTACCCCCTGGCCCGCCGTTGGATGGGTGCCTTGGCCGTCTCCACCTTGGTGCTGGCCGGTTGTGCCACCCACCCACAGGCCCATCCACAAGACCCCTTTGAGTCTTACAACCGCAGCATGAGCCAATTCAATGACGCATTGGATGAGGCCGTGCTCAAACCCGTCGCCACGGGTTACCAACAGGCGGTGCCTGCGCTGGCCCGCACAGGCGTCAGCAATTTTTTTGCCAATTTGGGCGATGCTTGGTCGTTTGTGAACAACACCCTGCAACTGCGTGGTGAGGGCGCCATGAGCAGTCTGTTCCGCTTTGGCATCAACACCTTCTTGGGCTTCGGGGGGGTGCTCGATATTGCCAGCGAGATGCGCTTGGAGCGACACAAGCAAGACTTTGGCATGACCTTAGGCCGTTGGGGCGTGCCCACTGGCCCTTATGTGGTTTTGCCCTTGTTAGGGCCATCCACTGTGCGCGACACCTTGGCCCTGCCCATAGACCGCCAAGGCAGCTTGCTCAATGGGGTAGACGACGTCGCCACCCGCAACAGCCTGTACGCGTTGCGTCTGGTCGATACCCGTGCCAATTTTTTGCGTGCTGGCGAGGTACTCGACAGCGCAGCCCTGGAAAAATACACCTTTACCCGCGATGTTTTTTTGCGGGTACGCAACCAACGTGCGGGCATCAACAACGGCCCAACCACAGGGGGTGCATCCGATGGCAGCCTACCTCCAGAGCCTGAACAATAAGGCCATCACACACTGGATGTTTTAAAGGAAGTTCATGCAACGACGTTTTTTGGGCCGCTGGGCCGCCACCACACTGGCAGCTTTGGTCATGGGGGTCAGTTTACCCACCCAAGCTGCCGATGAAGCACCAGACGCCTTGATCCGCCGCCTCTCCACCGAGGTGCTGGATGCTTTGCGGGCCGACAAAAGCATCAAGGCCGGTGAAATCGACAAAATCATCATGCTGGTAGACAAAACCATCATGCCCAACGTCAACTTTCGCCGCATGACGGCGGCTGCTGTAGGCCCAGGCTGGCGCCAAGCCAACACACAACAACAGCAACGCCTACAGGAGGAGTTCAAAACCCTGCTGGTGCGCACCTATGCGGGTGCCTTGGCACAGGTCAATGACCAAACCATCACCGTCAAGCCACTGCGTGCCACCCCTGAAGACAAGGACGTGCTGGTACGCACCGAGGTGCGGGGGCGCGGCGATCCTGTGCAGTTGGACTACCGATTGGAAAAAACCCCTGGTGTAGGTGCTGGCTGGAAAATCTACAACCTCAATGTGCTGGGCGTATGGCTGGTCGATACCTACCGCACCCAGTTTGCCCAAGAAATCAACGCCAAGGGCGTAGATGGCCTGATTCAATCGCTAGCGGCCCGCAACCTGAGCAATGCCACCAAGCGTTAACGCCCCTGTGCCCCCCACCTTGGCACTGCCAACAGAATTGACCCACCGGCAAGCCGCCACCACCTTGGCGGACTTACAACAGGCCTTGGCCATACAGCCCGAGGGGGAGCTGCTGTTGGACGCATCGGCACTGCGCCAATTTGATACCTCGGCACTGGCGGTGTTGCTCGAATGCCGCCGCACGGTGGTGGCACAAGGTGGCCGCCTGCGCGTGTGTGGGCTGCCATCGGCGCTAGAGCGCATGGCCGTGTTGTATGGGGTGGATAGCCTGTTAGGGTCAACAGAGCCGAATCGGTAGAATGTCAGCCTGACCACCACAGCGGTTGGCTGTGACGCTGAATCCCCTTTTCCTTTGTCCCCACGGCCCCATATAACCGTGGCCAGACAGCCTCTGGCAACACATCCCCATTTCCCTGAATATGAGCAGCCATCCCCCCGGCACCGCAACGGACGCTGCGGAGGCAGAACTTCTGGCCGAGTTTGCACGCACCCTTCGGGCCACCGTGCTCGATACTGCACGGCCCCCGCTGGCACAAATACAGCCCGTGGCCGGCCTGTCGCCCGATTTTCTGCGGGCCAACGGTTTATTGCCGCTCTTGGTCGATGACGCTGCAGTGCAAGTGGCTGCTACCGTGCCTGTGCGCATGGCAGCCTTGGATGCACTCAAGCAGTTTTTTAACGCCCCTGTCCAATTGACCCTGGTGCCCAAAGCTTGGCTTACGGCCCAGTTGGCCCAAACCTACCACCCAGAAAGTGCTGGCGCCCATGCCTTTACCGAAGCCGAGGTGGGCAGCAGCAGCGACAACCCTGATGACGACCTAGAGACCCTCAAGGCACTGGCCGAGGATGCTCCCGTAGTACGCTTGGTGCAGGCTCTGCTCCTGCGTGCTGTAGAACGCCGTGCTTCTGATTTGCACTTAGAAATCTCGCAACAGCAGTTTCGTGTGCGCTATCGGGTCGATGGGGTGTTGTGCGAATCAGAACCCCCTCCTCGGCGCATGTACACCCCGGCCATCTCGCACCTGAAACTGCGGGCCAAAATGAACATTGCCGAGCGCCGCCTGCCGCAAGATGGCCGCATGAAAATGGAAGTGGCCGCGCGCCAAGTAGATATGCGCGTCTCTACCGTACCCACCGTGTATGGTGAGAGCATGGTGATACGTCTGTTAGACCAAGGGCCAGGCTTGATGGGCTTAGAGTCTTTGGGGTTGGACGACGAAACCCTACAAGCCTTGCAGCAGGCCATTGCCCAACCACATGGGATGATCTTGGTCACTGGCCCCACCGGCAGCGGCAAAACCAGTACCTTGTATGCGGCACTGGGCTGCGTTAACGTGCCAGAGAACAAAATCATCACGGTAGAAGATCCGGTGGAATACCAAATCGATGGTATCAACCAGATTCAGGTCAAATCCCAGATTGGCCTGACCTTTGCCAGTGCCCTACGTTCTATCGTGCGCCAAGACCCCGACATCATCATGGTGGGGGAAATCCGCGACCAAGAAACGGCCGAAATCTCCATCCAGTCGGCACTCACAGGCCATTTGGTATTTTCTACCCTACACACCAACGATTCTTTTGGTGCGGCACACCGGCTGATGGACATGGGCGTGGAGAGCTACCTGATTGCCTCCTCGGTGGTGCTGATTGTGGCCCAACGGTTGGTGCGTATGGTCTGCCCACATTGCAAAGAGGCTACTGTGCCCACTGAGGCCGACTTGCTGTTTTTGGCAGAAGAAGGCGTGTCTGCGGATCAAGTGCCACAACTGTTTCATGGCCGCGGTTGCAGCCATTGCGGACAATCGGGCTACACCGGTCGCACTGGCATTTATGAACTGCTGCCCATGACCACCGCCATCAAAGAGGCCATCATCAAAAAACTCCCCGCTGAAGGGGTGCGCAAAAAGGCACTCGAGCAGGGCGTGCGCACCATGCGCGCTGATGGCATTCGCAAGGTGCTGGCCGGTATCACCACGCTGGAAGAGCTGGCCCGCGTCACGCGCCAGGAGATACAGTGAGGCCACGTCCCACCGCCCACACCACAGAGAGCGATTTGCCGTCTGCCTCGGCCACGGTGCCATCGCGCGCCCGGCCTGTAGGTGCAGCCTTGCCTGCGGCTGCGCAAGGGCGCACGGCAACCACGCCGTCTTCACCCCTCTCCCCTGCGGCAGGGCGTTGGGGCCAAGAACGGGTCAGCATCAAGCATGTGCTGGCAATGACCGAACAATTGCTCACTTTGCTGGATGCCGGACTGCCCCTAGACCGGGCATTGCACATCAGCACCGGCAGCTTAGAGCAAGCCCATTTCCGCGCTGTCATGCAGCAGGTGGTGCTCGAGGTAGAAAAGGGCAACACCTTGGCCGATGCCTTTATGCAGCACCCCAAGGTGTTTCCACGGCTTTACATCAATATGGTGCGGGCCGGCGAAGAAGGCGGGGTGTTGCCAGTAGTGATGCGGCGACTGGTAGAGTTTTACACCCGTAGCATGGAGTTTCGCTCGTTTCTGGTCACTTCGTCCATCTATCCGATCTTGTTGTTCGTCTTTGGCATGAGTGCTTTGCTCGGTCTGACGGTGTTTGTGCTGCCCAAGTTCGGCCAAATCTTTTCGGACATGAACCAGAGCCTGCCATTGCCCGCAGCGGTCTTGATTGGTGTGGGCGAGTTTCTCAAGTCTTATGGCATTTTCTTTGTCATCGGGCTGGTGCTGGCAGTCGTGGGCTTCATGATGGCGCTGCGCGATGAGTTGTGGCGTGAACGCTGGCAACTGACACTGTTGCGCCTGCCGGTGCTGGGGCCACTGCTGCTGAAGGTGCAGTTGGCCCATGTGTGCCGCACTTGGGGAACTCTGCTGTCGAGCGGGGTTCCGATACTCACCGGGATGCGCATCGTGCGTGAGTTGACCGACCACATCCCCCTGCGCAAGGCGCTGGATCGATTGGTGCGTGCAGTACAAGAAGGCCGGGGCGTGTCAGCGCCAGTGCGTGCTGATCCGTTCTTTCCCAAACTGCTAGGGCAATTGGCCACTGTAGGGGAAGAGTCGGGGGCGCTAGACACCATGCTCATCAAGGTGGCAGACCAGTATGAGAAGGACATCCAGAAAGCCACCCGCAATCTGGTAGCCCTGTTTGAACCCATGATGATTCTGCTAATGGGCGGCCTGATTGGGGGCATTGTGGTTTCGATGCTAACCGCCATTTTTTCGATCAATGACATGCCTTTGTGAGCAGGCTTTGACACACATGCTATTCCACCACAAGAACTCGTCTTTCTCTGCGCGCCACTCGCGCGGCTTCACACTGATCGAACTGCTGATCGTCATGGTGATCTTGGGTCTGCTGGCCTCGCTGGTTGGCCCCCGCTTGTTTGGGCAACTCGATTCGTCCAAAATCAAAGCGGCCCGCACCCAAATTGAGATGGTGGGTGCGGCGCTGGACACATACCGGCTGGATATGTCGCGCTACCCGAGCACCGAGCAGGGTCTTCGTGCCCTATCGGACAAACCCGCTGATCAGGCCGAGGCACTCAAATGGCGTGGCCCCTACCTGAAAAAACGGGTAGACAAAGACCCTTGGGGCAATTCCTATGTCTATAAGGCACCAGGCGAAAAGGCAGACTACGAGCTGTCGTCGTTGGGTGCCGATGGCAAAGAGGGAGGCACCGGCGACAGCGCCGACATCAACAGTTGGGAGTGAACCCCTTGGCCTGCCGCCACCCTGCTGTGCTCAGGTCATCGGGTTTTACGCTGATTGAACTGCTGCTGGTGCTGGTGCTGATCGGTATTGGTACGGGGCTGGCTATTGTGTCGGTAGACAAAATGGCCCTGCGTGCCAATGAGAAGCACTGGCTAGACCGAACCCAACTTGATCTGAAGCGTTTACGCAACAAGGCTGTGCTGGGTGGAGGCACTGTGCAGGCGCTGGTGGACTTCAAGCACCACGCCATCGTGCTGCAATTGGCAGCCCAAGAACGGCGCCCAGTGCTAGAACTGCCGCCTGGCTACCAGTTCCGGCCTGCCTCTGATGAGGTGATGGCAGCCATGCCGCTGGTGTTTTATCCCGATGGCAGTCTGTCTGAGGCCCGTTTCCTGATCCGTACTCCCACAGGAATGCAGCAAATCTTTCATTTGGCAAAAATCAGTGGCCGCATTGAACGACAAGACTGGGTGGCAGCTGCCCCCTAAAACTACCCACCAGCGCCAGCAAGGCTTCACCCTGCTTGAAGTGCTAGTGGCGATGGTATTGCTGGGTTCTGGTCTGGCGATTGCGTTCACTGCCATCTCTGGCAGCACACAATTAGAGGCCAAATCCACCGCCCATGCGGCAGCCATGGCACTGGCCCAAGCCAAACTTGACGAGGTGCTCAGCCACCCAGACTACCTGCTGGCAGCCGATGCTGGAGAAGAACGCTTTGCAGGCATGGATCTGGGCTATCGCGTCCAAATACGCCCTGTACCCTTGCTGGAACCACGACAACAGGCCAAACTCACCGGGTTTACCCAAAAATTGCAGACGGTAGAAATTGAAGTGTTCTGGGGGCCGAAAACGGCACCCCAGTCGTATCGGCTGGTCACTTACCGTCTGGACAATGCAGCGCCCTCGGCTCCCACGCCTCCCCCGGCAGGCACAACGCCCCCCAAACCATGACGAGACGGCTGTTGCCCAGACACCCACAGCAGGGTTTTACGCTGCTGGAACTGATTGTCGCCCTGGCCTTGTCCTCACTGGTGGCGATGGTGGGAACTATTGCGTTGTCGATGGCCTCGGATTTTTATGCCCGCCATCAGGCCCGCACCCCTGCCCGAGACAGCGTTCGGGCGGTGGAGCGCATTCTGCACCACGAATGGGCCGGGCGGGGTCTGCGGGTGCACTCCGATGGTGCCATGCTGGAATTTGATACTGCACACCCCTTACTGCCCGCACAAAATGCCAGCCTGCCACTGGCCAGGGTACGCTACAGCTGTGAGCCCACAGCGGGCAGCAAAGGCTGGTCTCTGGTATACCAAGCGCAGCCCCTGCCCCCAGCCACGGCCCTAGGCACCTCGGCAGCCCGGCGCCCCCCCACCGAACCCAACGGCCCGCGCAAGGTGCTGGCCTCTGCATTGCAAGTCTGTGCTTTCTCATTTCTGTTGCAAGGTCTGGACGCACAGGGCAAGCCCCAACCGCGCTGGATACAAGGCTGGGATGCCCAACAACCCCCCCCTCGTCTGATGCGTCTGGCTTTGTCAGGTTTGCACGCCGATGTGCCTGCGGTGGTCTATACCGCCCATCGGGATGGAGCCCGTTGATGCCACCATTGCCACGATTGCACCGCCACCACTCCCGTGCTGACCGCCGACAGCAAGGTTATGTGTTGCTGTTTGCGCTGGGCTTGCTGGCTGTGGTTTCCACACTGGTGCTGGGTGTGAGTGCAGCCCTGCGGCTAGACACCCAACTGCTGGCACGAGAAAAAGAACTGCTCCAAGAGAACTATGCCTTGCAAGGCGCGGTGCAATATGCCACGGCCCAACTCGCCATCGCCTCTGCGGTGGATGCGCTACAACTTGACCCCCGTGATGAATTGCTGCGCAACTGGCAACGCTGGCACCCCCAAACAACGCCCTACACCATTGCTGTAGGCCAGCACCACATTGATGTGCTGATTGAAGACAGCAGCGGGCTGCCCGATGCCAATACACTGACAACCTTGGAATGGCAGCGACTTTTTGTTCTGCTGGGTGCCTCCTCCCCCCAAACTGCCCAAACCTTGGCGGCTCGCTTGGTGGAGTTCAAACAGGAGCTGATCCGGATGCGGGGTGGGGCTGGGTTTGCCAGTCTGCAAGAATTGCTGGAATGGCCCGACATACCACGCTACATGGTGTCCACTGGCACCGGCACAGGCGCCCAAGGCTTGCGACATTGGCTGGTAGTTGGCTCTGAGCAAAAAAAAGTAGACCGAGACCTGACTCCCTTGCCACTGTTCAAAGTGCTGGGTCATGTCAGCGATGAACAACTGCAGCAGTTGACCCAGTGGCGGCGCGCAGGTGCTGTGGCACCAGCACAGTTTCAGGCATGGCTTCAGGGCAGCGGCCTGACAGCGACCACGCCCGACAGCCCTGTGCTAACGCTGCGCGCCCGCTTGCACCGGGCCAAACCCGTAGTGGGCGGCAATACCCTCGTGGCTACAGTGGTTCAAAAAAACGGGGCACTGCAAGTGGGTGACCAATGGACAGAACGCCACCTGCCCTTTTGAAGTCACTACACACCATTGACGATCAATTTTAGGATTTTGACGCTTCTCACCCCATGCACAATCGGCTCATTCCTCCACCACGACGACACCAGCTGGTCGTCTCTCTCTCTCCTGGCTGCCTGCATGTGCTGCACTTTCGGCGTGGCTGGCTGGGCTGGAAGCAAACCCACACGCACCAGACCCCATTGCCCGAGGGGGATGACTACCTACAGAAGGTGCAGTCTGCACTGAAGGAGTGCAGCCAGCAATGGCAAATTCCGGCATCCAGCGATGTGCATTGGGTGCTGGCAGGTGACATCATGGGCGTACTGGCGCCCACCCCAGCCACTGCCAGCGCAGAAGTGGGCTCGTTGCTACCCTTTGCCCCCAGCAACGTTCTGACCCAAACCACCCACTTTGGTCAAGGCACAGAAAAATCCTTGCTCTGGATACACAAAGACTGGGTTGCCGAAATCGAGCGCATCACCGCAGCCTGTGGTTTACAGGCAGTGGAGCTTTTTTCTCGGGCACAACTGTTCCAGCCTTTGTCTAGCCAGGCCAAAGGGCAAATTTGCATGGTGCTCGAAGGGGACAAAGGGCAACCCCATTCTTTGCATATTTTTGCCCCAGATGGAGCCATACTGCGCAGCCGCATCGTCGAGCCTGCAGCCCTTGCTGAGGGCTTGGGGGGCTTGCTCAAAATCGAACTGGCAAGTTTGCCCGAAGGCACAGTGGGCCACAAAGAGGGTGCTGTCGGCTTGTGGGCGTCCACCGACTGCCTGCCAGTGGGCAACGATTGGCACCACCCCACCCAGCCCCTTCCGGCCCAGTCTGAGGCTACCTTGTTGGAGCAACTGTGGCGCTCCCCATACGGGGGCATCGTCTTGCAAGCCACCCACCAGTATCTGGTGCAGAAAATCAACTTCTGGAGCATGGTGTGGGGGGTGGTCGGTCTGGTGGGTCTGGCTGGCATGCTCTGGCACGATGGCAAGCTCGAACGCCAGATTGAACAAGCACATGAGAGCCTGCGCAAAGAAGCCCCTAAAGTCGAGGCAGCCAAACTGCTCAAGGCCAAAACATTGTGGATGGCCGACGTAGTGCAGGCCGTCCAAGCACAGGAGAAAGAGAGTCTGACACTGCCACCGCTGCCCCAAGTATTGGCCGTGTTTCCTCCTGCGCCAGCAGCATTGCTCTATTTACGACTAGATGCCCACAAGGTGTTGATGGCCGGTACGGGTGACGAAGCGGCCGTGCAATGGCTGCACGAGCATCCTTTGCCAGAATACCAACCTTTTACTGAGATGCCTGTGCCCGATTTTCTGGCCTCCCAGCAGGACATCACCATTCATCTACAGACAGAAAAACAGGCCACACCCGCACAGGTGCCTGCGGAGGCTACTCCAGCCACTGCGCCAGCAAAGGCCGCCCAACCATGAAACGTGCCGTCCAACGTGTTTACCGTGAACACGGTATCAAATATTTTGCCTTTCCGGTCGTGGTGCTGTTGCTGCTGGCCTCCCTGTTCGATGAGCATGTGGGTGGCTACCTAGAAAAGCGCGAAGAAACACTCGACCAACAGATGACGGCAGAAAACAACCAGAGCGTGCTGGAGCTGAACAAAAAGATCACGACCAGCCACGAAAAACTGGAACCAGAATTCCTGCCACTACAGCAAAAACTGTTTGTCGAGGCCGATGTTCAGGCCGCCACGCAAAAAATGCAGGCGCAGTTGCAACAACTGCTGCAATCGTTGTATTTTGATGGCATCGAATTCACCGACATCCAAGACACGCCCATCAATACTGTGGTCAGCCGCATTGCCATGACAGCGCACTTCAACGGTGTACCGCAGCAACTGCCCCGTCTGCAAGCGGCCTTGGCCCGTTCACCCCAACAGATCGGCGTAGAAAATCTGGAACTCAAAGTGGTGCAAGACCCCCAACGTGGCGGTCAGCAGTTGGACATTAGCCTGCGTCTGACAGGCCTGCACATGAACCCCATGCCCGCCGGATTTGACACCGTAGCTGCCGCTGGCGCCAAAGGCAACAGCGATCCCCAGAATTCTCGTAAGCAACAATGAACAAACTGTCCCCTCCCGTGCTACGCAAAATCGCCATAGCCAGCCTGTTGGCCCCCGGTGTGGCTCTTATGGCCTCCACCGTGCTGGCACAGCCACAACCACTGGTCAACCCCTTCACCGGACAGCCGATGCGTGCGGCCACCCCCACCCCCCCTGACAAGGCGGCACCGGTAACGCCAGAGGCGGCAGGCAACACCCCCCTCTCCACGCTGTTGGGAACCCACAAACCGGCACCCACAACCCCATCAGCAGCACCCCCTCCAAGCAATACGGCCCCCAACCCCACTGCCAAGCCACCGAGCGCAGACGCCGCCGCCCCCGCCAGCACCCCAACACCCGGTGCTGCCACCAGCAGTGCGCCCCCCCCATCGGGGGCAGAGCTATCCAATACGCCTAATCCTGGCGTGACGCTCAAATTTGACAACGCCGACATCTATGATGTGTTGCAGGTCGTGCTGGGCGATATTCTGAAGCTCGACTACATCATTGATCCATCCGTACAGGGCCGGGTCACGCTCAAAAGCACTGGGGCCATCAGCATGGCCGACATCTTTAGCGCACTAGAGACAGCACTGTCTACCAGCAATATTGCTATCGTGCGCCAAGGCAAAACCTACAAGGTGCTGCGCGACGCTACTGCCGTGCGCGATTCGGTGGGCAAACAAGGCGTCGGGCCCGCCTCTATGGTCATGCAGATCATTCCACTGCGCTTTGTGCAAGCCAACCAGCTGGTCAATACACTGCGCAACTTTGTTGGCCCCCAAGCCGCCATTACCAACGATGCGGCCAACAAGCACTTGATCGTGACCGACCGGCAGGCCAATGTAGACAAAATCATTGAAATGGTCAAAACGCTGGATGTGGACTATTTCAACCATGTCCAGATCAAGCTGTTGCCCATCGAGCACGCCGAGGCCAATGATATGGCCAAGGAAATTGATGGCTTGTTCAAAACCTCAGGGTTGTTCAACTGGGCCGGAACCGATGCCAGCAAAGTGTACGTGCTGCCCGTGGTGCGCATGAATGCGTTGCTCGTAGCCACGGCCAACGACAAGCTGATGCAAGCCGCCGAGCACTGGGTCAAGACATTGGACGCCGAGCCGCGCAATGGCCTGGGTGCCTATGTGCATGTCTATCCAGTAGTCAACAGCAATGCCCAACATCTATCGGGCATCTTGCAGCAATTGTTTGGAGGCGCCGCAGCACCGGCGGGCAATGCAGGTGCTTCCACCCTGCCATCGGCCAACAGTTCGGCCTTTGGCAACTCCAGTGCTGGCACTACCGGAACTTTGGGGGGCAGCAGCACCGGCAGCACGGCCAACGCCGCCGCCGCAGGCACCACGCGCACCATTGAACGCGGCGGCAATGTGCCCAGCGCACAGGGCAGCACCGGCACAGGTACGGGGCTGGGTGGCTCGGTGCAGGTCATTGCCGATGAGGTGACCAACTCCCTGATTATTCGGGCCTCGGCACCAGACTACCAACAGATTCGCAAAGTGCTGGAGCGCCTTGATTCTGTGCCCCGCCAAGTGCTGATTCAGGTGATGGTGGCCGAAGTCACCCTGACCGATACCCTGCAATACGGTGTGGAGTGGTGGCTCAAGTCGGCACTGTCGTACAACGGTAAGAGCTGGCCCGGCTTTGTGGGTCTGGAAGGGGCCATCAAGCCCAATGTCAGCAGTGCCAGTGGTGCCACGCCCGCAGTAGCTGGCTCCGGCTCGGGTCTCAACTATGCAATCTTTGGCAGTGCCGGACAAGTGATTGGCATGTTGAATTTGTTGGGCCAAGATACAGACGTGAATATCTTGTCCACACCCCATGTGCTGGCCAGTGACGGCAAGGTTGCCAAGGTGGAAGTGGGCGACGAAATTCCGGTCATCACACAAACCGTATCTACCCCGTCCAGCGGCACTTTGTTGAGCAGCTCTTTTTCTACGTCCAACTCAGTGCAATACCGTCCAACAGGCATTTTGCTAGAGGTCAAGCCCAGCATTACCTCGTCGGGCAATGTATCCCTGAGCATCTCTCAGGAGGTCAGCAGCGTGGGTAATCCAGTCACTACCGGCGGCTCAGAGTACCCCAGCTTTTCTAAGCGCAAAGTCACCACCGATGTGACCATTGAGAACGGCAAGACCATCATGCTGGCCGGTCTGATTCAGAACAAGGGCAACAACGTGGTCACGGGCGTGCCAGGCTTCAAAGACATTCCCGTTTTTGGTGGCCTGTTTGGCTCCACCAAAAAGGTGCGTGACAAGACCGAACTGCTCATCACTATCACGCCCTATATCGTCACCAACCGTGCTGAAGGTGAACGCCTGACCGGCTCTTTCCAAGAGAGTTTGCAAAAGTTGCGGGGCATGTTGTTGAACAACACCACCACGCCAGCCCTCAACAGCGATGCACTCCCCGCTGGCGCCTTTGAACTGCCCACGGCCAAGCCACAATCGGTGGCGCAGCCAGGGTACTACGCCAACTAAGCCTCAAGTTCACGGCCCCCCGTTTGTAGGGAGGTCGGGTGCCATGCGCAATGGGATGGTTACGGGGCCATCATTGACTAGATGCACCTGCATGTCGGCTGCAAACTCACCTGTCTGCACCACAGGGTGTATGGCCTTGGCTTGGCGCACAAAGTAGTCATACAAGCGTCGCCCCTCCTCGGGGGAGGCTGCTTGGGTAAAGCTAGGCCGGTTGCCCGTATTGGTATTGGCTGCCAGCGTGAATTGGCTCACGACCAGCAAACCACCTTGCACATCTTGCAGACTGCGGTTCATCTTGCCAGCCTCATCACTGAAGATGCGCAGCTTGAGCAACTTGGCCAACAATCGGTCGGCCTGGGCTTGGGTGTCGCCACGTTCGGCACACAGCAGCACCAACAAACCGGGGCCAATACGGCCCACCACCTGCCCCTCAATGTCTACATGGGCTTGGCGCACGCGTTGCAAAAGGCTCATCATGGGGAAGGCTCCGACATATCGGCAGGATCAAGGTAAGACTCCACATGGCAGGGTAACAGCTCAATCCTAGCGCGCAGACCAGGCACCGCCTGCATCAGTGCTTGCTCCACCTGTCCACGCAGTTCGGCGGCATGGGTCAACGTCCAATGCCCAGGAATATGCATGTGCAATTCCACAAATCGGCGCTGACCTGCCATGCGGGTCGTGATGTGGTCAAAGCGCACACAACCCGCAGGTGTCGCACCGGCATTGTGTTGGTGCAAAAAAGCCGTCAAGGTGTGTTGGATAGTGTCACGCACTTGCGGCTCCACCGCCTCATCCATCAGCCCTTGGGAGGAGCGCCACACCAAATGCACCCCCTCTTTAAGAATGTTCAACGCTACCCCAATAGCCACTATCGGGTCTAGCCAATTCCAGCCCGTCAGGGCAACCGCCCCCAACCCCAGCACAACCCCCGCAGAAGTCCAGACATCGGTGAACAAATGCCGGGCATCGGCTTCCAGTGCAATAGAGCGATGGCGGCGTGATGCCCACAACATAACCCAGGCCAAACCACCATTGAGCAGCGAGCTAAACACGGACAAGGCCAAACCCCAGCCCATTTGCGCCAGAGGTTGGGGCGCTAGCAGACGCTCCACCGCAGTCCACAAAATGGCGCCTGCCGCCACAAAGATAAGCATGCCCTCAAAACCGGAGGCGAAATACTCTGCCTTATGGTGCCCATAGGGGTGGTTGTCATCCGCAGGCTGGGCCGCCACTGTCACCATCGTGACACCAAACATGGCACTGGCCAAGTTGACCAAAGACTCCATCGCATCGGACAACAGGCCCACTGAGCCGGTCACATACCAAGCCAGCGTTTTGAGGGCCATAGTGGTCAGTGCCATCCCCACAGAGGCCCACAACAAGTTGCGGGGTGTCAACCATGCAAGTAATGCAGCAGGAGGGGATATCAACATGGCCTGTTCAGACAAGGCAGTGGCAAAGCCCAGCCTTATACCAGCCGTGCCTTAACACTCTTGCCCTTGACACGGCCCGCATTCAAACGATTTACCACTTGGGCAGCCACGCCGCGCTCCACCGCCACATAGGTAGAAAACTCATTCACATTGATTTTGCCTACCTGCTCGCGCGTAAAGCCCATCTCGCCCGTCAGGGCACCCAGCACATCACCGGCCCGGATTTTTTCTTTGCGCCCGCCAATAATTTGTACCGTAGCCATGGGAGGCACAAGGGGGCCACCGGGGGCAGGGGTAAGCCCAGCCAAGGGCGTCCACTCCGAAGGGCGCCCTTGCAGCACTTCAATTTTGCCTACGCTGCCCATCTCATCCATGCTGACCAAATTGAGCGCCAAGCCTTCGGCATCGCCCCGGCCTGTGCGGCCAATGCGGTGAATATGCACCTCGGGGTCGGGCGTGACGTCTACGTTGATAACGGCGGCCAGTTGGGCAATATCCAAGCCGCGTGCGGCCACATCGGTAGCTACCAGCACCGAGCAACTGCGGTTGGCAAACTGCACCAGCACTTGGTCGCGCTCGCGTTGCTCTAGCTCACCATACAAGGCCAAAGCACTGATGCCTTGGGCCTGCAACACCGCCACGACATCACGGCATTGTTGTTTGGTGTTGCAAAAGGCCAATGTGGATTCGGGGCGGAAGTGCGCCAACAATTGCCCAACGGCATGCAGACGCTCACTTTCTTTCACTTCAAACCAACGCTGGTCAATTTTGCTGGCGCTGTGCTGTGCCTGCACCGTAATTTGCTGCGGGTTCTGCATGAACTGCTGGCTGAGTTTGGCAATCCCTTCGGGGTAGGTGGCCGAAAACAACAGCGTTTGGCGCACCTTGGGGCATTGGCGGGCCACGGTGGCAATATCGTCAAAAAACCCCATGTCCAACATGCGGTCGGCTTCGTCCAGCACCAAGGTATTGAGTTGATCCAGGGCCAAGTTTTGGCGCTCCAGATGATCCATGACACGCCCCGGTGTGCCCACCACAATGTGCGCGCCATGCGACAGGCTTTGTGCTTGTCCACGCAAGGGCACACCACCACACAGCGTCACCACCTTAATGTTGTCTGCCGCACGCGCCAAGCGCCGAATTTCAGCACTCACTTGGTCGGCCAGCTCACGCGTGGGGCACAGCACCAAGGCTTGCACACCAAAGCAGCGCGGATTGAGCCGTGCCAGCAGGGCCAGCCCAAAAGCGGCCGTTTTCCCACTACCCGTGCTGGCTTGGGCGATCAGGTCTTGCCCCTGCAAAGCAGCTGGCAGGCTCGCCGCCTGGATCGGGGTCATTTGCAAGTAGCCCAGTTGTTGCAGATTGGCCAGGGTGGCCGGGCTGAGCGCCAAGGCGCTGAAATCGGTGGCGCGGTGCGCGGGGATGGAGGTCATAGGGCGATTATCGGCTCCAGACTCAGGGCATACCCTTGCCACAAAATCCCTAGATAAGGCATGGTTTTTGCGTATAGTCTGTGCGGCCCTCGACATTGCCCGTCGGGGCGCTTTGTACGCGTAGCTTTCATTCACCATTGATCTTGATGCAGGGGAATATTCATGAAGCGTAGTCTGGTCTCTATCGCGATTTTGGGTTTGCTCACTACAGTGGCCCAGGCGCAAGAAGTTGTCAAAATCGGCGTTGCTGCCCCTTTAACGGGCAGCCAAGCCCACTTGGGCAAAGACATCGAAAACGGTGCCCGCCTAGCGATTGAGGAGTACAACGCCAAAGGGGTGACGCTGGCAGGCAAAAAAGTCAAGTTTGAACTGCAAGCCGAAGACGACCAAGCCGACCCCCGCACCGCCACCACGGTGGCGCAGCGGCTGGCCGACAGCGGCGTCAAAGGCGTGGTGGGCCACCTGAATTCGGGGGCTTCTATTCCAGCCTCGCGCATTTACAACGATGCGGGCCTGCCCCAAGTGTCGCCCGCCTCGACCAATCCCAAACTGACCCAACAAGGCTTTAAGGCCACCTTCCGCACCATTGCCAACGATGTGCAGCAGGGGCTGTCCATCGGCAAATATGCAGCCACCCAACTGGGCAAGAAAATTGCCATCATTGACGACCGCACCGCCTACGGCCAAGGCTTGGCCGACGAGGTAGAAAAAGCCGTCAAGGCCAGCGGCGGCACCGTGACTGGGCGCGAGTTCACCAGCGATAAAGCCACCGACTTCCAAGCCATCCTGACCCGCGTCAAGGCACAAAGCCCCGATGTGATTGTGTACAGCGGCATGGACAGCCAAGGCGGCCCGATGCTCAAGCAAATCAAGCAACTGGGGCTGAACAGCAAGTTCATCACCGGCGATGGCGGCTGCACAGGCGAAATCATCAAACTGGCTGGCGATGCCATCAGCACCAATGCCTATTGCACCCAGCCGGGCCTGCCGCTAGAACAAATGCCGGGCGGTAAAGACTTTACGGCCCGCTATAGCAAGCGATTCAATGCCCCAGTGCAAATTTACGCCCCCTATGCCTACGATGCCGCTTCGGCCCTGATCGAGGCCATGAAAGCCGCCAACTCGGCTGACCCAGCCAAATACACCGCCCAGTTGGGCAAGGTCAACTTTCCTGGCGTGATTGGCACGGTGGCCTTTGATGCCAAGGGCGACATCAAAGACGGAGCCGTAACGGTGTACCAGTTTAAGGCTGGCAAGTGGGAAGCCCTGCGGTAAATTTGCCCACTTCCCCCAGAGAATCACGCGCCCGGCTTGCCGGGTTTGGCAAGCCTTGTTAAAGATGCACTGATGGAAACCCTGCTCCAGCAAATTGTCAATGGCCTGGTGGTGGGCAGCGTTTATGCGCTGATTGCCCTGGGCTACACCATGGTCTATGGCATTTTGGGCCTGATCAACTTTGCCCACGGTGATGTGTTGATGGTGGGGGCGCTGGTAGCCTATTCCACCGTCAATTTTTTGCTGCTCCATGCGCCGGGGCTGGGGGCCATTCCTACCTTGCTGATAGGCTTGGCGGCGGCTATGCTGGTGTGCATGGCTTTGGGCTATGCCATTGAGCGCACCGCCTACCGCCGCTTGCGCAATGCCCCGCGTTTGGCACCGCTGATTACGGCCATTGGGGTGTCTTTCTTACTGCAAACGCTGGCGATGATTCTTTGGGGGCGCAACTACCACACCTTCCCTTCTTTAATACCCAGCACGCCCTTGCAGCCGCTGGATGGGGTTTTTATCACCCCAGTGCAAATCATTATTTTGTTGGTATCAGCCACCTTGATGGTGGCGCTGCTGTTTTTAGTGAACAAAACCTCATTAGGCCGGGCCATGCGTGCCACGGCAGAGAACCACCGCGTAGCCAGTTTGATGGGGGTGGACACCAACCGCATCATCTCTATCACCTTTATTTTGGGGTCGGCATTGGCGGCCATTGCCGGGATGATGTATGCCGCCAACTATGGCGTGGCCCATTACGCTATGGGTTTTATTCCGGGCCTGAAGGCATTCACCGCAGCGGTGCTGGGCGGCATTGGCAATTTGGCCGGTGCGGTGGTGGGGGGCTTGGTGCTGGGGTTGGTGGAGTCGATTGGCGCAGGCTATATCGGCGACTGGACTTTTGGCTACCTCAATTCCGCCTATCAAGATATTTTTGCTTTCATTATTCTCGGCATCGTGCTCATCTTCCGGCCCACGGGGCTGTTGGGTGAGCGTGTGGCCGACCGCGCCTGAGGCCGCACACCATGAACGATATTGCTCTGGCCCTGCCTTGGATTGGCAAGCGCAACCCTGTGGCCGCCCGCTGGTTGCTGTTGGCATTGGCACTGGGCGCGCCTTTGCTGGCGCTGCTGTTTGGCCGCACTTGGGTGCGGGTGCTGGACTTTGCCATGCTCTATGTCATGCTGGCAATTGGCCTCAATCTGGTGGTAGGCTTTGCCGGTTTGCTCGATTTGGGCTACATCGCCTTTTACGCCGTAGGTGCTTACACCTTTGCTTTTTTAGGCTCGCCACAGTTTGATTTGCACTGGCCGTTTTGGGTAGTGCTGCCGCTGGGGGCTTGTTTTGCCGCACTGGCTGGGGTGGTGTTGGGCTTGCCCACACTGCGGCTACGGGGGGACTATTTAGCCATCGTCACATTAGGGTTTGGCGAGATTGTTCGTATCTTCATGAATAACCTCAACCACCCCATCAACATCACCAACGGCCCCCAAGGCATCAACATGATTGACCCGCTGGTGCTGTTTGGCTGGGATATTTCGCGGCCCTTGAAGATTGGCGACAGCATCACCATCCCCTCCCTGTTGTTGTATTACTACGTGTTTTTAATCTGTGTCGTGCTGTCGATTGTGCTGGTGCAGCGGATGCAAGTGTCGCGCATGGGCCGGGCTTGGGCCGCTATTCGCGATGATGAGCTGGCCGCCAAGGCCATTGGCATCAACACACGCAACATGAAGCTGCTGGCCTTTGGCATGGGGGCTACCTTTGGCGGTGTGGCTGGTGGCCTGTTTGCCGCGTTTCAGGGCTTTGTCTCGCCCGAGAGCTTTTCGCTGATGGAGTCGATTGCTGTGCTGACGATGGTGGTGTTTGGCGGCATGGGCAATTTGGCTGGGGTGATTACGGGCGCTTTGTTATTGAGCTTTCTGCCCGAAATTTTGCGCCACTTGGCCGTGCCAGTGCAGCAGGCGGTATTCAATCAGGTACTGCTAGACCCCGAAGTGCTGCGGATGCTGCTGCTATCGCTGGCCATGATTGGCATGATGCTGTGGCGGCCAGCGGGTTTGATTCCATCGTATAGCCGCTATTCGCGCCCACAGCAGGTGCTTGGCAAGGAGGGTACACCATGATCTCTTTGCTAGAGGCACGCCACATCACCAAACGTTTTGGCGGTCTGCAAGCCTTGTCAGAGGTGTCCCTGACCATCCGCAAGGGCGAGATTTATGGCCTGATTGGCCCCAACGGCGCAGGCAAAACCACCTTTTTTAACGTCTTGACGGGCGCTTATACCCCCGATGGTGGCGAGCTGGTGTTCAATGGTACGGAGTTGCCCGCAGGCAGCCCCGATGAAATCGTGGCGGCAGGCATTGCGCGCACCTTCCAAAATATCCGCCTGTTTCGTGAAATGACGGCGCTAGAGAACGTGATGACTGGGCACCACATTCGCACGCGGGCCAATCTGTGGTCTATCCTCTGGCAGACCCACGCGGCCCGCATGGAAGAAGACCTGATTACCGAGCGAGCTTACGAACTGCTCAAATACGTGGGCATTGAACGCTTTGCCGACACCCTCGCACGCAATCTATCGTATGGCGATCAGCGCCGCCTAGAAATTGCGCGTGCGCTGGCGACCGAGCCACAACTGCTGGCCTTGGATGAACCGGCGGCAGGGATGAACGCCACCGAAACCGCCCGGCTGCGCGAGTTGGTGCAAACCATCCGCCACGATGGCATCACCGTGCTGTTGATTGAGCATGATGTCAAACTGGTGATGGGCTTGTGCGACCGCATTGCCGTGTTGGATTTTGGTAGCAAAATTGCCGAAGATGTGCCTGCGGCAGTGCAACAAAACGAGGCCGTGATCACCGCCTACTTAGGGCGGCCCAGCCATCCTCCAGTGGCAGCCACCAGCACAGGAGCCAGCGCATGAATGAGCAACCACCCTTGTTGCAATTGCAAGAGGTGCAGGTAGCCTATGGGGCCATCTTGGCTGTGAAGGGCATAGACTTGCTACTGCACCACGGCGAGCTGGTGTCACTGATTGGTGCCAATGGTGCTGGCAAAACCACCACCCTCAACGCCATTGCCGGTTTGTTGCCCCTCAGCCAAGGCCGTTTGCTTTATGAAGGCAGTGGCATTGAGCGGCTACCCACGCACCACCGCTTGCGCCAAGGCATTGCCTTAGTGCCCGAGGGCCGGGGCATTTTTACCCGCCTGACGGTAGAAGAAAACCTGCGCATGGGCGCTTATGCCCGCCGCGATGGTGCTGCCGCCATTGAGGCCGATATAGAGCGGGTGTTTACCATGCTGCCACGGGTGAAGGAGCGCCTGCGCCAAGTGGCCGGTACGCTCTCGGGCGGAGAGCAGCAAATGGTCGCCATTGGCCGGGCTTTGTTGTCACGCCCGCGCTTGCTGCTGCTAGATGAGCCATCGATGGGGCTGGCCCCCTTGGTGGTAGAAAAAATCTTTGAGGTGATTCGCTCAGTGGCTGCCGAAGGGGTGACGATTTTGCTGGTAGAGCAAAACGCCACCTTGGCACTGGAATTTTCACAACGGGCCTATGTGATGGAGTCTGGCCGCATCACCCTGACCGGCTCAGGGCAAGAACTATTGGCCGACCCCAAGGTGCGTTCTGCCTACTTGGGGGAGCTGTAGTCGAGCGGCAAGGCCATTTCAGCCGCGCAACGTCACCAACATCAAAATGCCCACAAATGCAAAAGTATGGGCAAACAGACCCGGCGCCAATGCCAGCGCATAGCGCCAGCCCCCACTGGCCCAGGCCACCGCGCTTTTGCTAAAAGCATGCACCAGCATCGCTGCGCCCAACGCCCAAACAATATTGGTGGCCTCTTGGGTGCCAGGCATACCAATCGTCAACAATGCTGCCGTGACGGCATGGATATCGGCCAGTGCCGCGACCAAAGTACCGGCCATCACCCCAGCATCGCCCAACCACAAACGCAACCCGTGGACGCCCGCTTGGATGGCTGTCAGCAACAACACAATCAAAGCGGCATCACGCAAGCGAAACAGTTTGGTATCTGGCGTCTTGGAGCCAGCCACCTCACTGCCGGGGGGCGCGGCATGGCGCCATACCATCCACCCACCCCAAAGGGCTGCTACCAAACTACCCGCCAGTGCAGGCAGCCACAACGGCACAATCCAAGCAGGCTGGATCGTGCCGCCAATGATCAGAATCTGGGTGGTAGTGCCCACACACGACAACAGGGCAGCCCCAGCTTGGAGCTTGTACGACCCTTGTGTGGTGCGCAACTCCATGCCCAAACTGCCAATGGTGGCGGTACTGGAGACAAAACCCGAAGCCAATGCCGACAGGGCGACCGCCTGGCGGGCCTGCAACAGCCGCCGCCCCACATGGGCCAATGACTGGATCAGCAGCAGCACAATCAACAGCTTCATCACCAATTGGGGGTTGAGCACCGGCCCCCACAACGCACGGTCAGGCACCAAGGGCATGACCAACAAGGCCAGCGCCCCCAAAATCAACCCCCCTTGCGCTTCACCAGGGCGCAACCAGTCACGGGCAAACTGGTGCAGAGAATCCCGCGCGGCCAGCAGCCCTGTAACCATCACCGTCAATCCTGATGCCAACATGGGTGCCTGCACTGCCAATACCCCGATCAGGTAGGCCATGAACAAGGCAATCTCAGTGGTAATGCCTGGAGAGTCTGAACGGTCGTAGGCATAAGCCACCACGCTGATCAACGCGACAAAAGCAGCCCCCACCGCCATCAGCGTTTGAGAGCCCAAAAAGGCCGTGCAAGCGCCCGTCAGCGAGGACAGTGCAAATGAGCGCATCCCAGCCATCACCGTTTGGGCTTTCGCTCCCTTGCGGCGTTCACGCTCAATCCCCATCAATAGACCGCAGCCCAGCGCGACAGCCAACCCTGTGAGAGCAGACATATCCCCTGAAAAATTAGATGCCTCCATGGAGTCTCTCCTTTGTTGTATTGACAGATCTGGTTGTCTATCGTCCTCATCCTGTCAGCCTTGAGGGCCGCAGCCAAACGTCTGTGACGTATTGGACACATGAGGTTGCTAAGTCTGGCACTATCGGAGGCGGCTGTCCGTTAAATCAAGAATATTTTTGTTGTCACTGCACACTAGAAGGAGTGGAGCATCTGGGCATAAAAAAGCCGGGGCAATGCCCCGGCCAATAGTGTGAGGTGCTCTTGGCTTAATCCATCACTTCAAGCGCAGGCTCTGGTGCCATGACAGGCACATCGTCACCTTGGTGCAAGAGCGCAGCCGCCTCACGGGCAGCCACACGCCCCTCATCGGTGGGAATAACCCAGACTTCGATACTGCTGCCTGGCGCATGGATGGCGCTGATGGCGTCACGGGTGGCTTGGGCATTGCGTCCCGCATCGAGCTGCACCCCTAGCCAGCCTAGGCGCTCGCACACCTGCGCGCGCAACACGGCATCATGTTCGCCAATACCACCGCTAAAGGCCAGTACATCCAGCCCCCCAATGCTGGCGATCAAAGCGCCCGATTCACGCACCACACGGTAAGTGAACTGGTCAATGGCCCGTTGTGCCGC
This sequence comes from Giesbergeria sinuosa, assembly GCF_042652905.1. Classification (NCBI taxonomy): domain Bacteria; kingdom Pseudomonadati; phylum Pseudomonadota; class Betaproteobacteria; order Burkholderiales; family Comamonadaceae; genus Giesbergeria; species Giesbergeria sinuosa. Next base: position 386,906 of record NZ_JBHSHJ010000001.1, on the reverse strand, counting down.
TTCGCTGCCATCGGCACGCAAACGGCGCATGTCTGCCGAAATGCCCGAAACCCCCAGCAAACCGCTTTGTTTGTAAAGCAATTTCTGAATGCGGTCATGATCCCAGCCCTGCTCCATCAAATAGAGCAACACACCAGCATCTAGCGTGCCACTGCGGGTGCCCATCATCAAGCCATCGAGTGCCGAAAAACCCATCGTGGTGGCACAGCTGCGCCCCTGCACAGTAGCGCACAGGCTGGCACCGTTGCCCAAATGGGCCATCAGCACCCGGCCTTTGGCACGGGGAGATTGCTCCAACAGGGTATCCATGATGTAGTGGTACGACAGCCCATGAAAACCATAGCGGCGCACCCCCTGCTCAGTCAACGATTGCGGCAAGGCAAACGCACTGGCTACTTCAGGCAGACTGGTGTGGAAGGCCGTGTCAAAGCAGGCCACCTGCGGCAGTGCTGGAAAAGCCTGCTGGAACGAGCGGATACCCGCCAGATTGTGCGGCTGGTGCAGCGGTGCCATAGAGTTCAGGCGTTCCAACTGCTCCAGCACAGTCGCATCCACCACCACGCTTTGCTTGAATGCTTGACCACCATGCACTACCCGATGGGCCACTGCCTTGATGGTGGGAGCACCTTCGAGTTCAGCCAACAAAGCGCGCAGGCGGGCCAACGCTCGCTGAAACGAAGACTCGCCCGGCGTGGTAATGGTCTCGCTTTGGCGCTGGCCAGCAAAAGTCCAGTCCATCTTGGGCGTACCACCGGGCTCTAAGCCCTCAATACAACCGTTGAGCACACTAGGCTGCACCTTGCCGCCATGCTGGAGCGGATGCAGCGAGAACTTCAGCGAGGACGACCCCGCATTGACAGCAAGAATAGCCATGATGTGACCTCAGGCAATAGTGGTAGGGGCGGCCTTGGCGGCGCGTGCGGCATGGGCAGCCAACACAGCCAACAATGCAGAGGCCACGCGGCTCATGGGGCCATCGGCACGGCTGGTGAGGGCAATGGGCACACGCGCGCCCAGCACCAAACCAGAGCCCGAAGCACCTGCCAAGTATTCAAGCTGCTTGGCCAGCATGTTGCCACTTTCCAGATCAGGCACAGCCAAAATGTCGGCATCGCCCGCCACAACCGATTGAATGTGCTTAATGTCTGCAGCATGGCGCGAGATAGCGTTGTCAAAGGCCAAGGGGCCGTCCAGCACCCCACCCTTGATCTGGCCCCGGTCGGCCATCTTGCACAGTGCAGCAGCATCCAGTGTAGACGGCATATTGGGGCTGACAGTCTCCACCGCGGCCAAAATAGCCACCTTGGGGCTGGCCACGCCCATCACATGGGCAAAGTTGATGGCGTTTTGGATGATGTCGACCTTCTCTTGCAGCGTAGGCTGAATATTGAGGGCGGCATCAGTAATCAGCAGTGGCTTGGGGTACAGCGGCACATCAAAGCGGAACACATGCGACATGCGGCGGCCCGTACGCAAGCTGGGTTGCGACAGCACAGCGTGCAGCAACTCGTCGGTGTGCAAGCTGCCCTTCATCAGCACTTCCACTTGGCCTTTGGCGGCCATGCTGGCAGCCAGTTCAGCGGCAGCGTGGCTGTGCTCGACCGAGATGATTTCAGCACCCGCCAAATCAATCTCAAACTCGGCTGCCACTTGGCGGATGCGGGCTTCGGGGCCAATCAGCACCGGCACAATCAGCTTGTGGCGGGCTGCGTCCATCGCACCACTGAGCGAGCCTTCGTCACAGGGATGCACCACGGCGCAGCGCACAGCCTCCAAACCTTCTGCACGGGCCAGCAGGTCATTGAAGCGGGCTTCGGGGTCAAACAGCTGAATTTGGGGGGCGTTGATTTTTTCGACGCGCACCTTTTGCGTGGGGGGCATCAGATTGGCATCGCCCTTGAGCACGGTTTCACCCTTTTGGTTGGTGACCAAGCAGCTCATCTTGATGCGCTTTTTCTCATCGTCTTTTTCCGACACCGTGGCGGTGACGGTGAGCGTGTCACCAATACGCACGGGTTTGGTGAACTTGAGTTCTTGGCCCAGATAGATGGTGCCGGGGCCGGGGAACTTGGTGCCAAACAGGGCCGAAATCAGCGCCGCACCCAACATGCCGTGGGCGATCACGCCGTGGAACATGGTGGCATCGGCGTATTCGGGGTTCAGGTGGGCCGGGTTGATGTCGCCAGACACAGCGGCAAAAGCCTCGATGTCGGCCTGTGTGACGGTACGCAACAAGCGGGCGCTTTGGCCGACGCTCATTTCGTCATAGGTGACGTTTTCCATCCATTCGTTGGTGGGGGTTGCCATGTTCATGGTGCAAATCCTTGAAATTGGGAAAGAGAGTGCGTCGGTACAGGCTTAGGCCATCGCGTGGCAGCCACCATCGACATAGATGGTCTGGCCGGTCATGCCCGACGAAGCATCGGAGCACAAGAAGGCGCACAGATTGGCAATTTCTTCCAATGTCACCAAACGCTTGAGCGGCGACTTTTGCGCTGCATTGGCCATCAGATCATCAAAGCTGGCAATACCCGAGGCGGCACGGGTCAAGATAGGGCCGGGCGACACTGCATGGACACGGATGGCCTGTGGGCCAAGCTCCATCGCCATGTAGCGGGTCAGAGACTCCAGCGCCGCCTTGACTGGCCCCATCAGCCCATAGTGGGGCACCGCCTCGTCAGCGCCCAAATAGGTCATGCTCAGCATGGAGCCCCCATTGCGCATGTGGGGAGATGCCAACTTAGCCAAGCGGGCAAACGAATGGCAAGAGACGTTCATGGCGCGGGCAAAGCCCTCGCTGGAACTGTCAACCACGTCCCCGTGCAAATCTTCCAGTGGTGCCCAGGCAATAGAGTGAACCACAAAGTCCAAATGTCCTAGGCGCTCCACGGCGCGTGCTACCGTGGCTTCTAGTTCACCTTCTACCTCCACATTGCAATTGAGCAACTCCACGCCCAACGGGTCGGTCAGAGGCTCGACAAAGCGACGGGCCTTTTCGTTCAGGCAAGAGACCACCAAATCAGCACCGAGCTGGTGCATGACTTGGGTGCAACCCCAGGCAATGCTGCTGTTGTTAGCCACACCGAGGATCAGACCTTTTTTGCCTGCCAGACCGAAAGAGGATGTGTTGAGCGTCATGAACGAAAAATCTCCAAAGAAAAGCCAGGCGCGGCGGCGCCGCGTCTGCTGGCAAAGCACAAGGTGTGCCAGAAAGATGGGCTAATGCCCATTGAATACACGCCGCAGGTCTGCCCCGGCTGCACCGGGCTTGAAGCCCTCGCGTTCGAGTTTGTCCTGCGCACTGACCAAAATGTGGCGGGTGGTATCGACCCCCACCTGTTCCACATAACGTGTGGCTACGCCATAACGCAGCACCAATAAAGCCCGCAACTCTTGGCGCAAATGCGATTTGCGCCGCTCAGGAGACATGCCCGGACGGGCACCACCTGGTTTGCGCCGCTCTACTGGAGGGGGGCGCTCGTCGTCTTGGGACAGCACATCGTTGAGTTCACTCTCATTTTGCAGATTGATGTCCAACGCAGTGGCCAAACGGGCAATGCGGGCGTTGATCGACTCGATCGACTCGCTCATGCGCTGCAAATACCCTGTCAGGTGGGCATCAGAGGGGTGAATTTCTTCAGTCGACATAGCGCACCATCACATACTCACCAGGAGCATCGCAAAGCACATGGGCCGTATCAAAGGCCGGGGGCGCGATGGGCTTGCCCGAACGCTCCTTGAGCCAAGCATCCATGGCTTCCCACCAAGAACCTTGACGGGTGGGGGCGCTGGCCACCCAGTCATCGGGGTCAATCCAGCCTTGGTTGTCTTCTACGCTATTGATCTGATAGCTGCGGCGCGGACGGCCAGGCTCCGAAACAATCCCGGCGTTGTGACCACCAGCAGCCAAAATAAAGGTGACATGGGTGTCGGTTTGCAAGTGAATCTTGTAGACCGAACGCCAGGGTGAAACATGGTCACGGGTGGTGCCCACCACCAGCATGGGTGCGTGGATATCCATCAGCGCAATGCCTTGACCATCTACCCGGTATTTACCCGTGGCCAGTGCATTGTTCAAGAACAACGAGGACAGGTATTCCGAGTGCATCCGGGCTGGCAAGCGGGTCAGGTCAGCATTCCAGCTCATCAGATCAAAGTCCGCTTCTTCTTGGCCCAGCAGGTAGCGGCGCGTATTGCGCATGAACACTAACTCGCGCATGTTCAGGAACTGGAAGGAGCCCGCCATAACGCTACCGGGCAAGTACCCTTTGCGATCCATTTGCTGACGCAAGGTCTTGAGTTGCTCATCGTCAATGAACACACCCATTTCACCCGGCTCTGTGAAATCCGTTTGTGCTGCCAGCAAAGTCACGGTGGCAAGCTCGGGCAAACTGTCCATAAAGTGGTCTTCCGCACGGCGACGCGCACCACCTTGGTGCTGTTCCAGCATGCGGGTGTGGCGCCCCATAGCAGCCGCCACAATCGCCAAGAAAGTCCCCCCCAGACAGTAACCAAGGGCATGGACACGGGGTGCCCCAGTGCGCTCCTTCACGGCAGCCAAGGCATCCATCACGCCTCTGTGCAGGTAGTCTTGCATCCCCAAATCGCGGTCGGAAGCATCGGGGTTGCGCCAAGAAATGATGAACACCGTGTAGCCTTGGCCCACCATATAGCGCACCATCGAATTGGACGGCGACAAGTCCAAAATGTAGTACTTCATGATGCACGAGGGCACGATGAGCAAGGGCTCAGGATAGACCTTGTCGGTGCTGGGGCTGTACTGGATCAGCTCAATCAGGTGGTTACGGTACACCACCTTGCCGGGGGTAATGGCCACGTCTTTGCCGACAGCAAAGGTCAGTGGCTCCAAGGCCTCGGGCTCACTGCGTGCCACCTCAGCTTTGCGCAGATCTTCAGTAAAGTGCTCAAAACCCTGCATCAGGCTCTGGCCTTGGGTTTCTTGGGCCTTGTTCAAGGCTTCAGGGTTGGTCAGCAGCCAATTGGAAGGCGTAAAAGTATCTGTGATCTGACGGGTGAAAAATTCCACCATGTGGTTGTGGTGACGGGACATACCATCAACCTGCACCGCTTCACGCCACCAAGTGCTGTTGGCTTTGTAGCTTTCTTTGAGCACACTGAAAGGCCACTGGCGCCAGCTGGGATCGGTGAATCGGTTGTCGTTATCTACGATGGGTTGGCCTTGCGCATCTTCAGGGGGAGACATAGCTGTGGCAATTGCTTGCTGCCCCAAAGCCAAAGCCCGTTGCCCCAGCACCATTTGCCGACCAGGCGAGGCCGCCAGATGCATGGCCCAGTCAGCAGCCGCCAACGCCAACGCAATAGGAGACAGGCCCATAGTGGTTCGTGACAGAAAGCCGTGGAACGTTTCGTCCAGCGCCTTGGTGGCTTCACGCTGGTGTTCAAATGGCAGAGAGGAGGCAGTAGTTTTGTCCATTGCAAACCCTTCAGGCTCAATACATTACAAAAAAGGCAGTATGCCAAAGTCCATTTGTGACTGACATATAGATCAGTCCGTAAAAGACCCTGTGGTTTTCAGGATACCCCTAACCCAATACTGGTTTCATCCCGCCTGTGCTGAAATTACGTTTGACACATGGTATGCGATGCTTCGCGACAAAGCCATGACAGAAACATGAGCATTGCATGACGTTTATGTGCTGACGCAGTCCCACCTGTGCTGCAAGAGGCGCACATCCCTACAGGGCAGCACCTGCTGCCAAACAAGACCAAAAACAAAGAGCGGAGGAAGAGAAAGGTCTCAGTCGGGCGTACAGGCCGTAATACGGCAGGCCTTGCCACTACGGCCTCTGGGCACAGATTGGCCTAGCTCGGCCAGCACCTGGATAGAAACAACCCCTTGGGCTGTGGCAAAAGCCGTGAGGGCAGCACACCCTCTGACCAAAGCAGCCCGCCCTGCTTCACCCTCTAGGGGCACATGCAGCACCAAGGTGCTGTCATCCAATTGATGCAAATAGAAGTCAAACACACCTGCATCGTCTTCTAGCACAGTGGACAAGGCCAAGGGCAACAGTGTCACACTCTGCCCATTGGCACCTGCCATCACCAAAGGCTCATCCTGGCGGCCCTGTACCGTAATGACAGGCAGGGGCGAACCACAGGCGCAGCGTTCAGGGTGCATTGTGATGTGGTCACTGACGTTGTAACGCACCAAAGGCTGGACATGGTTGGCCAGGTTGGTTAGCAACACACTACAGGAGGGCTGGCCGGGAGGCACTGGACGGAAACGTTCATCCACAGGCTCCAGAATCACCCAATCGGTGTTGGCATGCATCTGGCCGTGCGCGCATTCCCAACCAATGGCCAGAAACTCTGAAGAGCCATAGCTGTTGCGCACCAAACTGCCCAAGCTCTGTTGAATATGCGTACGGACTGCAGGACTCAAGGACTCTCCGCCCGTCCAGATTTCACGTGGGCGAGCGCGCAAAGTGCCGCACCGTGCCTCATCGGCCAACAAGGCTGCCACCGTCGGGTAAGTGACGACCACCGAGGGCGCAAAGGCATTGAGCTGTGCGACCAGCATGTGGGTAGGTACCTGAATGGAAAAGCTGCGCATGGTACTGGAGAGCACCGGGTTGATAGCCCGCAACCGTTGCACCGAGGCGTAACTGGCAAAATGGCCCCCTGTGGCCCCCACAAAGGCAATACGCTCCGTCAGCCCCAACGGATCTAGCCAGCGCGCCAAAGGGCGGGTGGCACAACGCCGCAACGCTTCCAAGGCATCATAAACAGCCATGGTGGCTACATCTTGCACAAAAATACCCGGCTCACCACTGGTGCCCGAACTCTCCCACACCATATAGCGCCCCAGCCAAGGCTCGGCAATACGGGTAGGATCTGCGGTGAACTGGCGCAGCGCCTGCAGCGTGATCTGCGGATCAGTCACCCAGCTATCAAATTCAGACATCAACTGGCCGCGCGTCACCACTGGCAATTGCTCCAGTGCCGTGCCCGCCGTAACACCTGTGGGCCACAGCGACCGGTACAGACGCGAGCCACGCAGGGTAGACTCCAACAACTGGGCCAAACGGGCCTGCTGACGCTGGGCAATACCTTGCGGCGTGCCCCGGTTCACGGCCATGACATCCATTGAAATCGAGGACAGGCGCAGCGGGTCGAACACAGTGTGCATCTGGTGACTCGCGGGATGCCCTGGCGACAAATGCCTGGGGTGGATAGCGCATCGTGCCAAAGCACGACCCTTTCCCGCATCCTTTCTTTTTGGGCTATCTTGAATACTTGAACAATGAAAGCGGTGGTGTATAGCACCATCGGCAGCCATCATAGAAGGAGCGGGTGCCATCTTGGGCAAAAAACTGGTTATGCAGCCCTCTGCCCCGATAGTCTGACAAAGAACAACCCATCAGACATTGTGCAAACTCTGCCCGTGCTGATGGGCTGCACCAGAGCGCACCAAATCATCGATCAGGGTGTGGCACCAGGTTTGCAACGGCACGTTGGCAAAATAAGCCGCATGGAGCTGTCCAAAATAGGGCGTGCTGGCAAACCAATGCTGCAAATCCTCCAAGGCAATTTGCTGCCACTCCAGCAATTTGTACTTCAGCAGCACCTTGGCTGCATGGCGCGCGTGTTTGACTGGATCGCGTGCCCAACTGTCCAAGCGGCGGCGGGCAGTGTCAATGGCACGGGGGGTATCCTGAAACATAGCACCATGCCCCGGCACCACGATGGCAGGTGCCAAATTGTCAATCAAGTCCAAAGTAGCGGCCACATCCGCAAAAGCCGCCTCCCCATCCAACTCCGGAAAGACCACACCAAACCCGTTTTCCCACAGGGCATCTCCCGAGATCAAGATGCGCTGCTGCGGCTCGAACAGCAAAATGGCATGGCTGTCATGCCCTGGTGCAGCATGAATTTGCCAAGCTTGATGACCCAATTTCACCTCAGTGCCGGGCTGTAACAGCGCATCATGGCGAAAGGGCGGGCAATCTTGGCCCGTAGGTGTGTAACTCAAGGCGTGGGCATCCCAATGCCCCACAGCCAAGGCCAGTCCAGGGGCAATAGCCGTTTGCACTTGGGGCCAATGCTGCTGCAATGCAGCATTGCCACCACAATGGTCGCTGTGCAGGTGGGTGTTGAGGATGCGCTCTAGCACCCTGCCTTGCAGAGCTTGCACCACCAGTGCCACGGTCTGGGCAGCGTGGGTGCAATAACCTGTGTCCACCACCGCCGTGCCTGCAGGCCCATCCGTAAACACAATGGTGTTGGCAGAGAGCCAGCCGCGCTCTATAACGGTCATTTCTGGGGGTAACAGGGACATGGCAGTATGGCTCTCGTCTTTCTACAGGGGTGTGGTGTCAATCGTGCCATAGTCACAATGGCGCTATTGGCCCATTAGTGCGCAATGGATGGCTCAACGGGCATCCATTTCCCGATGGCGGCGCAGTGCCACCCAACGGGACTGGAAATGCTCTGCCAGGCGCTCCACCAAATAAACCGAACGGTGTTGGCCCCCTGTGCAGCCAATCGCCACTGTGACATAGCTGCGGTGGTTGCTGGCCAACAACCCCAGCCAGTGCTCCAAAAACTGTTCGATATGGCTCTGCATCCGTGAGACTTCGGGTTGTTGGTACAAATAATCCACCACGGGGGCATCCAACCCAGTCAAGTCTTTTAATCCTGGCTCGTAGTGTGGGTTGGGCAACATGCGCACATCAAACACATAGTCTGCATCCACCGGGATGCCCCGCTTAAAGGCAAACGATTGGAAGACCAACGTCAACTGTTGCGGCACCACCGACATCAGCCCTTTGATATAGCCCTGCAACTGGGCAGCCCGAATTGTGCTGGTATCAATCACATGCGAATGCTCGCGCAAATCGGCCAACAATTCGCGTTCCAGTTCAATGGCCTGCACCAATACGCGGCGCCCATCCAAGCTATCATCATGCGACAAGGGATGGCGGCGACGTGTTTCTGAAAAACGCCGTACCAAAGTGTCGGTGGTGGCATCGAGAAAAATGGCATGCACCACCACGCCTTGGTTGCGCAAACGCAGCAACTCTTGTGGCACCTGTGCCAAAGAAGTGCCACTGCGCGCATCCATCGCAATAGCAACACGGTTGCCGTGGTGGTGGTGCTCCAGCGCCAAAAATGCCGACAGCAACTCAGGAGGCAAATTGTCCACGCAGTAGTAACCTGCATCTTCCAAGGCCCGCAGAGCCACCGATTTGCCGGAGCCCGACAGCCCAGTGATCAAGGCAATTTCCAGACTCATGGGGCTATCTCCATTGGCGTGGGGGCAACCATGTCGAGCATTTCTTGGGCATGGGCCAAACTGGTGGGCGAGAGTTGCTGGCCGCCCAACATTCGGGCAATCTCACGTACGCGCTGTGCGGCAGCCACCGCTTGCACAGTGCTGCTGGTGCCTTGGCTATTGCTGCTTTTGGCCACCAGCAAGTGCCGATGGGCCTGTGCCGCCACCTGGGGCAAATGCGTTACGGCCAGCACCTGCCGGTCTTGGCCCAACTGACGCATCAGACGCCCCACCGCTTCAGCCACGGCCCCCCCCACCCCCGCATCTACCTCATCAAAAATCAGGGTGGGTGCCTCACCCAAAGCACTGGTAGTCACGGCAATGGCCAGCGAAATCCGTGACAGCTCTCCCCCCGAAGCAATTTTTGCCAGCGGGCGAGCCGTTGCCCCCGGATGGCCTGCCATGAGAAAAACCACTTCGTCCATACCATCAGCACCAGGGCTATGACTGGGTTGCAGGGCCACCTCAAAATGCCCCCCGCGCATCCCCAGCAACTGCATGGCTTCTGTGATGGCCCGTGAGAGCCGGGGCGCAGCCTTGGCACGTTGGTGTGACAACTGTCTAGCCGCTGCGTGATAAGCCTCTGCCGCCTGTTGTGCAGAAGCCTCCAGCGTCACCAGATCGGCACCATTCTCTAGTCTTTGCAACTCCTGTTTCCAACCCGCCAGCAGCGTAGGCAACTCGGCGGGGGGGCGTTTGTAGCGGCGGGCTAATGTCAGCCACAACGAGACCCGGCCATCCAACACAAGCAATCCTTGCGGGTCTAGATCCACATGGCGCAAGTAAGCCTGCAATGAACGCACGGCCTCCTCGGCTTGTGCCAAACCAGAGGTGAGCATGTCTTGCAAATTGCGAAACTCTGGCTCCAGATGCTCCTGAGCTTGCAACAACTCGCTAGCCCGCGACAAGCCCGACAGTGCGCCACGCTCTTCACCATCGAGCCATTCCAACGCAGCATGCGCAGTATCAAGCAAGGCTTGGGCATGGCTCAATCGCGTATGTTGGGCATTGAGTTCTTCCCATTCATCCATGCCAGGGGCCAGCTTGTCCAACTCAGCAATTTGCCATTGGAGCCGTTCACGGTCACGCTCCCCATGTTCTTGGGCATTTTGTGCTTGCTCCAAGGCTTTGCGGGCCACTCGCCAACGTTGCCAGCAACGTGCCACCTCTAGGGTGGAAGTACCGGCATAGGCGTCCAGCAGCTTGCGCACAGCATCGGGCCGCGTCAAACTTTGCCAAGCGTGCTGACCGTGGATGTCCAACAGCCACTCGCCCGCCGTACGCAACTGGGCCGCTGTGGCTGGGGTGCCGTTGATCCAGGCCCGGCTCTTGCCTTGGGTGTCCACCGTGCGGCGCAGCAACAAGTGCTCTTCGATGCCAAAACCAGCCTCTTCCAGCCATGAGCGCAGGCCGAGGGGCGTGTCAAACTCTGCACAAACATCTGTGCGGCTTGCACCTTCACGCACCAGAGCCGCATCGGCACGGGCACCCAATACCAATTGCAGGGCATCAATCAGAATGGATTTTCCCGCCCCCGTCTCTCCGGTCAGGGCCGTGAATCCATCTGCAAGCTCCAGATCCAGCCGCTGCACAATGACAAAATCGTGCAACGTGATGCTCTTGAGCGACATGTTCAGGAACCTCCTTCGTTCCAGCGCAGTTTCTTGCGCAACGTGTCAAAGTAACTCCAGCCGCGCGGATGCAAAAAGCGCACGCAGTATTCAGCCCGGCGCACCAAAATACGATCACCGTGGTGCAAAGAGGCCAAGGACTGCATATCAAAATTGGCACTGGCATCGCGCCCATTGACAATTTCGATGGCAATCTCCGTGATGTCAGCCAGCACAATCGGGCGGTTTGACAACGTGTGGGGCGCAATAGGCACCAACACCCAGCCAGGCAAAGACGGGTGCAGCATAGGCCCCCCCGCCGACAATGAATAGGCCGTCGAACCCGTAGGGGAAGCCACAATCAGACCATCGGCACGTTGATTAGCCACAAAATGGCCATCCACCTCCACCCGCAACTCCACCATGCCAGAGGTAGCCCCCCGGTTGACCACTACATCATTCATGGCAAAGGCATCAAACACACACACGCCCTCACGCAGCACGCGCGCGTGCATCAAAGGACGGTGGTCTTCCTCAAACTGCCCATGCAGCATGGGCGCAAGAGTGGACTGGTAATTGTCTAGTGGAATATCGGTGATAAAGCCCAACCGCCCTTGGTTGATTCCAATCAATGGAGTGCCATAACGGGCCACTTGGCGGCCAATGCTCAACATGGTGCCATCGCCCCCAACCACCAGACCTAAATCGCACTGATGGCCGATTTCGTCCACATCCAAAGCCGGATATCCGGGCATGTCCATATGGGCTGCCGTCTGTGCTTCTAGCGAAACGGTACAGCCTTGGCTACGCAGAAACAGGGCAATACCCTCTAGCGTCTTGCGCGCATGTTCGGCCATGACTCCAGAGGTCGGACTCTGGTACTTGCCTACCAAGGCAATGTGTTCAAAACGGGACTTCATGGACGAATTACATCATTGTTGCGCGTCAAGCCGCTGACGGGCCAGCGCCATTGGGGCCAACACCAACTGGGCTCAGTGGTGGTGGCTGAGCGCGTTGGAGACCAGCCGCGAGGTAATGTCCACAATCTGGATCATCCGGTCGTAGGGCATTCGGGTGGGGCCAATCACCCCCAATGTGCCTACCACCTGCCCATCCACCTCATAAGGCGCACTGACAACCGACAACTCTTCAAAGGGAACTACTTGGCTCTCACCACCAATGTAAATGCGCACCCCTTCGGCCTGCTGCGATACATCCAGCAGGCGCAAAATTTGGGTTTTTTGCTCAAACAGGTCAAACGCACGGCGCAAATTGCCCATATTTTGAGAAAAATCGCTCACCGACAGCAAATTGCGCTCACCCGAAATCACCACTTCTTCTTGGGCCTGCTCAAAGGCTTCGGAACTGACCTGCACCGCAGCCTGCATCAGCGTGGCAATCTCGCCGCGCAGTTGGTCTACCTCTGTAGCCAACCGCTCACGCACCTGCTCCATCGCCATGCCTGCATAGTGCATGTTCAAGAAATTGGCTACTTCCACCAACTGGCTTTGGGTGAAATCGGTTTCAGACAGAATCACCCGGTTCTGCACATCGCCTTCGGGCGAGACAATGATGAGCAAAAAGCGCCGCTCCGACAGGCGCAAGAATTCGATATGCCGAAACACAGAAGTGCGCCGGGGCGCCATCACTACGCCAACAAATTGCGACAAGCTCGATAGCAGTTGAGCCGCGTTGGCAATCACTTTCTGTGGTTGGTCAGGGGCCAATTGGGGTGTAGAGATATACCTACGGTCTGCCGTGAGCATGGTATCGACGAACAACCGATAGCCTTTGGCGGTAGGAACCCGCCCCGCAGAGGTGTGCGGACTGGCAATAAGGCCCAAGTATTCCAAATCCGCCATCACGTTGCGAATGGTGGCTGGCGACAAATCCAGCCCCGAGGCACGTGACAAAGTGCGGGAGCCTACGGGCTGCCCATCTTCGATATAACGCTCTACCAGCGCCTTGAGCAACAACTTGGCACGATCATCCAGCATCGGGCAATTTTATCCATCTTGCGCGGAAAATCCCGTTCTTCAGGGTGGAGATGTAGCGCGCGGATACCAAAGGTATTTTTTGTGCAAGCATAGGGACTGCATAGAATCAAAGTATGCAACGCTTGCAAGCCTTCAAGTTCGAGCTCATGCCCAATAGTGCGCAGCAGCGCGACATGTGCCGCTTTGCTGGGGCGCGTCGGTTTGTCTATAACAAGGCGTTGGCACTGCAAAAAGCCAACTATGCAGCGGGTGGCAAATTTATCAGTTATGTGGAAATGGCCAACCAGCTACCACAGCGGAAGGATGAGTTGCCTTGGCTCAGGCAATCGCCTTCCCAAACCTTGCAACAAGCGCTCAAAGATGCAGAGCGTGCGTTCAAAAACTTCTTTGAAAAACGTGCAGGTTTTCCGCGCTTCAAGCACAAAGGCCGTGCGGAGAGTTTTCGTTTTCCACAGGGCTTTGAGATCGACCTAGGCAACCGCCGTATCAAGTTACCGAAGCTGGGCTGGGTACGCTTTCGGCCAAGCCGCAAGCTCCTTGGAACAGCCAAAAACATCACGGTAAGCCACTCGGCTGGCAAGTGGTTTGCCAGCATCCAAACCGAACGCGAAGTGGCTCCCCCTGTCCCCACTGCGACCACCGCCATCGGCATCGACTTAGGTATTGCCCGCTTTGCCACCTTCAGCGATGGCGCTTTTCTAGCACCCCTGAACAGTTTCAAGCGCCACCAAGTCCGGCTGGCACGCTACCAGCGGCGCATGGCGCGCAAAGTCAAATTTAGCAGCCACTGGAAAAAAGAAAAAGCCAAGGTCCAAAAAATTCACACGCGGATTGCAAACTGCCGCAAAGACTTCCTGCACAAAGCCACTACAGCGATCAGCCAAAACCACGCGCTCGTTTGTATCGAAGACTTGCAGGTCAAAAATATGTCGAAATCGGCACAGGGTTGCCAAGACAAGCCGGGTAAGAACGTCCAAGCCAAGTCGGGCTTGAACCGCTCCATTTTGGATCAGGGTTGGAGCGAGTTTCGGCGGCAACTGGAATACAAACTGCAATGGTCGGGCGGGATGCTGGTAGCGGTATTGCCGCAAAACACCAGCCGCACCTGTCCGGCTTGCGCTCATGTGTCCAAGGACAATCGGCGCACACAGGCGCCGTTTCTGTGTGTAGCCTGTGGCTACCAAAACCACGCGGATGTGGTGGGGGCCATGAATGTTTTAGAGCGTGGATTACGCTTGTTAGCCTGTGGAGAGGATGTCAGCCGCGCCAAAGTTGCAAGACCTAAGCGTGCAGCCTCAGTGAAGCAGGAACCCACTGAGGCGACCAGCACAAACACGATGCTTGTGACTGGCGCGGTAGGAATCCCCTGCCTTTAGGCAGGGGAGGATGTCAAGTCGCATTTTTTCGGGCGAGGTGGCTTGGTGGTATGGATGAGCAAAGTCGCCTTGTCCATCTCTCCGGCCAGCAGTGCGGGCCAAGCCTTCAGCGCATGGGAAATACTGTCTTCTATCAAGGTACGCTGCTCAGGTGCCGGCTTTTTCAGCACCCAATGTGGCACCTCGGTTTTCACACCAGGGTGTCCGATGCCGATGCGCAGCCGCCAATAGTCAGAAGCCCCCAATTGGGCATGGATATCGCGCAGACCATTGTGGCCGCCGTGGCTACCACCACGCTTGAGCTTGATCTGACCAGGAGAAAAATCCAATTCGTCGTGGGCCACCAAGATTTCGTCAGGGGCAATCTTAAAAAACCGCGCCAAAGCAGCCACCGATTTGCCCGACAAGTTCATGAAGGTTTGGGGTTGCAACAGCCAGACCGTGTGACCATGCACATTGGCCCGTGCGGCCAAACCCCAATAGCTGCGTTCGGGCTGCAAATGCACCTTGAGTTCACGCGCTAGGGCATCAATCCACCAAAAACCCGCATTGTGGCGAGTGGCTTCATATTCCGGCCCTGGGTTACCCAGGCCAACAAACAGCTTGATCATGTGCGCAAAAGGGGATCAAAAAAGCGAACGGCCCACGCAGGGTGGGCCGTTGTGCAAGACGGTGGCTGCCGGAGCTGCCACCACAGACAAGAAATTACTTCTTGCCCTTGCCCTTGCCCTTGGCGGGAGCGGCAGCAGCCACGGGTGTTTCCACCACGGCCACAGGAGCCACCACGGAGACCAGAACGGGGTTGTTTTGGCTGCCACGGGTAACCGCAGTAACGCCACGGGGCAGCTTGATGTCCTTGAGGTGCAGAGCAGCACCCTTCTTCAGGCCGCTCAGATCCACTGCGATGAACTCGGGCAGATCCGAAGGCATGCAGGTCACGTCCAGCTCATTCACCACGATGTTCAGTGTGCAGTGCTCAACCTTGACAGCGGTAGATTCGTCAGCGCCTGTGTAATGCACAGGCACCTTCAGGTGCAGCTTGGTCTTGGCATCGACACGTTGGAAGTCGATGTGCAATACTTGTTGCTTGTAGGGGTGGTATTGCACATCGCGCAGCACAACCTTGATGGTTTGACCGCCCAAGTCCATGTCAAGCACGCTGGAGTGGAAGGCTTCCTTCTTCAGGGTATGCCACAGATCATTGTGATCCACTTCAATGGCTTGGGGCTGGGCTTCACCACCATAGATGATGCCGGGGGTACGGCCAGAATTACGCAGACGGCGGCTCGCACCCGTGCCTTGCTTGGCGCGCTCAAAAGCGACGATGTTCATGAGATTTCTCCGTGAGAGGTGCACCGCGACCAGTGTCACCTTCGGTTGTAAAAAGACCCTCGCCAACAACAGGAGAGGGCCAGGCTTTTGGTCAGAATCAGAACTGGTCGTTCTGGTCTGAGAACAAACTCATCACCGAGTCGCCGTTGGCAATGCGTTGGATGGTCTCGCCAATCAACGGTGCCACAGAGAGTTGGCGAATCTTGGTGCAGGCACTGGCGGCAGCACTCAAGGGAATAGTGTTGGTCACGACCACTTCATCCAATGCGGATGCGGTAATGCGGTCAATGGCAGGGCCAGAGAAGATGGGGTGCGTACAGTAGGCATACACGCTCTTGGCACCACGCGCCTTGAGTACCTCGGCGGCTTTGACCAACGTACCAGCCGTGTCAATCATGTCGTCCATGATCACGCAGTTGCGGCCTTCGATCTCGCCGATGACATGCATCACTTCAGAGACATTGGCCTTGGGGCGACGCTTATCGATGATGGCCAAATCACAACCGAGTTGTTTAGCCAGCGCACGGGCGCGCACCACCCCCCCCACGTCAGGGGAGACCACGATCAGGTTTTCGTAATTTCTTTGGCGCAAATCACCCAACAACACGGGCGAAGCATAGATGTTATCTACAGGGATATCGAAAAAGCCCTGAATTTGGTCAGCGTGCAAATCCATAGTGAGCACACGGGCCACACCCACGGTTTGCAACAGGTTGGCTACCACTTTGGCCGAGATGGGCACACGGGTGGAACGTGGGCGGCGATCTTGACGGGCGTAACCGAAATAGGGAATGACGGCGCTGATGCGTTCTGCCGAGGCGCGCTTGAGCGCATCGACCATGATCAGCAGTTCCATCAGATTTTCGTTGGTGGGGGCGCAGGTGGATTGCACCACGAAAACATCACGGGCACGGACGTTTTCCTTGATTTCCACGGTGACTTCACCATCAGAGAACCGACTGACATCAGCGGCCCCCAAGGTAGTGCCAAGGTGCTTGGCAATGTCAGCAGCCATACCAGGATTGGCATTGCCAGTGAAAACTATGAAATCGGGAGGATTGGCTTGCATGAGCTGCCCAGCAATCTGACTGAAGAGTGTGTGCCTGCAAGAGGCGAATTTGGCAGGGGAAGAAGGATTCGAACCTTCGCATGCCGGAATCAAAATCCGGTGCCTTAACCAGCTTGGCGACTCCCCTACACAGGCCTACTGAACGTTATTCAGCAAGCCTTAAATTATATACCTGAAATCCAACTGCTGAGTGGATGAATTTTCAGATTTTCACATTTTTTTACTTGCCAAGTGCTTGGCGCATCGGCAAGATTGTCGGCATGTGATAGCTGTGCAAACACAGCACTTCCTGATCCCGTCATTCTAGCATTTAACCCTTGAAGGTTGAGCCAGCTGAGTGCCTTTTTTATATCAGGGCACAAAGACTCAGCTACAGGTTGCAGGTCATTGTGTCCAAACGCATACGGCGAGCTACGGAACTGCGCCATTGTAGCATTGGCTGAATCACGTTTCAAATGGGGCGCTGCAAAAATGGCTGGCGTCTCTAAACCCGCTGCGGGCTTGACGACTACAAACTGTGCGGAGGGCAAGGCATATTCGCCCGTCAAAGGGGTGATCTGCTCACCAATACCTTCTACCCAAGCATGGTGCCCACCAAGAAAAAACGGCACATCAGCGCCCAAGGGCAGCCCAATACGGCTCAAGGTGGCACGGTCTAGATTCAAGCGCCAGAGCCGATTGAGTGCCAGCAAGGTACTGGCCGCGTCGGAGGAGCCCCCCCCCATACCCGCCTGCGTTGGAATACTTTTATGAATACCAATATGCACCCCCAGTGTGCAGCCCGTGGCGCGTTGCAATGCCTTGGCCGCACGCACAATCAAGTCGTGCTCGGGCAACGGGGTGTTGAGGTCTTCGCGGCTAATGTGACCATCTTGGCGCAATTCAAAGTGCAGGGTGTCAGACCAGTCTATGAGCATGAAGACCGATTGCAGCAGATGGTAGCCATCATTCCGGCGCCCCGTGATATGCAGAAACAAGTTGAGTTTGGCTGGAGCCGGAACATCGTACAAAGCTTGCATGGTGTGGCAAATCAGTATTCAAACGTGATGCGCAAGGTGGTGTGTGGCTCGGGGCTGAACCGGGTCGCAGTCAGACGCCCTTGGGCAATGGCGCTGAGGTCTGTGCTCCAACCCTCGATGGCGGTGGGCTGACCCGCTAGCCAATCGAACAGGGCGACAACTGGGATGGGTGCGCCGGTGTCACGTTCAAGCAAGGCCTCGATAGAGCTGGCTTCTTCGGTAGTGTGGCCGGTTTCCAGCCGTGCCCCTTGTGGGTTCCAGTGCAGTTGTGCCAGCGTCTGGCCTAAAGGGCCAGTCAGTTGCAGACTGCCAAGATGGGCATTGCCTTGTAACTCAAACGCAGCGATGAATGAGCGCGAGGGATACCCTTCAACTTGCAAAGCCAGTCGACCACTCCAAAGCGTGCGCTGCAGCAATCCGTGGCTACTGGGGGCGGCTGGTGGCTGTGCGCAACCCCACAATGCCAGCGGTACACCCAGGCACCACAGCAACGCCGAGCGGCGTGGGAGCGCAGATTGGTGGCAGTGGTGCATCAGGGTTGGATGCCAAAACGGCGCATGGTCTTGTGCAAGGTCTCGTTGTCGGGTTGTTGCCGTAGGCCTTGTTGCCAGACGGCGCGGGCCCGTTCAGGTTGCTTCAGAGTCCAGAGCACTTCACCCAGATGGGCAGCGATTTCTGCATCAGGGCGGCGCGCAAAAGCCGATTCCAGCAGTTGCAGTGCCAGGGTGTGTTCACCAAGCCGGAATTGCACCCAACCTAGGCTGTCTGTGATGAACGGATCGTTAGGAGCGTACTTGAGGGCTGTTTCGATCAGCGCCTTGGCCTCGGTCAGACGCAAGCCCCGGTCGGCCAGTGAGTAGCCCAGCGCATTGTAGGCGTGGTGAAAATCTGGTTGACGCTCGATAATTTGGCGCAGCAGCCGCTCCATTTCATCCAGCCGGCCCAGTTTGTCGGCCAGCATGGCATGGTCATAGAGCAGCTCATTATTGTCTGGTGCCAAGGCTGCCAAACGGGCTTGGAGTTCGTAGGCAGGGGCATATTGCTTGGCATCACGCAGCAATTGCACTTCAGCCTGCAATTTGAGTTGTTCTTCTTGGGGGGTCTCGGCTGGCAGACTGCGCACCAACGCCCGGGCTTGGGCCAATTTGCCTTGGCGGGCCAGCAATGCAGCCCGTTGCGTTTGGGCACCCAAGCGATCATCAGGGTGGTCAATACGGTTGAGCCAAGCATCCGCTTGGCTGTACTGCCCACGCTTTTCGGCAATCTGGGCATGCAACAGGTAGGCCTGCGTCAGGCTTTTGCTGGGTTTACTGCCCGGTTCTTCTTCTGTGGCCGTGAGGGTAGTGAACTTGTGGAGTGCGGCTTCTGCCTCGGGCAATTGGCCGTTTTGTAAGTAGACCGCCGCCAAGAGAAACCACGCTTCGGATTGCTCGGGTGTCTGGCTGGTGAGCACTTGCAGCTGTGCCTGTGCTTCAGGATAGCGTTGAGTGGCTAACAAGATACGGGTATAGCCCAAACGCAGGTTGGCACTGGCTTGAGGTTGTGAGAAGTAATGCTCTACCGAAGCAGCCGCAGTGGCCTCACCGCGCTCTAACAACTCCAGTGCCAGCAGGGCGGCGGCTTCGTCGGCAGGGGCGAAGCGTTGGGCTTGTTGCACTGCGTGCAAGGTGCCGGGCGGGTCTTCGGCTTGCAGACGCAACCGGCCCAAAGCAGCCCATGCGGCAGCCCCCGTCTCGGGCTGTGTCAAATAGGGGGCCAGCACCTGCTCCACCAAACTAGCAGCCAGTGCTTTGTCGCTAACGCGGCGGTACAACGGCGGCAACGCCAACAAGGCGCTCACCCGGCTGGCAGACGGGGTGAGTGCCAGTTCACGGGTCAAGGGCCCGACAGTGTCGCGGATACGATTGAGTGCCACAAGGATTTGCAGTACATAGCGGTTGGCCTCACGCGACTGGGGCCAGGCCTGTTGCCAAGCGCGTGCCGCTGCCAATGCCGACTCCCCCGAGCGGGCTTGCAAGGCCATGTCTGCCGCACGTTGGTAGAGCTTTTCGTCATTGCTGTTGCGAGCGGCCTCCAGCATTAAGGCAAAGCCGGTGGCCGGATCGCCCGTGCGAGCGGCCATTTCGCCCAGCAGGATTTCATAGAACACTTCGGCATCCAGCGCCGCTTGGCGTGCTTCCTGCACCGCACGGCGTTGACTCTGCGCTGCAGAATCCGATTTGGTGGAGGCCGCCCCAGCCATTGCCGAACCTGCGGTAAGGGCGGCGGCAATGGTGGAGAGCAGGAAACGGTGGATGGAAGCCATGAACCATAATAATCGATGCTTCAACATCGGTTCAAAGTGGTGATACATGCCTGAATTGCCAGAGGTAGAGGTAACGCGCCGCAGTTTTGCCCCAGCAATTGTCGGGGCACAGGTTATGGCGGTACGAGTTGGCAAGCCTTTGCGTTGGCCGCTGGGTTGTGCGCCTGCCATATTGATCGGGCGAGTGGTGCAGTCGGTACGCCGACGGGGCAAATACTTATTGCTCGATCTGGATCAGGGGTTGTTGCTGTTGCACTTGGGCATGTCGGGCAGTTTGCGTTTTGCCACAGAATTGCCACCGCCTGGCCTCCACGACCATTTTGACCTGCAAACAACGCACGGTGTTTTGCGTTTGCATGATCCACGCCGTTTTGGCGCCGTGGTGTACGCCAGCAGTGCGCAAGATCCGGTGGTGTGCAAGTTGCTTGGCCATCTGGGCATGGAGCCTTTGTCTAGCGATTTCAGTCTGGAGGCCTTTGGGCAAGGGCTGCGGGCTAGTCGCTCCAGCATCAAGCAAGTGCTGCTAGCGGGTAAGGTAGTCGTGGGTGTAGGCAATATCTACGCCAGTGAAGCCCTGTTCATGGCAGGTATTTTGCCGACCGTGGCCGCTCGCGATCTGACGCCTAAACGGGTAGGATTGCTGCACCAAGCAATCCAACAGGTGCTTGCCCAGGCAGTGGCCAGTGGTGGTAGCACTTTGCGTGACTTTGCCAGTGCCGATGGCCAGAGTGGTCATTTCCAACAGCAAGCCCATGTTTATGGACGTGAGGGCGCTCCCTGTCATACTTGCGCCACGCCGGTGCGCATGGTGCGCCAGGCGCAGCGCAGCAGCTATTACTGCCCACGCTGTCAGCATGAGTAAATCTTTGGACACAGCTCTGTGCTGATGTCGTGCTGACGGCCAAAAGCAGTGTGTTCTGTTGCAGACAGCTTTTCGATTTCCAGGAATAAAGTGGGATCTTCATTCAACGATCAGTTTGAGCAACATGGCCATTGGCGGCGTGCATTTGCCCAGCAGTTGAAGCAGCTGGCGCAATGGATGGACGCCCATGAGCTGATGGATGCCGCAGTGCAAGAGCGATTACAGCGGCTTGAGGCCCAAGTGCGCTCAGACAAGATCATGGTCGCCTTTGTTGCGGAGTTTTCGCGCGGCAAGTCCGAACTGATCAACGCCATCTTTTTTGCCAAATATGGCCGCCGCATCATGCCCGCCAGTCCAGGACGCACCACCATGTGTCCGACGGAACTGGGTTATGACAGTGCGGAACCACCCAGCTTGCGGCTGTTGCCCATCGAAACCCGCCTGCAAGCGCCCAGCCTGACCGAGTGGCGGCTCAAGCGCGACACGTGGGTCACCATGCCGTTGGACATTCACAACGCTGACCAGATTGCCGTAGCCATTGAAAAAGTGGCCCAAGTGCGCCGTGTCAGTGTGGATGAGGCCCGGGCATTGGGCTTTTGGCATGATGAGCTACCCGAAGAAAACCCCGCCCCCGATGCCCACGGACAGGTGGAAGTGCCCATGTGGCGCCATGCCATCATCAACATGCCGCATCCATTGCTCAAGGATGGGCTGGTTATCTTGGACACCCCTGGCCTCAACGCGGTGGGGGCAGAGCCTGAACTGACGGTCAACCTGATCCCACAAGCCCATGCGGTGGTGTTTATTCTGGGGGCTGATACAGGGGTGACGCGCTCTGATCTGGCCATCTGGCGTGAGCATCTGGCAGCGCCCCAGGGCAGCAACGATGCGCGGTTGGTGGTGCTCAACAAGATCGATACGCTCTGGGATGCCCTTAACACCCCGGAGTTGGTACGCACACAACTGCAACGCCAATGTGCTACCTCGGCCCAAATGCTGGGTGTAGGCATAGGGCAGGTGCTGCCGGTGTCGGCACAAAAAGGGCTATTGGCCAAAATCACCAACGACGACGCTCTCTTGCAGGCCAGTGGTTTGCCAACCTTGGAGGCCGCCTTGGCGCACGGCATCATGGGGCAGCGCCAAGCTATTTTGCGGGCGGCTGTAGCAGCTGGAGTGGCCAGTCTGAATGCCGAGATGGCACGCGTGTTCAACATCCGCCGTCGTGATCTGGACGATCAGATGTTGGAGTTACGCAGCCTGCGGGGCAAAAATGCTTCGGTGATTGAGTCGATGCGCAGTCGCATTGAGCAGGAACAAACTGAGTTTGACCACAGCGCAGCCAAAATACAGGCGGTGCGCACAGTCCACCTGAAATTGCTGCAAGATGTATTTCAGCAATTGGGGGCCAAAGCACTCAAAGAACAAATGCGCGCCTTGGTGGAGGCTTTGCAGCAAAAAGGCCTCAAACTGGGTGTGCGCAAGCAGTATGCCGAGACCTTTGAACATTTGTGCACCACGCTGGATGCCGCCCAAGCGTCAGCCACCGAAATTCAGGCCATGCTGGGGGGCACTTTCAGCCAACTGAATGCAGAGTTTGGTTTTTCCTTGCAAGTGCCCGCTGCCCCCCGCATGGAACAGTTTGCCGCTGACTTGGTACGCATTCAAGAGAGCCACTTGCAGTATTTGAGCTTGGGTAACGCCCTCAAGTTAGCCAACCCCGATTTTGCCGAGCGTCTGGGCCGGGCGCTGTTCATGCGGGTGCGGGCCGTGTTTGAGTCGGCTGCCAACGATTTGGAACTGTGGAGCAAAACAGCCACAGCCCAGCTTGATGCGCAGTTGCGTGAGCGCCGGCGCAGCTTTACCCGCCGCATTGAGGCGGTAGACCGCATTCAATCAGCGGCCAGTGGTTTGGTAGAGCGCATTGCAGAAATTGAGGACAGCGAGTCCACCCTGGCGCACCTAGAGCAGCGTTTGCAGGCACATACCCAACAATTGTTGTCTTTGTCTGGTGTGTCGCCACAAAATGCTGCGATGGTTGCGGCCACATGAGTGCGTTGGCTGATCAGGTGGTGGCTTGGCAAGCACAGCATGGCCGCAACCACCTGCCATGGCAGCAAACGCGCGACCCCTACCGGGTCTGGCTGTCAGAGATCATGCTGCAACAAACCCAAGTCAGCACGGTGCTGGACTATTACGCCCGCTTTCTGGCACGCTTCCCAGATGTGGCGGCCTTGGCTAGCGCATCACAAGATGATGTGCTGGCACTGTGGAGTGGCTTGGGCTACTACAGCCGAGCGCGTCATTTGCACCGCTGCGCCCAGATGGTAATGGAGCAGCATGGAGGACGGTTCCCGCCCACAGCCGCTCAGTTGGCACAGTTGCCAGGCATAGGCCGCTCCACAGCAGGAGCAATTGCTGCTTTTTGCTTTGCCGAGCGGGTGCCCATTCTGGATGCCAATGTGCGCCGGGTACTGACCCGTGTATTGGGCTTTGGTGCCGATTTGGCTGTGGCGGCACATGAGCGCCAGCTTTGGGATGCAGCCCAATCGTTGCTGCCCAAGCACAACCTGGAAGTGACCATGCCTGGCTACACCCAGGGCTTGATGGATTTGGGGGCCACAGTGTGTGCCGTGCGCAAGCCCAGTTGCCTGCTGTGCCCGCTCAACAGGCAATGCGTGGCGCTGGCACAAGGACAGCCCGAACACTATCCCGTCAAAACACGCAAACTGCAACGACAAGCACAGTCGTGGTGGCTGTTGTGGCTCCAAGATGACCAAGGACGGGTGTATTTGCAACGTCGGCCTGCATCAGGCATTTGGGCCGGACTGTACTGCTTGCCAATACACGGGTCTGCGCAAGAGTTGGCCCAGCACCCGGCCTTGGCAGAAGCCACCGGGGTGGAACATTTGCCAGCCTTTGTGCATGTACTCACGCACCGTGATTTGCATTTGCATCCGGTGCGTGGACGGGTGGGCGCGTCCGAATTTGCACACGAAGACGGTGGCTGGTTTACCCCCAAACAATGGCCCGATTTGGGCTTGCCCGCGCCTGTCCGAAAATTACTGTCGGCCGGGTAAAGGCTTGAGACGGTTTGTTGATGAAAATATTGTTCGTTCACCCCCATTTTCCAGGGCCATTTGCCGCATTGGCAACCATGCTGACCACGGAGGCCACACATACCCTGGTGGCTTTGGTGGCTGCACAGGCAGAGCTTGCAGCCACATGGCAGGGGGTCACGCTGGTGGCTTGTCCACCACCGCGTGCCAGCGCGGCAGGCCTGCACCCTTGGTTGCAAGAAGCAGAACGCCAAACTTTGCGTGGCGAAGCAGCCTGCCATGCAGCATTGCAACTACAGGCGCAAGGCTTTACGCCCGATGTCATCGTGGCCCACCCCGGCTGGGGAGACAGCCTGTTTCTCCAAGAGATCTGGCCCCAAGCCCGACTGGGGCTGTACGCCGAGTTGTTCTACCAACCCGACAGCGTTGCCACGGGTTTTGATCCGGAGTTTGCGGCCCTTGGCCCCTTGGCCGCAGCCCCCTTGCGCTTAAAAAACCTACCCCACCTATTGCACTGGCAGGACGCCCAAGCCGCCATCAGCCCCACGCAATGGCAAGCGGACACCTTTGCCCCTGCTTTGCGCGAGCGCATCACGGTGATTCGTGATGGCATAGACACAGCAGCCATTGCCCCCCATCCAGACATCAGCCTCACGCTCAATGGTGCTTTGACCCTGACGCGCACACAAGAGGTAGTCACATTTGCCAGCCGCACGTTGGAGCCTTGCCGGGGCTTTCATGTTTTCATGCGCAGCCTGCCACTGTTGTTGCGGCTACGGCCCCAAGCACACATCATGATTGCCGGTGGCACAGAAGGTGGTTATGGCCCCCGACCCGACAGCGGCCAAAGTTGGCGTGATGTGCTGGTGCAGGAGCTGCAGCCGCAACTAGAAGCTGCCGATTGGGCACGGGTGCATTTTGTTGGGCAGGTGCCCCATGCCAGCTTGATCGGTCTGTTGCAGTTGTCTAGCGTGCATGTCTACCTGAGCTACCCCTTTGTGTTGGGCCGCAGTCTGTTGGAGGCAATGAGCGTAGGCTGTGCCATTGTGGGCAGCGATACGGCCCCGGTGCGGGAGGTATTGCAGCATGGTCACAATGGTTGGCTAGTCCACTTTTTTGATGCCCCTGCGCTGGCCCACACCGTGGCCCAATTGCTGGCCGATGTCCCCACACGCCAGCATTTGGGTGCCCAAGCTCGGCAATGGGTGCAGGCCCACGCTGATCTACACCAAGTGACTCTGCCCCAACAACGGCAATGGTTACAGGCGCTAGCGGATGCAGTGTTGCCAGCAGCAACCGCTATGCCAGCCGCCACGCCGCTGCCCCCTCCGCTCACGGTTTTGGCCCAATTGCGCCAATCATTGGCTGAGGTGCGGGCGTTGCTCGCAGAAGAGGATCAGTAGCAGGCCACTCCTGCTCACGCAGTGGTGCCACGCACCAGTGCCAAGTAGTCGCGCCGAGTTTCTGGCGAGACACTGGCGACCAGTTGCGCATAGGGTGTTTGGTGGCGGGCTTGCATTCGTGCCGATGCCATAGCGTGCGATTTACAAAACCAGTGGCAGGTGTGCTGCATCAAGAACAGCTCAGCCGACATGGTGAAGGCGCGGTCTCGCTCGGATTGACCGGGGTGTGCTTGTGCGGCACGGGTCAGTCCGCGCGCATGGATAGCCAATGCCTTGCGCATGTCAAAAGTGGCCTTGGGCCACCAAACATCGGCCAGAGGCAACGGCAGCGCCAACCGACTGATGCGGGCGCTGGCGGCGTCCACCTGAGCGAAGTCTGTGGCAAAGCGGCTGAATTGCTCACACAATTGGTTCTCCGTAGTAGCGAGCAAATGCCAGATTTGCTCGCGCCTTTCGGGGGTGCTTTCACCCAAAGCACGAAGATAACCTTCCGTGAGCGCCTCCATCAATTTTTCGATTTGATAGGGGTGCAGATAGTGGCCTAGCAGCACAATGCGGCGGCGCTGGTGGCGGTTGTTGAGCCAGTACAGCCCCAGCGTCAGCACCAAGGTCAGGGTCAGAATATCCATTGCAGATGCGCAGCGCCGTTGAAAAAAGCGCCAAGTGTAGCTATGCGGGCCAGATTCAAGCCAGACGGAAGTTGGCAATTTCCGACAGCAGCCCATTGGCCTGTGTTTTGAGTTGTTGCACTGTCGCCATGGTGTTCTCCACCATGCTGGCGTTTTGTTGCGTATCTTGGTCTAACCGGTGGATAGCTTGGCTGGTTTGCTCTACCCCAGCGGCTTCTTCTTGGGCGCTGCGGGCAATGTCGGACAACAATGTGCGAATGTGCTGGGCATTGTCTAGCAACTCACGCATGGTCTCGCCTGCATCACGGGCCACGCTGGCACCTTGCCCGGCTTGGGACACACTGTCGGTGATCAGGTGCTTGATCTCTTTGGCCGCTTCGGCGCTGCGCTGTGCCAGCGCCCGCACCTCACTGGCCACCACTGCAAAGCCCCGGCCCTGCTCACCCGCGCGTGCAGCCTCCACAGCCGCGTTGAGGGCCAGAATGTTGGTCTGGAACGCAATGCCGTCAATCACGCCAATGATGTCACTGACCTTGCTAGAGGTGGCATTGATGCCGCTCATGACTTCCACCACCGAGGCAATCACCTGGCCGCCCCGATTGGCAGCCGCAGCATTGGTTTGTGCTGCCTGTGCGGCCTGTTGCGCCCGCTCTGCCGTGGAGCCTACGGTGGAGCCTATTTGTCGCATAACAGCGGCCTGCTGCTCTAGACTGGCGGCGGCAGAATCGGTACGGTCCGACAGCTCCAGGCTCGCCCCTGCAATTTGGTTGGCTGCCGCATCCAGCTCGGTGGCCGAGTGTGAGACTTTGTCGATCAGTGCATGGAGCGATTCGTAGGCAATGCGCAAATCGGCAATCAGCAGTGCCGGTTCGTCTTTACCCCAAGGCTTGCTGGGAGCGCGGCGCAAGTCTCCACAGGCCATTTCTCGCAGATGTGTGCTGATCAGCGCCAGCCCACCTCGGGTCACAAGATAAAAAGAATAAAACAAATAGGCCGCCAGTGCGACAAAGACGGTAGCGACCGTCCCTAGGGCGTTGCGTTCATGGAGCAAACGGGTTTCGCGCTCAGCCAGCAGACTGTCCAATGCTGGCAGACCTTGCTGATAAAAGCCCAAAAACGAAGACAAGGCTTGGCTACCCAAGGCATAGACTTCTGGGGCGCTGCGAGCCGCACTGATCAGGTGGGCCGGGTCGCTCACTTGTTGGTGGTAGGCCCGGGCCTGCACCAGCAAATCGAGCCCGAGTTGATCGCGCAGCGCAGGTTGTGCCTTGGTGGCCCGATCCAGATGGCTTTGCATATCGGCTAAGCCCAATGCCACTCCAGCTTCCCAAACAGCATACCGCCGGTGCTCCTGCAGGCTAAGCCCTCCCTTGGCAACACCAAAGCTGCTCCAACCCCAGAGCTGGCCCAAATCCTCGGCCACACGGGGCATAGACAGCACCAAGGCACTGGCCAAATACAGGCTGTCGAGTTCGGGATCGAGCATCAGCTGGGAGTTGTCGCCTATGTCACGCAGCAGTGCCACCCCTGCTTCTGTGACCGGGCCAAAAACGGTACGGCCTTGCGCATCGACACCCCGACTGGCTCTGGCCGTGTCCGTCCATGTTTGCTGTAGGTGGGCCATCTGGCCGTGCAGTTGCAAGGGTGCGCCCTCTGCCGCCAAAAATTGCGCCAATTGGTGCAAAGACTGATCTACTTTGGTGCGTGCAGCCATGTAGTCTGCCGATGGGTCTAGCCCCCCCATGCTGGCGCGTGTGGCATTGCGGGCTTGCAAAATCCCCTGCATCACAGGGGCGTAGTGCTGTATGGCCATGACACCCAGCCGTTCTTGGCGGGTGAAATCAATCTGTTCCTGCTTGGCCTGAATGGCTACCATGCCCAAATAGAGCAACGGTATGAGAAAGGCCAGTGAAATCCAACTGGCCTTGGCACCAAACCCCATGTTACGCATCCATTTGACGCCAGGCGCCCAAAATCCGTGGGGATAAAAAATGTGATGGTGGGCAAGCCTAGCCTTGGCCGGAATAGATGAGCGAAGCGGGAACGACATCGGTGGCAGATCTCCTGTATGCCAAATATCCAAGGCGGCATTGACGGTGTCATGACAATGCGGTGCCAGTGGCGAGAAGAGATCGGAGCAAGCAAGATCAAGACCAGAACAGGCTCGAGAGGTCGTTGACAAAGATGGGCATGTCTTTCCACAGGCCTTTCAGGCGCTTGTCAGCCACCGTGACCCATTGCGGTTGGTACAAAAAGGCGTGTACCGCGTCTTCGGCCAACATGCGTTGCGCATCACCCAACAGCCGAGCGCGGTCTACCGGGCGAGCGGCCGCTTGGATTTGTGCGTACAGTGCCTGAAAAGCCGGTGAACGGTAACCCCAGTAGTAATCAGGCTTGGCAAAATTTGCCAAGTCAAACGGCTCCACATGGGAGATGAGGGTGAGGTCGTAGTTCTTGTGCTGATAAGTGGCACTGAGCCATTGGGCCCACTCCACGTTTTGCAATTTGACCTGGATACCCACCTTAGCCAATTGGGCCGCCACGATCTCCCCCCCCTGACGGGCATAGGGTGGCGGGGGCAAGGTCATGCTGAGCTTGAGTGGCTGCTGGATGCCTGCCTCACGCAACAGCCGCTGGGCTTTATCGGGGTCATAAGGGTTGATGCCAGTGGTGTCGACATAACCAAACATGCCCGGCACGTAGTGGCTGCCAATGGGCACCCCGTAGCCATCGGCGCCACCGTCGATCAAGGCTTTGCGGTCAATGGCGGCCGCAATAGCACGACGCACCCGCACATCATGGAGCGGTTTGCGCGCGTTGTTGATCGCCACGATGGTTTTGGCGCGCGAGTTGCTCACTACCACCTGAAAGCGTGGATTGACCTTGAACTGGGCCACACTGCGTGGGGCTACACGGGCAAACAGATCTACATCGCCCGCCAATAGCGCCGCCACCTGAGCTGCCGGATCGGCAATAAAGCGAAAGGAGGCCTGGCGAATGCGCAGTGGCGCTGTGTTGCGAAAGCCGCTCCACAACTCTAACGTTAACGAGGAACCTTTGCGCCACTGTTTGAGCTGATAAGGGCCAGTGCCCACTGGCCGGGTGGCGTTGGTGGCAGCACTTTGTGGCTCCACCATTGCGGCGCTGGCTTGGCCGAGCATGAACAAAAAGTCGGGGTCGATGTCTTGGTGCCGGATGATGATGGTGTGCTCATCTACCACCTCGGTGCGCAGCCGAGCAAAGCTGCTTTTGTCTTTGTTGGTGCTTTTGGCACTGCCAGCACGCTCTAGTGAGAATTTGGCTGTGGCCGCATTGAACGGTACGCCGTTATGAAATTTGGCATCTTTGCGCAACCGCAAAGTTGTGGTTTTCAAATCGGGGGAGACCTCCCAGCTCTCGGCCAGCAGTGGCGAGACACTGCCATCGGCATTGATTTTGGTGAGGGTCTCAAACAGGTTGTAATGAACGATCTCGCCAATGGCCGAGGCCGCGCCAGAGGTTGGATCTAAGCCCGGTGGTTCTAGGTGCAGCGCCAATACCAGCGTATCTTTGGGGGGTTGTGCAAAGGCAGGTAGGGCCAAAGAGGCGCTGACCAAGGTGCTGCTGGCCAAAAGGGTGCGGCGGTTGAACATGGATGGAACAGTTTTGAGGGCAAGAGAGGGCACCTACCCAACCAAGGGGCGGTGGTGTGCAGGCAGATTCTCATCGCCTGTGTTGGCAATGCGCTGGCGCAAGGTCTGGCGTCGGCGAGCACGGCCTGGATCGATTTGTGGCACCGCTTGCACCAAGGCTTGGGTACAGGGGTGGCGGGGGTCAGAAAACAGCGCCTGTGGCGCACCGCGCTCTACCACCCGGCCCTGATCGAGCACCAGAACCTCATCGCACAAATGCTGCACTACGGCAAGATCGTGGCTAATGAGCAAATAACCCAAGCCATGCTGCTGTTGCAAATCGATCAGTAAATTGAGCACCTGCGCTTGCACCGATACATCCAACGCACTGACTGGCTCGTCAGCCACGATGAGCAGAGGTTGGGTAATGAGCGCGCGTGCAATGGCAATGCGTTGGCGCTGTCCGCCTGAGAATTGGTGGGGGTATTTGTCCAGATCGCTGCTGCGCAGGCCCACTTGCGCCAATACCTGCGCAGCCTGTTCCCGCTGTGCTGTGGGATGAATCGCTTGCCCTAACGCCCGCAGCGGCTCGGTGACGATGCGCTCAATGCGCTGGCGCGGGTCGAGAGAGCTGTAGGGGTCTTGAAACACCATCTGCATATTGCGCCGTGCTTGGCGCAATGCCGATGGGGCCAAGGTGTGCAGTGTGCGGCCCAGTAGCCGCACAGAGCCTGTGGCAGGTTGCAGCAAGGCCATGACCAACCGAGCCAATGTGGATTTTCCCGACCCAGACGCCCCCACAATGCCCAAGCTGCGTCCGGTGTGCAGGGTAAAACTCACATCGTGCAGCACCGCCCGTTGTTCTGGCACCGACCAAGGCCAGCGCCGGTGCAAGGGGTAGCTGAACCCCAACCCCTGTGCTTGCAGCAGGGGCAATTCAGGCAGACGGTCTAGGTTGGGGGCGTGCCAAGCCATGCCGGGCAAATCCCGAAAGGGCACATCCACCGCGTTGGCATCGGTTTTGGCAGTCATCGCAGCCTCCAGGCGGCTTGCCCTAGCCCAGCATACAAGGTGGGCTCCACACGCCAGCAGCGCACACTATGCCCATCGTCTGCGCCGATTTGTGCGGAGGGCGCTTCGCGGTGGCAAACGGCCAAGGTGAATTCACAGCGCCCAGCAAACGGGCACCCCACAGGCAAATCTGCCAAAGCGGGCAGGGTACCGCTCATCACAGGCAAATGTTGACGCAGTGGTTGGCGCTGACCTAGCACCGGACGGGCCGCCAACAGGCCACGACTGTAGGGGTGGGCCAAGTGGGTAAAAACGGCTGCCGTGGGGCCGCTTTCCATCACGCTGCCACCGTACATCACCAGCATCTGGTCGGTGTTTTGCGCAATCAGCCCCAAATCGTGCGAAATCAACAGCAGCGCCATGCCACGCTCGGCGGCCAAGTCTTGCAGCAAATCCAAAATCTGCTGCTGCAAAGTCACATCCAGCGCCGTGGTGGGTTCATCAGCGATAAGCAGATCCGGGCCGCAGGCAAGTGCCATCGCGATGGTGATGCGCTGGCGCTGGCCGCCAGAGAACTCGTGCGGATAGCCCTCCATGCGTTGGGCGGCCTCGGGCAGGCCCACCCGCTCTAACAGGGCTTGTGCCTGCTGGCGGGCTGCGACCCGCCCCAACTTTTGGTGCAAACGCAATGGCTCAGCCACTTGGTCGCCAATGCGGTGCAGTGGGTTCAGGGCCGTCATGGGGTCTTGAAACACCATGCCAATGCGTTGGCCCCGAATGCCGCACAGCGCCGCTTCAGGCAACCCCAGCAGTTCTTGGCCGTTCAGGCGCACGCTGCCACGGGCTTGTGCCCCTGCGGGCAACAGGCCCAGCAGCGCCAAGGCGGTAAGTGATTTGCCACTCCCCGACTCCCCCACCAGCCCAAGCACTTGGCCGCGCTCCAAGGTAAAACCGAGGCTGCGTACCACAGCGGCCCGGCCTTGGGGTGTGGGCAAGGTGATGTGCAGATCAGCCACTTCGAGTAGAGACATAGGCAATGGCACCCAACAATAGATTAGCGCAGGTGCGACAAGCGCGGGTCTAGGGCATCGCGCAGGCCATCGCCCAAGAGGTTTAGACCCAGCACCGTCAACACCATGGCCAAGCCGGGCCACAAGGCCAGCAGGGGAGCCTGCCAAAGCAGGGTTTGGGCCTCGCTGAGCATTCGGCCCCACGAAGGCTCGGGAGGTTGGGTGCCCAGGCCTAGGTAAGACAATGCCGCCTCAGCCAAGATAGCCACGGCAAACTGCACCGTAGCCTGCACCAACAGCACCGGGGCAATGTTGGGCAAAATGTGTTCAAAGGTGATGCGCCAACCCCCTTTGCCACACACCCGTGCGGCCAAGATGAAGTCACGCGCCCAGACCACGCGGGCCGAGGCCCGCGCCACCCGTACAAATATGGGAATATTAAAAAGGCCAATCGCCACCATCGCATTGACCATGCTGGGGCCATAGAGGGCCGTGAACATAATGGCAAGCAACACGGCCGGAAAAGCAAAGGCCAGATCGGCTATGCGCAACACCAGCTGCTCCACCCAGCCACGCTGTGCTGCCGCCACCAAGCCCAACGCGGTGCCCAACACCAGCCCCATGCCCACCGCCACCACCCCCACAATCAAAGACTGCCCTGCGCCCAACAGCAACATCGAGGCCACATCGCGGCCCAAAGCATCGGTGCCGAGCCAGTGCAACCCGCTGGGTGGCAGCAACTTGAGCGACAAATTGACCTCGTAGGCCGAGCCGGGCGTCCAGAGCTGCCCGAGTGCAGCGGCCAGCAACCACAGCAGCACCAGCGGTGCACCCAAGGCCAAACTGGGGTGCTGCCTCCAGTGGCCCCACCCAGAGGATGGCGGGTATGGTGCCACAGGGGCAGAAACGGGATCGGGGGATGGGTTCACGGCAGGACGTTAGCGCGGGTGCCCTTGCAGGCGCGGATCAATAAGGGCGTAAAGGATATCGACCACAAAATTCACCAAGATGACCAAGGCTGCCAACAACAACACGCCGTTGCGCACAACTATTAAATCCCGATTGGCAATGGCCTGAAACAGCAGCCGCCCCAAGCCCGGCAACTGAAACACATTTTCAATGACAATGGCCCCCGCCAGCAGGTTGGCAAATTGCAACCCCATCACCGTGAGCACCGGAATCATGGCGTTGCGCAACGCATGGCGCCACAGCACCTGCCGATAGGACAGCCCCTTGGCCCGTGCCGTACGCACAAAGTCTTCGTGCAGCACTTCAAGCAATGCCGAACGCAGCGTACGCGCCAAAATCGCCCCTTGTACCACCGCCAGGGCCAGAGCAGGCAGCAGCAGTGCCTGCAAGGCAGGCCACAGCCCACCGCCTTCAGCAACCGTCCACCCCGGAAAGCCTCCCGCTGCCAACCAAGGCAGTTGGATGGAGAACAGCCAAATCAAGCCTATAGCCAGCCAAAAGCTGGGGACTGCCATGCCCAATTGCACCAGCCCCATCACCACCAGCGCATCCCAGCGGCGATGGCGGGCTGCGGCATACAGGCCCGCGGCAAATGCCCATGCCGTACACAGCGCCATTGCCAGCACCGCCAAGGGCACAGTGACGGCCAGCCGCTCTAGCAGTAACTCGGCCACCGGGGTGCTATAGGCATAGCTCAGGCCCAAATCGCCGGTCAACACCCCCCCCAGCCATTGGCCGTAGCGTTGCAGTATGGGCTGGTCTAGCCCTAATTCAGCGGCCAAGGCCGCGACGGCCTGCGGATCAGCATCTGGCCCCATCAGCACTTGGGCCGCATTGCCCGGCAGCACATCCAGCACACCAAAGATGGCCGCAGAAGCAGCCAGTAGTGCAACCAGCAGCAGGCTTAGGCGTTGGAGGAGGAAATGTCCCATAGGCATTGGCACTCAAATCAGGGCTGGCAGCATAGCGGCAAAACAGCCTTATGCGTTGTGGCAGCTTGCGGGTGGCGCGATAGGAGCGGACACAGGCCACAGGATAATCGCGCTCATGAAATCCGTTCTTGCTAGGAGTGCCCGATGGCGTTGATGATTACCGATGAGTGCATCAACTGCGATGTGTGTGAGCCTGAATGCCCCAATGATGCCATCTTTATGGGGCCAGAGATCTACCAAATTGAGCCCAACCGCTGCACCGAATGTGTGGGCCACTTTGACGAGCCGCAGTGTGTGCAGATCTGCCCTGTGTCGTGTATTCCGGTCAACCCAGAGCATGTAGAAAGCCACGAAACCCTCTGGCAGAAGTTTCAGCGTTTACAAAGCGCCGCCTGAGTGTGGCGCCCTGCGCTTGCCCATGTGGCAATATGCGCCACAATGTCCCATCGTCTGATGTTTTGGGGGGCTTTTTCATGAAGAAACACCTGTGTACGTGGGTGCTGGCATTGGCTGCTGTAACCCCTGCTGCCATGGCGCAACAGCCAGCCACCAACACCATCGGCCATCTGCAAAATCTCTCGGGCAGTGCTACGGTCGATCGTGCAGGCACGCCCTTACCCGCTGCCGCAGGCATGGTGCTGTTGCAAGGAGACCGGATACGCACCGGACGTCCGGGAGCTGCTGGCATCGTTTTGACCGATGACACCTCGATTTCTCTGGGTTCTGGCAGCGAGCTGCTGCTCAATGACTATGCCTTTGCACCACAAGAAGGCAAATTTGCACTGGCACTCAAACTGCTCAAGGGCACTTTTTCCTATGTGACAGGACAGATCGTCAAGTTGGCCCCCGAGGCAGCGCATGTGCAGACCCCCACGGCCACCATTGCGGTGCGCGGTACCAAATTGCTGATTGAGGTGCAAGAATGACCACCATCCGCTTCTCTTCTGCCCGCGCCCCAGTGGTTATGGTTCGCCCCCGTTGGGCATGGCTGGGGCTAGGCGCCTTGCTCCTGGCCTTGGGTGGTTGCGCCTCCCGCCAATCGGTGGTGTTGGTGCCCGACCCGGCCGGTCATGTAGGCACCGCCGAGGTGAGCACTGCTGCAGGCCGGCAGGTGCTGCAAAAAGCGGGGGATATGACACAAATCAGCCGCCCTGAAGCGGCGCCTTCGGCGATTACCACAGCCCAAGCCGACTTTATTACCGCCACTTTTGGCGAGGTGCTGGCCATTGAGCCTGCGCCAGCACGGGTGTTTACCTTGTTGTTTGAGAGTGGTGCCGCCCAATTGCGGCCCGATGCCTTGGCACAGCTCGATGAGATTGCCAACGCAGCCAAGCGCCAAGGTACGGTGCGTGTGAGCATCAGCGGCCACAGCGATGCCACGGGCTCGGTGCAACTCAATGATGCGCTCTCGCGCCAGCGGGCCGAGCAAGTTCGGGGGCTGCTGCTAGAGCGCGGCGTTGCCGCACGTTTGGTGGATGTCAGCTCCCACGGCAAGGGCAACCCACTGGTGCCCACCCCTGACGGAGTGCCCGAGCCACGCAACCGCCGCGTGATGGTCATTGTGCGCTAAGAGCCACAGGCCGCATGCGCCAGCCGCTTGTCTCCCGTTTGCTGCGCCAGTTGCGTGCCGTCTGGACAGATGAAAAAACGGGCCCCTACGCCATTGGTTTGCTACTGACCTTGGTGCTTGGTGCGCTCTCGGTATGGCAGCCATTGGCACTGCGCAAAGCCGACCTAGCGGTATATGACCTGATGCTGGCCGCGCGCGCCCAGCCCCCCCAATCCAACGCCGTCGTGTTGGTGGGTGTGGATGAGGACAGCTTGGCCGCTTTTGGTCAATGGCCTTGGCCGCGTTATCGGTTGGCCTTGTTGGTAGAGCAATTGCAGCGATTGGGGGCCACCGTGGTGGCCTTGGATGTGTTGATGCCCGAGCCAGATCGCAGCTCGCCCGATGTGATTGCCCACGAACGCCGGCGCGATCTGCAAGGACAAGCCTTACCCACAGGCCCCAGCACCGATAGCAACTCGCAACGCTTGGCACAGGCCATGCAGAGCATGCCTATAGTGATCGGCTCCTATCTACAGTTTGGGCCGTCTCAGTCCATCCCCAACACACCAGCACCAGTGCCGGCCGGGATGGTGCTGTCGCGCAATATCCAAGCGCCTCTGTCTTGGCCCCAGCCACAGGGGCACATTCGCAGCGTAGCGGCCCTGACCCAAGCGGCGGCTGCCGAGGGGTTTACCAATGCCCTACAGGATGTGGATGGCAAATTGCGCCGGGTGCCCCTGTTGTTGCCCTGGCCCCATAGTGGCGACTATCAACCCTCCTTGGCCTTATCGGCGTTGTTGCTGTCCTCTCCAGGACGCCAGTTGCATCTGGAGGCCAGCCCTGCCGAAGCCCGATTGGATTGGAACGGGCGGCAAATTCCACTAGACCGTAGCGGCAATCTGATGCTGGACTGGCGCAGCCAGCCCCCCACCTATGTATCGGCACGGGCCGTATTGCAGGGCACCGTGCCACCCGAAAGCCTGAAAAACAAAATCGTGCTGGTAGGCACTTGGGCTCTGGGGTTGGGGGATTTACACCTATCGCCCTCGGGCGCGGCCGTGCATGGCTTGGTGTTTCACGCCACCGTGATCGACAACCTATTGGCGGGCCACTTTATCGCTCGGCCCGCTTGGGCTTCAGGGGCTGAATTGCTGGCGGTATTGTTGGCGGGGGCATTGTCTACTTGGTGGCTGGCCCGTGCGGGCGTACGAGGCTCCGTGGTGTTGGTCTTGCTGGGTACTGCGGGGGTGTATGCCGGTGCTCAAGCACTGCTGGTGCAACAAGGGCTACACCTGTCCCCATTGCTGCCCATGCTGACATTGGTGCTAACCAGTTTGTTTCTGAACCTGCTCAAATATGGCGTAGCCGCGCACAAGCTGCGCTTGCGCACCCGTGACCTGATGGAGGCGCAAGACGAGATCATCATCAGCCTATCGGTGCTGGCAGAGGCACGCGACAAAGAAACTGGGCGACACATTTTGCGCACCCAATGCTATGTGAAGGTATTGGCCCGCCAATTGGCCACCATGCCAGGCTACCGCCACCTCACGGTGTCTGACATTGAACTGCTGGCCAAGTCGGCACCACTACACGATATTGGCAAAGTCGGTATTCCCGACAGCATTCTGAAAAAACCGGGCAAGTTGACCCCAGAGGAGTTTGCCGTCATGCAAACGCACCCCTTGATTGGTGCGCAAGCCCTAGAGCGCATCATGGCAGGCAGTGCCCGCCCAGAAAAGCAAAACTTCTTGGACTATGCCCGCCAGATGATTGAAGCCCACCATGAACGTTGGGACGGCACTGGCTACCCCCACGGCCTGCAAGGGCGGGCCATCCCTCTGGCGGGCCGCCTGATGGCGTTGGCCGATGTGTACGACGCATTAGTCAGCCGCCGGGTTTACAAAGAGGGGTTTGCCCATGAGCAGGTGCGCCAAATGCTGATCGAACAATCGGGGCGTCAATTTGATCCCGATATAGTGGCCGCTTTTGTGGCCCAAGAGGATGTGTTTGTCCGCATTGCCCACGAGCTGGCCGACCCCCCCGAAGAAGCTGCCGCCTTGGCGGCCTAAGCGCCTCTTTACCCCGGTCTGGTGGTGCTGGCCATTGCAGCCTGTGCAGCCACGGCCCCCAGCCAAGCACTGAACGCCACCAACACCGGCGAGGGGGCTGGTGTGGGTGCCGGGTAGACCAAATAATAGGCCCGCTCACCACGCAGCGGTTGGGCGCAGGCCACCACCAGTTCGCCACAGGCCAGTTCCGCCTCAATCAGCAGCGGGGGTATCAATGCCACCCCCAAGCCGTGGGTAGCAGCCATTGCCAGCATCGAGAACAACTCATAGCGGGGGCCATCCAGTGCATGGGGGGCCTCAATTCCCATCGCCTCAAACCACTGCCGCCAGCCATAAGGGCGGGTGCTCTGCTGCAACAGTGGCAGTTGTGTCAGGGCTTGCGGCGCTACTGGCTGGTAGGCCCGCCCCAGCCCCCGCTGGGCAGCGACTTCTAACAGGCGTGGGCTGCATACTGGCAGCACATCTTCGTGCAACAGCAATTGCGCTTGGATGCCCGGCCACTGCGCCACCTGCTCGGGGGTGCCCGCGTAGAGGGCAGCGTCCAAGCCCGTGTCGGCAAACAAAAAAGGGCGCGTGCGCGTATCGATATGCACCACGATGTCGGGGTGCAGGGCGGCCAATTGGGGCAACCGCGGAATGAGCCAACGTGTGGCAAAGGTGGGCACGGCAGCCAGAGACAAAGCACCGCCGTGGCCTTGGTGCGCCATGATGTCCAAGGTGTCGCGCTCCAACGCCTGCAACCGTTGGGCAACTTGGCGGGCGTAATGGTTGCCTGCGGGGGTCAAAGCGACACCGTGGCGCGTGCGCCGAAACAGCGCCACACCCAAAAAATCCTCCAAAGCCAAAATTTGCCGCGACACCGCGCTTTGCGTCAGGGCCAGCTCTTGGGCAGCACGGGTGTAACTTTCGTGGCGGGCAGCGGCTTCAAAGCAGGCCAAGGCTTGGGTGGATGGCAAGGTACGGCGCATAAAAAATATGATCAATACTCATAACTGGATGCCACATTCTCGTTTGCTTGTTGGTTATCTCCAAAGCTACTATCTGGTGCCTGCCAGTTATTCATGCAAAACCGGCACATTCTATTTTTCAGGAGACACCCATGGCCAGCAACTTTCAATGGAACGACCCTTTTTTGCTCGACCAGCAATTGACCGATGATGAGCGCATGGTGCGCGATGCCGCTGCCGCCTATTGCCAAGACAAGCTGGCCCCGCGTGTGCTTGAATCCTTCCGCCACGAAAAGATGGACAGCAGCATCTTCCGTGAGATGGGCGAGTTGGGTCTGCTGGGCCCTACCATCCCCGAGCAATACGGCGGCCCCGGCCTCAATTACGTCAGCTATGGCCTGATTGCCCGCGAAATTGAACGCGTTGATTCGGGCTACCGCTCTATGGCAAGCGTGCAAAGCTCGCTGGTGATGGTGCCCATCTATGAGTTTGGCACCGAAGCGCAAAAGCAAAAATACCTGCCCAAACTGGCCAGCGGTGAATACATCGGCTGCTTTGGCCTGACCGAACCCGACCACGGCTCCGACCCCAACAGCATGGTGACCCGTGCGCAAAAGGTGCCGGGTGGCTATCAGCTCACTGGCGCCAAAATGTGGATCACCAACAGCCCGGTGGCCGATGTATTTGTGGTCTGGGCCAAAGAGGTCTCCGAAGGCGGCGCTGTCGGCCCCATTCGCGGCTTTATCCTCGAAAAGGGCTGGAAGGGTCTATCGGCTCCAGCCATCCACGGCAAGGTGGGCTTGCGCACCTCTATCACCGGCGAAATCGTCATGGACAGCGTGTTTGTGCCCGAAGAAAACGCCTTTCCTGAAGTGCGCGGCCTCAAAGGCCCGTTCACCTGCCTCAATAGCGCCCGCTTTGGCATTGCTTGGGGGGCGCTGGGGGCCGCAGAGTTTTGCTGGCAGATGGCCCGCCAATACACCCTGGATCGCAAACAATTTGGCCGCCCCTTGGCCGCCAACCAGCTCATCCAGAAAAAACTGGCCGACATGCAAACCGAAATCACCCTCGG
Source organism: Giesbergeria sinuosa (assembly GCF_042652905.1). Lineage (NCBI taxonomy): Bacteria > Pseudomonadati > Pseudomonadota > Betaproteobacteria > Burkholderiales > Comamonadaceae > Giesbergeria > Giesbergeria sinuosa. The sequence continues at coordinate 347,762 of NZ_JBHSHJ010000001.1, read as the reverse complement.
CCTGCAAGCCTGTCTGCGCGTGGGCCGCATGAAAGATGAACACCAAAACGTGGTGGAAGTCACCTCACTCATCAAGCGCAACAGTTGCGGCAAGGCATTGGACATTGCCCGCTTGGCCCGCGACATGATGGGCGGCAATGGCATCAGCGACGAATTTGGTGTGGCCCGCCACTTGGTCAATTTGGAAGTGGTCAACACTTACGAAGGCACCCACGACATCCACGCCCTGATTTTGGGCCGTGCCCAAACCGGCATTGCCGCCTTTGCTAATTAACCCACACTTGCCACGGTGACTCCTGCCCCGCAGTGCCGTGCGCTCTGCGGGGCTTTTCCCTTGTTTTTTGAGGCTGGATAGTCTGATGAATACTGCCGATTTCCCCTGCGCCGCCACCACTCCAGCGGGTGCTTTGGCCGGTATCAAAGTGCTAGATCTATCGCGGGTGCTGGCCGGGCCTTGGTGTACACAGATGCTGGCCGATCTGGGCGCCGACGTGGTCAAGGTGGAGCGCCCCGGCGTGGGTGATGACACCCGCCACTGGGGGCCGCCTTTCTTGCAGGATGTGGATGGCAACGACACCGATCAAGCAAGCTACTTTACCGCCTGCAACCGCAATAAGCGTTCTATCACCATCGATATGGCCCACCCAGAGGGGCAAGCCTTGCTGCGCCGCATGGCCCAACAGGCCGATGTATTGGTAGAAAACTTCAAGGTGGGCGGCTTGCAGCAGTATGGCCTCGATGTCGACAGCCTCCAAGCCCTGAACCCCCGCCTGATTTATTGCTCCATCACGGGTTTTGGGCAGGATGGCCCCTATGCCGAACGCGCCGGTTACGACTTGATGGTGCAGGCTCTGTGCGGCCTGATGAGCATCACCGGCCACGCAGACGCCCAGCCCGGTGGTGGCCCGCTGCGTGTAGGGGTGGCCGTGATCGATATTTTCACCGGCCTGTATGCCAGCAACGCCATCTTGGCCGCACTACAGGCCCGCCACACCACCGGGCTAGGGCAGCACATCGACATGGCCTTGCTCGATGTGGGCATGGCAACGTTAGCCAACCAAGCAGCAGGTTTTTTGGCAACCGGCCAAGCACCTGGCCGGGGAGGCAATATCCATCCGAGCCTGGCCCCTTACCAAGACTTTCGCAGCAGCGATGGCAACGTGCTGCTGGCCATTGGCAACGATGGCCAGTTTGCCCGCTTTTGTGCTGCCATTGGCCAACCACAATGGGCACAGGATGCACGTTTTGCCAGCAACACAGCACGGGTACGCCACCGGGCGGCACTGCTGGAGTTGTTGGTGCCAGTGATGCAAACCCGCACCACCGCGGAATGGGTCGCTTTGCTCGAAGACAAGGCGGTGCCTTGTGGCCCCATCAACACCATTGCCCAAGCCTTTGACGATCCACAGGTGCAGGCCCGTGGCTTGCGTATCAACCTGCCGCGCTATGCAGGCGATGGCATTGCACAGGTGGCGGGGGTAGCCAACCCCATGCGCCTGAGCGCCACTCCGGTGCGCTACCGCAGTGCCCCTCCGGCCTTGGGCCAACATACCGACGAGGTATTGCAGGAGTGGGGGCTGGATGCAGCACAACGTGCGCAGTTGCGCGCTACAGGAGCCATTGGCGCTTGAGCCTGTAGAATGCCCGACTTTCGGGTGCGCAAACTCCTTCTGAGGGTGTTTGCGTTAAACGGGAAGCCGGTGACGTTGCACAGCAGTGCAGCCATTCCGGCGCAGCCCCCGCTGCTGTAAGCCAGACGACCCCGCACATGCCACTGTGTTACCAAACATGGGAAGGCGCGGACAAGGATGATGGCGAGCCAGAAGACCGGCCCGAAAAATGTCAGCACCATTCCCCGGGGTGACGGGAAAACTGCCTGCAATCGCACTCCGGCCCTACTGGAGTGCTTGTGTGCTTTGATCGCCCCCGCATGGTGTTTTTATGAACCATTCGACGGGAGGATTCGAATGCACATCATGGAAGGCTTTCTTCCACTGGAGCACGCGCTGGGCTGGTCTATCGCCTCTGCGCCTTTCTTGGCCTATGGCTTGCACGCCATGCGCCGCGATATTCGCCAGCACCCAGAACAACGGATGTTGTTAGGCGTGGCGGCGGCTTTCAGTTTTTTGCTCTCGGCACTCAAGTTGCCCTCGGTCACGGGCAGTTGCTCGCATCCAACCGGCGTTGGCTTGGGGGCGTTGCTGTTTGGCCCTGGGGCTATGGTGCCCATCGCTTTGGTGGTGTTGTTGTTTCAAGCCCTGCTGCTGGCGCACGGCGGCCTGACCACACTAGGAGCCAACTTATTTGCTATGGGCATCGTCGGGCCGTTTTGCGCCTATGCGGTGTTTCGGCTAGCCAAGGCACTGGGCTGTTCTTTGGCGTTGGGGGTGTTTCTGGCTGCATGCCTGGGTGATTTGTCCACCTACCTGACCACTTCGGTGCAATTGGCGTGGGCCTTTCCTGATCCGGTGGGTGGTTTTGCAGGCTCTCTGACCAAGTTTGGCGGCATTTTTGCCCTGACCCAAATTCCTTTAGCCATCAGTGAAGGCTTGCTCACCGTGCTGGTGATGAACGCCTTGCAGCGTTTTAACCAAGATGAGATGCGTGGTATGCACCTGCTGCAACCCACCAAGGGGCAGGCATGAAAAAGTCAAACTGGTTGATTTGGGCTGCGGTGCTGCTGCTGTCGGTTTTTCCTTTGTGGTGGGTGCCTGCTCCAGCCCCCGGCACTGAAGCCTTTGGCGGTGCCGATGCCGAGGCACAAAACCTGATTCAGACCATCGCACCAGACTACCAAGCATGGTTTGCGCCACTGATCGAGCCTGCCAGTGGCGAGATCGCCTCCCTGTTGTTTGCGTTGCAAGCCGCATTGGGGGCTGGGGTGATTGGTTATTGGCTGGGCGCTTCTGTCACCCGGGAAAAACTACGCCAAGCCCCAGCGGATACCACGCCCCCACAGGCAGCAGGCCGTGTGGATTGAACGAGCCGCCCACCACAACCACTGGAGCCACGTTACCCCCCGCGCCAAGGCTATTTTTACCTTGGCTGCGCTGTTGGCCGCCTATGTAGCGCGCACCCCCAGTGCCGCTTTGGGGGTGGCCTTGGTTTGTGTGCTGCTAGTGTGGCGTGGGGCCGGGGTGCCTTGGCGTTGCTACATCCGGGTGGCAGCAGGGCCGTTGGGTTTTTTGCTGTTGTCGGGTGCTTCCTTGCTGGTCTCGGTGGTGTGGGAGCCACCAGGGGCACTGGCTTGGCATATTGCGCCCCATGCGTTATCGGATGTGGCGATGGTGACCGCGCGCTCGGTGGCGGCGCTAGCGGCACTGTTGACGCTGGTGCTCACCACACCATTGGCGCACCTGATTGCACTGCTACGCCAGCTGCGGCTGCCCGACATTCTGCTCGACCTGATGGTGCTGTGCTATCGGCTGATTTTTGTCTTCTCTGAGGCCTGCCACGACACCGTGGCTGCCCAAACAGCCAGGTTAGGCTTTAGCAACCGAGGCCGTGCTTTGCGCTCACTGGGGCTGCTAGTGGCTAATTTAGCGGCACAGGTGGCGCTGCGGGCGCGGGGTTTGCAGTGGGCCGCCGATGCCCGCTGTAGCGATGGCCGCTTGCATTTTGTGATGCCGGTGTTTGCCCATGCCCGCCGCGACACCGCCATTGGCGTGGTGGCCGGGCTGGGGCTGTTGCTGCTCGTGAGGTATTTGCCATGAGTGCCCTGTTTGAACTGCGGCAGGTGGACTACCACTACCCCGATGGCCGCCCCGGCCTGCAAGCGTGCTCGATGAGCCTGCGCCGTGCTGGTCGCCATGCCATTTTGGGGCCGAACGGCTCCGGCAAGACCACGCTGCTGCAACACCTCAACGGTTTGCTGCGCCCAGTAACGGGGGCGGTTTATATGGATGGTGCCCGTATCGACTACGGACGGCGTGGCTTGTTGGCGGTGCGCCAACAGGTAGGCATGGTGTTTCAGAACCCCGACCGGCAGTTGTTCTCGGCCCATGTCTATGAAGATGTGTCTTTTGGGCCGCTCAATCTGGGGCTGGATGAGGCCACAGTGCGCCAGCGCGTAGCGCAGGCACTGGAGGCCGTGGGCATGGCCACCCATGCAAACCGACCAGTGCATGAACTCAGCTTTGGTCAGAAAAAACGGGTGTGTATTGCCGGAGTGCTGGCAATGCAGCCCCGCGCCTTGCTGCTCGATGAGCCGATGGCTGGGCTGGATATGCCCATGCAGACCGAACTGGCCGCGCTACTCGATCGCCTACACGCCCAAGGTGTGACGGTGGTGCTGACATCGCACGATATGGATTTTGCCTACCACTGGGCCGATGACATCCACCTAATGGCCGCAGGCCGTTGCGTAGGCTCGTTTGCCGCCACGGCGCTGGCACAGCACAGCGAGGCACTGTCTGCCGCTGCCCAACCGCTACCCACTGCCATGCGTTTGCACACCGCTTTGGCCAAACGAGGGCTGGTGCCAGAACACCCGATTGCGCGCAGTGTGGACGCGGTGTTGGCGGCCCTGCACTGCGGCCACCCCATTATGTCAACAGAGTCAATCCCATGAATCCTTGTTCGTCTTCAGGAAAAATCTGGTTTGTTGGGGCTGGCCCCGGCGACCCAGAACTCATCACCATCAAGGGGCGCAACCTATTGGCCCAAGCGGGGGCTGTGCTGTTTGCTGGTTCTTTGGTAGACCAAGCCGCCACCCAATATACGCCCCCCAACTGCCTGATTCGTGATTCCAAGGACATGACCTTAGAAGAGATGACGGCATGGCTGATAGCCCAAGCACAACAACATGCCACCGTAGTGCGGCTGCAAACTGGCGATCCGGGCCTGTACGGCGCATTGATCGAAATGACCCGCCCCTTGAATGCGGCGGGCATTGCCTGGGCGGTGGTGCCGGGCGTTTCTTCGGCGATGGCCGCGATGGCAGCGGCGGGCGAATCCATGACCCTGCCCGAAGTCACGCAAAGCGTGATCCTGACCCGCGTAGAGGGCCGCACGCCCATGCCACCCGGAGAAGATTTGGCCTCACTGGCGGCCCACCGCACCACCTTGTGCATTTTCTTGTCCATCACGCTGCTGCACAAGGTGCAAGCGGGACTGCGTGCTGCGGGCTGGCCCGAAGATGCGCCGATGCTGGTGGTACACAAAGCCAGTTGGCCGCACGAGGAAAAGATAGTGCGTGGCACCTTGGCCGACATCCGCCAACGCTGCCGCGAGGCGGGCATCGTCAGCCAAGCCATGATCGTGGCCAGCCCCACCTTGGGCGCGCGTGATTGGGAAACACTGGCCCGCTCCAAGCTCTACGACCCTGCATTTACCCACCGTTTTCGAAAGGCTACGCTGTGAGCGCCCCATCTGACACCATTTTGCTCGTGGGCCACGGCTCGCGCGAAGCCTCAGGCAACCAAGAGATTTTGGCCTTTGCCGCGCAATGGCGTGCGCGTTGCCCTCAGTGGCGCATCGAAGTTTGCTTTATTGAGTTTGCACCGCCCTCTTTGCACGATGGCCTGTTGGCGGCCACCCAAGGGGCCAAGCGCGTGCTGGTGCTGCCATTGATTCTGAATGCGGCTGGGCATGTGAAGATGGAAATACCCGAAGCCATTGAACACGCCCGTGCCCATGCGCCGCAAGTGGAGTTCTTGTACGCACCCCACCTGAGTGCCTGTGACCCCATTCTGGCAATTTTGAAGCGACGCTTGCGCCAAGCGATGAGCGCCCTCGATATGCCCGACCCCACCACCACGGGCGTGGTGCTGCTGGGGCGCGGCTCGTCCGACCGGGCCGCCAATGGCGATATGGCCAAAATGGCCCGCTGGTTGCAAGAGGCGGGCGACCATGAAATGGTCGATCTGGCCTTTACCGGCATCACCTTTCCGCGCTTGGAGCGCGTAGTGCAGCGCCAAGCACTGATTGGCATCAAGCAGGTGGTGGTGTTGCCCTATTACCTGTATACCGGCACGCTGATGCAACGCATCCACCGCCAAGTAGAACACCTGCGCGCGCAGTACCCGCAACTGCGTTTTGTCTGTGGCACGCATTTTGGCTTTGAGCCAGAAATTTTTGCCTTGCTGGAGCAACGGGTGACCGACCTGCAAGCAGGCACCCCAGAGAGCAAGATGGCCTGCGATGGTTGCAGCTTCCGTGACATTGCCCACGACATGGGCCACGGCCATTCCCATGAACACACCCACGCTGCCCCCGCGGTGGTGCATCTGCATGGCGCACTGGAAGGAGCCTTGGCATGAGCACCATCAACACCGTGACCGAACAGCTCACCCGCGCCGGGCAAGTGATTGAGCACGACAGCTTTGCCATCATTGATGCCGAAGTCGGCCCCCACGCCTACACCGATGCGCAGTGGCCGATTGTGCGGCGCATGATCCATGCCAATGCCGATTTTGACTTTAATGGCCTGACCGATTTCCACCCACAGGCAGTGGCCGCAGGGGTGGCAGCCATATTGCGCGGTGGCACGCCCGTGGTGGCCGATGTCGAGATGATCTGCTCCGGGCTGTCAGCACCGCGTTTGGCCCACTTTGGCATAAAAACCCACCAATTCATCAGCGATGCGGATGTGATTGCCCAAGCCCAAGCCCAAGACACCACCCGTGCCGTACAGGCCATGCGCAAAGCCCATCGCCAAGGCTTGCTGCAAGGGGCCATCGTCGGCATTGGCAATGCACCCACGGCCTTGATCGAATTGGCCCGCTTGATTCAAGAAGAAGGCGTGCGGCCTGCGTTGGTGGTCGGGATGCCGGTTGGGTTTGTGGCAGCGGCGGAGTCGAAAGACCTGATTGCGCTGCAAAACGAGGTGCCGTGGATGGTGATTCGCGGCCGCAAGGGTGGCTCTACCTTGGTGGTGGCCGCCTTGCACGCCCTGCTGGCGCTGGCCGAAGCGCAGCAAAAGGCACAACTCGCTGCCAACGCATAAGGGTGGGGTGATGGAAAAAAGTACCCCGCGCGGTACGCGCACCGGCTTTACCACCGGAGCCTGCTCGGCAGCAGCAGCACGGGCCGCCGTGGTGGGGCTGGTCAGTGGCGCGGTGCCCACGGAGATAGAAAGCCTCTTGCCCAATGGCAACCGTGTTCGGTTTGCCGTGCAAGAGGGCCACTGTGACGCCCACAGCGCCCATGCCGTGGTGGTCAAGTTTGCGGGCGATGACCCCGACTGCACCGATGGTGCCCACCTGACAGTGGATGTGCGCCTGCTGCCCAACCAGCCCGGCAGCGTGGTGTATTGCGCTGGTGAAGGTGTGGGCACCGTGACCATGCCGGGCTTGGGGCTGGAAGTAGGCGGCCCAGCCATCAACCCAGTGCCCCGACAAAACATTCTGGACAATCTGCGCGAAGCCGCCCCCCATTTGCTGGCCACACATGGGCTCCAAGTGACGATCAGCGTGCCCGGTGGCGAACAAATGGCCAAAAAAACCACCAATGCGCGCCTCGGCATTTTGGGCGGCATCAGCATTTTGGGCACCACCGGCATCGTCAAACCCTACTCCACCGCCGCATGGCGGGCCAGTGTGGTGCAGGGCGTTCGGGTAGCGGCCACGCTGGGGCATGGCATGGTGGCCCTGACCACTGGCGGGCGCACCGAGAGCTTTGCCATGACCGAACTGCGCCGCGAACAGCCCGGATTGCCTGCGGCCTGTTTTGTCCAGATGGGCGACTTTTTGCGCTACGCCTTGGACGAGGTGGTGGCGCAAGGCATACCGCTGGTGGTGTTGGGCGTGATGGTGGGCAAACTGACCAAAATGGCCCAAGGTGAGACCATCACCCACGCCAATCGCGCCGAGGTCGATACCGATTTGGTGGCCCGTATTGCCCGCCAAGTGGGGGCCAGCGAGGCCGACTGCCAAGCCATTGCCCAAGCCGAAACCGCCCGTTTTGGCGCTGAACTGATGGTCGAGCGGGGCTTGGGCGAGCCATTCCACCGCGCATTGGCGCAAAGCGCCATCCACACCCTGACGGCCTCTGGGCGCTACGGCAACGCTTTTCAGTTGCGGGTGCTGGTGTGTGATTTTTCTGGCAACAAGGTAGCCGATGTGCTGTGCGCCGCTACCCCTTTGACTTTGGACACCTGATGCAACCCCGCGACAAAGACCCCAACCCCTGCCGCGTGATTGGCGTGCTCGACGACGGTATCGCCAGTCTAAACACCACCGCTTTGGCCCATGTGCGCAGCGCCGATGTGGTGATTGGTGGCACCCGCACCTTGGCCCTGTTGGCGCAAGAATTGAAGCCCGGTGCTGTGCTGCACGACCTGACCGGCCAACTCCGCACCGTGCCGGACTGGGTGCGCAATGCCCGCCAAGCCCACCAGAGCTGTGTGGTGCTGGCTACGGGCGACCCTCTGTGCCACGGCATTGCACCATTTTTGGCGCAGCATTTGTGTATACAAGCGTTGGAGATCCTGCCCAACTTGTCCACCCTGCAATGGGCTTGTGCCCGCATCGGGCTGGCATGGCAGGATGCACGGATTGTTTCGGTGCATAGCCAAGATGCCGGGGAATGGGTGCGCGGTAGCACTCCCACGCATGGCCTGTATGCACTGGCGCAAGCGGTGCGCGCGCACCAGCGTTTGTTGGTGCTCACCAGCCCGGCTAACAGCCCAGACCGTATCGCCCGCTTGCTGCTGGCCGAAGGCTTGGGTGACGACTTTCAGATGGCCGTGGCCGAGAACCTGCTGCAACCCACCGAGCGGGTATTGGCCGAGCTCTCGCCAGAGGAGGCGGCCCAGATGCCATTTGCCCCGCTCAATGTGGTGCTGCTGTGGCGCACGCGGCTGCCACCCGAACCAGTGCTTTTAGGGCTGGAAGATACCGCCTACCAGCAGCGCCAGCCCGACAAGGGCTTGATTACCAAGCAGGAAGTGCGCGCCGTCAGTTTGGCGCGGCTGCAATTGCGCGCCAACAGCGTGGTGTGGGATATTGGTGCCGGATCAGGTTCGGTCGGGTTAGAGGCAGCACGGCTGTGCCCACGCGGCCATGTCTATGCCATCGAGAAAAACGAGGCCGACCACGCTATTGCCGGGCGCAACCATGCTGCCTTTGCCGTAAGCAACTACAGCCTGCACTGGGGCAAAGCCCCGCAAGGCTTAGAGCACTGGCCCGACCCTGATGCGGTGTTTATCGGCGGCTCTGGCGGTGAGCTGGCCGAACTCATCGCCTTGGTGCTGCGCCGCCTGCGCCCCGGCGGGCGCTTGGTGATGAATTTTGTCACGCTGGAAAACCTGAGCACCGCCATCCAAACGCTGGAATCTGCGGCCAACGTGGCGTGGGATGTTCTGCAATTGCAGGCCGCCCGTAGCAAGCCTATTTTGCAGATGCACCGCATGGCGGCAGAAAACCCGGTCTGGCTGGTTTGCGCACAAGTTACATCTGAGGAAGCCAAACATGACTGAAATCTCTGCAATGGGCCGAGGCACCTTGTGGGGCATCTCGCTCGGCCCTGGCGATCCGGGCCTCATCACCCGTGCGGCTTGGGCCGCCTTGCAACGCCGCGACACCATCTGGGTCTATCCAGCACGCAGTGGCAAAACCCCCAGTTATGCGCTCGATATTGCACAGCGGGCAGAACTGGCCCCACCGGCTGAGCACGCGCAACTGCTGTTCCCCATGACCCACGATGCCGAAAAGCTAGGCCGCGCTTGGGTCAAGGCGGCGCAGACGGTGCTGCCTTGGTTGCAAGCGGGGCGGGATGTGTTGTTTTTGGTCGAGGGCGACGCCAGCACCTACGCCACCTTTGGCCATTTGGCGCGCACGGTGTGTGGCTTGGATGCGCAGGTGCCCGTGCAAGTGATTGCGGGCGTCAACTCCTTTACCGCGGCCTGTGCCAAGGTGGGCAAGCCTTTTGCTGAACAAGACGACACCGTGGCTATTGTGCCCGCGGCCTATGGTGTCAGTGCAGTAGATCGGCTGCTGCCCGACTTTGACACGCTGGTGCTGATGAAAATCAAACCCCTGCTCGATGAACTGTTGGACTGGCTGGAGCGCCAAGAACTATTGGCCGGTGCCCACTTTATTGAACGTGTAGGTGCGCTCGATGAGCGCCATTTATCCGGTACCGAGTTGCTGGCCTTGCGTGGCAGCAAAGTGAGCTATTTGTCACTGCTGATCGTGAAAAACCCACACCGGGTGCGTGGCGAGCGCATCAAAGGTTGCCTGAAGAAAACCTCCCCGGAGTTGCCCGCATGAGCCATAAAACTTCTACACAGGTGGTACTGTCTGCGCCTGCCAAAGACCAACCCCGTATTGGCATAGTAGCCATTACCAAACATGGGGCCGCACTGGCAGCCCGGCTGGCGCAAGACTTGCCCGAAGCCCATATTTGCACCGCCAGCAAGTTTGCCGCCGCCTTTGCCCACCTGCCCCAGCCGGTGTATCCCTACGAAGGCGCTTTGCGCGATGAAATAGCGCGGCTGTTTGCCGAGTACGACCAGATCGTGTTTTTTGTCTCGCTGGGGGCGGTGGTGCGCTTGATTGCGCCACACCTGAAAAGCAAGGACGAAGACCCCGGCATCACCGTGGTGGACGATGCGGGGCAGTTTGTCATTCCGCTGCTGTCGGGCCATGTGGGCGGGGCCAATGCCATGAGCGAGCGCGTTGCTGACCTGATGGGGGCAACAGCGGTACTAACCACGGCGTCGGATGTGGGCAAAACCATTCCGGTGGATATTCTGGGCCGCCATTTGGGTTGGCGCGTTGAAGCGCCCAAAATCAACATCACCCGTGTTTCGGCCCATGTGGTCAATGGCGAACCGATTGCCGTGGTGCAAGAAGCCGGTAGCCGCGATTGGTGGACACGCCCCACGCCACTGCCCGCCCATATTGAACTGCTGGAGCGTTTTGACCAAGTGCGACCCGAACATCACCGGGCCGTGCTGTGGATTACCCATGCCAATATTACCCCCGCGCAATGGCAGCAATGGGCCGAGCGGCTGGTGGTGTACCGCCCTCCACTGTACGAAGCATGCGCCACCGGGGCCACACCATGATGCCCCCCAATTCTGCTGCGGCACTGGTGCTAGGCTTAGGCTGTGACCGGGGCACTTCTTTTGCCACCCTGCAAGAAGCGGTGGCCCAAGCACTGCACCGGGTGGGGGCTCAAGCGGGCCATGTGGTGGCCTTAGCCAGTGTTGATCTGAAGGCCGACGAGCCTTGTCTGCACGCTTTGGCGCAGCAATGGGGCTGCACTATCCATTTCTACCCCGCCGCTGTATTGGCCCCCGTGCCGGTGCCCAACCCGAGTGCCACGGTGTTGCGTTACACCGGCACGCCCTCGGTCAGTGAGGCGGCAGCCTTGCTGGCCGCAGGTACGGCAGGTCAGCCCGCCCCCATCCATGCCTTGTGTCTCGAAAAACACAAATGGCGCGGTGCCGATGGCAAAAATGCCACGGTGTCTATCGCCCGCCTGCACCCTCCTATGTTGCCCTCCATGCCCCCAGAAAGCCCCTCCCGCATGACCCCCTCCCTCACCCCAGACACCACTACGGCACCGGCCACGGCGGGCAAAATCATGCTGGTCGGCATTGGCCCCGGCAGTGCCGACCACATGACGGCCCGCGCCCGCGAGGCCATCATCGAGGCCGATACGGTGATTGGCTATGTCACCTATATCAAGCTGGTGGCCGATTTGCTCGACGGCAAAGAAGTCATTCGCAAAAGCATGACCGAAGAGCTAGACCGGGCCGTGACGGCGCTGGAAGCCGCTCGTCAAGGCAAAAAGGTGGCGCTGATTTCTTCCGGCGATGCGGGCGTGTATGGCATGGCTGGGCCGACTTACGAGGTGCTGTTTCAAGCCGGTTGGACACCCGATGACCCCGTGCAGGTAGAGATCATTCCGGGAGCCTCGGCGCTCAACAGCTGTGCCGCGCTGGTGGGTGCCCCCCTGACGCACGATTTTTGCGCCATCTCTTTGTCGGACTTGCTTACGCCTTGGCCCACCATTGCCCGGCGGCTCGACGCCGTGGCGATGGCCGATTTTGTCGTAGCCCTCTACAACCCTAAAAGTGGCCGCCGCACCCGGCAGATTGTCGAGGCCCAGCGCCTGTTTTTGCGCCACCGCCGCCCCGATACCCCAGTGGCTATCGTCAAAAGTGCCTACCGCCGCCGCGAGAGCATCATCTTTACCACGCTAGACCAAATGGCCGAAGCCGACATCGGTATGCTCAGCACCGTGCTGATTGGCAACAGCAATACCATTGTCCGCCACGGCCTGATGGTCACGCCGCGTGGCTACGCCAACAAATACGATCTGGAACAAAACGGCCAAACGCGCGATGGCGAAAAACGTGGCCGTTCGCTGTCTACTGGGCTGCTAGGCTGGTTAGAGACTGTGCAGGCGCAATACGCTGAGGGCACAGCCATCGAGACCCTGGCGCAACAATACCGGCTGCCCGCCGACTATATTCGCGCCACTTTGTTGGAGCCGATTTCTGAGCTTGCCAGCACCGATACCGCTGAGGAAGAAGCATGAACACTGAGAGCGTAGAGAAACCCAAAATCGGTGACTATCGCCGCCACCTGCTGGTGTGTACCGGCCCACGCTGCACCCAAGATGGGGCCGCACAAGCCCTGTTTGATAGCTTGGGCGACAAATTCAAGGCCGCTGGGCTAGACAAGGGCGATTTGCGCGTCAAGCGCAGCCGGGTCAGTTGCTTTGCGGCCTGTAAAGGCGGCCCAGTGATGTGTGTACAACCCGATGGCACGTGGTATTACAACGTCACTTCCGACAACATGGATCGCATCATTGCGCAGCACTTGGTGGGTGGGCAGCCAGTGCAGGAGCTGGTATTTCACCAAGGGCCAGCGGCATGATGCCCGTGCTGTCAGAACAAGCACGGGGCACGGTATCGCTGGTCGGGGCAGGGCCGGGCGATTTGGAACTGCTCACGCTGCGCGCTTGGCGGCGCTTGCAACAGGCCGAAGTGGTGGTTTATGACAATCTGGTTGGCCCCGGCATTGTCGATTTGGTGCCAGCGCAGGCGCAGCGCATTTATGTTGGCAAATCGGCTGGCAACCACACGCTGGCCCAAGAAGAAATTTGCCAGTTGCTGGTCGATTTGGCCCGCCAAGGCTTGCGCGTGGTGCGGCTCAAGGGTGGTGACCCCTTCGTTTTTGGCCGGGGCGGCGAAGAAATGGACGTGCTGTTACAACAGCAGATTCCAGTCGAAATCGTGCCCGGTATCACCGCCGCTTTGGGGGCCGGGGCCAGCTTTGGTTTTCCGCTCACGCACCGCGACCATGCGCAAAGCTGCATCTTTGTCACTGGGCACCTCAAAGACCACACGGTAGACCTAAACTGGCAAACACTGGCGCAACCGCACCAAACAGTCGTGATCTATATGGGCATTACCGGGCTAGCCACCATTGCCCGCGAGTTGCAAGCGGCAGGGCTGCCCGCAGACACTCCAGCAGCCCTGATCTACAAAGCCACTTGGCCGCAACAGGCCATTTACACCACCACCGTGGCCGCATTGGACGCCACGGCCCGCCGCTATGGCATCAAGCCCCCCACGTTGCTGGTGATTGGCACTGTGGTGTCCTTGATACCGCCCTCTGCACTCGGTGCAGAATGGCGGCATGGATGACATTGTTCAACAAGCCTTGGCCAAATGGCCCCATGTGCCCCACTGTTATGGTTGGTTAGGATTGGATGCGCGTGGGCGCTGGTTCATGCGCGATGATGCCACCCAAGCCCTAGGCCCATTCCCGCAGAGCAAAGGCTCACTCTTGCAACACGACAAGCTCATCGAATTCATTGGCCGCAATTACGAAGCCGACGCTTTGGGGCAATGGTTCTTTCAGAACGGGCCACAGCGCGTCTATGTGGAGCTAGAACACACCCCGTGGGTGTGGCGTCTACAACCCGATCTGACCGTGCGCAGCCACACTGGGCGTTTGGCCCAACCGCAAGCCTGCCTGATCGATGAAGAGGGCAAAGTTTATTTGGCAACAGGTTTAGGCCTAGGGCTAGTGCATACCCAAGACGTGGGAATGCTGGCGGACGCCCTGGAACAATGGCAATGGGAACCACAGCCAGTGCAAGCCGCAGCACTAGCGCAGAGTTATGGTTTTGTGCGCAGCCCCACGGCACCCGCTTGAGCCGTATTTTTCTAAGGATCGTCCAATGAGTATTGCCGGAGAGTTTGTGGTCGTACCCACCGAGGTGCTGCACCAGCATTTGGCGGGCCAACAGGACTTATGTGCCTGGGTGCGTGGTGAACTGCCGGGCCAACCGCAACCCTTGGTGCTAGATATCGGCGACCACTGGCATGGCATCAATGCCCTTTGCGATGCACTCGATATTGCCTATGTGATGGGCGAGCACGACATTGCACTGGCCTGCTGTGAGAGTGCTTTCTGGGTGCCAGAGGCCCGTGTCCCGCTGATGGCCCATCAGCTTCAAGACATATCTGCCGAAGATTTGCAGTCAGCCCTAGAGGCGCTGGATTACGACAACCTCTACCACGGCCACTATTTGCAAGAGCACCCGCAACAATTGGCCGACACCTTGGGCCAGATTGCCGCGCTGTATGAGAAAGCGGGCCAGTCTGGGCAGGTGGTGCTGTTTATGATTTGCTGATCGGCATCTGGCCCACAGGACGGCCATCAGTCCGTGGGCTGGCTCAAGCCAGCGGCAGTTGAATCCGCAGCACGGCTTCGATCTCAGGCAATCGCGCCCGCACGGCTTCTTCCTGCTCTAGCGCCCGCTCGCGCTGCGCGGCGGCCCAGATGGGGGCGGGAAAATGGCTGTCCCAATCAAAGCGGGCAATCACATGCCAATGCAGGTGCGGCACCATATTGCCCAATGCGGCCAGATTGATCTTGGTGGGCTGCAACTGCTGGCGCAGCGTGCGCTCCACCGTAGTCACCACCTCTAGGCAATGCAGGCGCTCAAAGGTGGATAAATCAGACAGTTCGGGCAGGTGCGAGTTCCACACCACCCGGTAAAACGCCGGAAAACCCGGCTCATCGGCGCGAATCACGCGCAAACGCTCGTTGCGCCAGACCACCGTCCCCCCATCTTGGCTGCACAGCGCACAGCCGGGCTGAAACACTGGGGGCCGCGCAGGCGGGACGGTGGACATGGCGCGTTCGGTCATACCAATACTCTTTCTATACCGCCCTGATTGGCTTTGGCCACATACTCGGGCAACCAGTTTTCGCCCAGCACTTCGCGGGCCATTTCGATCACGATGTAATCGGCTTCGAGCAGGCCATTTTGCAAGTCGTCGCCATAGCGGGTCAGACCTTGCAAGCAACTGGGGCAACTGGTCAAGATTTTGACATTCTCTTGCGCGCCCACAGCACCGCTGGCACGCAGTGCAGTTTCGCCCTTGCGGATTTCCTCTTCCTTACGGAAGCGCACTTGGGTCGAGACATCGGGGCGTGTCACACCCAGCGTGCCCGATTCACCACAGCAACGCTCGCTTTTCAGCACCTGTGGCCCCACCAAGGCTTTGACGGTTTTGAGCGAATCTTGCAGCTTCATCGGGTTGTGGCAGGGTTCGTGGTAGAGATAAGCGCCCTTGCCTTGCAGGGTGATGCCCTTTTCTAACAGATATTCGTGAATATCGATGATGCGGCAGCCCGGGAAAATCTGCTCGAACTCGTACTTCTGTAACTGGTCGTAGCAAGTGCCGCAGCTCACCACCACGGTTTTAATGTCCAAGTAGTTGAGCGTGTTGGCAACCCGATGGAACAGCACCCGGTTGTCGGTGATCATCTTTTCGGCCTTGTCAAACTGGCCGCTGCCACGCTGTGGGTAGCCACAGCACAGGTAGCCCGGCGGCAACACGGTTTGCACCCCTGCGTGCCAAAGCATAGCTTGCGTCGCCAGCCCGACCTGGCTGAACAGGCGCTCCGAGCCACAGCCCGGAAAGTAGAACACCGCTTCGGTCTCGGGGGTGGTGACCTTGGGGTTGCGGATGATGGGCACGTAATCTTTGTTTTCGATGTCCAGCAGCGCACGGGCGGTCTGTTTGGGCAGGCCGCCGGGCAGCTTCTTGTTCACGAAATGGATCACCTGCTCTTTAATCGGCGCAGTGCCCACCGTGGCCGGGGGCTTGGTGGTTTGCTTGCGCCCCACCTTGCGCAGCATATCCACGGCCATGCGTTGGGCTTTAAAGCCCACATCCACCATGCCCTTGCGCAACAGCTTGATAGTGTCGGGGTTGGTAGCGTTGAGCATGGTCATCGCCAGCGCATTGCCGGGGCGGAAGCTCTTTTTGCCCATTTTGCGCAGCAGGTTGCGCATGTTCATGGTCACATCGCCAAAGTCGATTTTGACCGGGCAGGGGCTTTCGCAGCGGTGGCACACCGTGCAGTGGTCGGCCACATCTTCAAACTCTTGCCAGTGCTTGATGCTGACACCGCGGCGCGTTTGCTCTTCATACAAAAAGGCTTCGACCAGCAACGAAGTGGCCAAAATTTTGTTGCGCGGGCTGTAGAGCAGGTTGGCGCGTGGCACATGGGTGCTGCACACGGGCTTGCACTTGCCACAACGCAGGCAGTCTTTGACCGAATCGGCAATCGCGCCGATGTCGCTTTGCTGCATGATGAGCGACTCATGCCCCATCAAGCCAAAGCTGGGGGTGTAGGCGTGCGTCAAGTCCGAGAAGGCCACGCGCTCGCTCAGGGCATCGTTGCCGCTTGGTGGTGCGGTGGGCTGGTCTTGCGGGCGCAGCAGCTTGCCTTTGTTAAAGCGCCCTTGGGGGTCTACCTTGGCCTTGTATTGGGCAAAGGGTTGCAGCTCTTTTTCGGTCAAAAACTCCAGCTTGGTGATGCCAATACCGTGCTCGCCCGAAATCACCCCATCCAAGCTGCGCGCCAACACCATGATGCGCTCGACGGCACCGTGGGCGGCTTGCAGCATTTCATAGTCGTCGCTGTTCACCGGCAAATTGGTATGGACGTTGCCATCGCCCGCGTGCATGTGCAAGGCTACCCACACGCGGCCCTTGAGCACGCGCTGGTGGATAGCATTGCATTCGGCCAAAATCGGCAAGAAGGCCACGCCGGTAAAGATGTCTTGTAGCCGGGCGCGAATTTGGGTTTTCCAACTGGCGCGCAAGCGGTGGTCTTGCAATTGCGGGAACAGGGCTTCCACCTCGAGCAGCCAACCTTGCCACAGGTCACGCACTTCGGCCAGCACCTGCAAGGCTTGGGCCACGCGGTCTTCCAGCATCTCAGCTGCCGGGATTTCGCTGGTTTCGTCGTGCTTGCCCAGCGGCAGATTGCCACGCAAGAAGAAGGCTTCGAGTTCATCCACCAGCTTGAGCTTGTTGCGCAGGCTCAGTTCAATGTTGATGCGCTCGATGCCATCGGTGTATTCGGCCATGCGCGGCAGCGGAATCACCACGTCTTCGTTGATTTTGAAGGCGTTGGTATGGCGGCTGATGGCGGCAGTGCGTTTGCGGTCGGCCCAGAACTTTTTGCGCGCTTCGGGGCTGATGGCGATAAAGCCTTCGCCGCTGCGCGAGTTGGCAATGCGTACCACTTCGCTGGTGACGCGAGCCACATCGTCGGCGTTGTCACCGGCAATGTCGCCAAACAGTACCATTTTGGGCAGGCCACCGTGCTTTTTGCTCTTGGTGGTGTAGCCCACGGCTTTCAAATAGCGGTCATCCAAATGCTCCAAACCGGCCAGCAGCACGCCCGAGCGTTTTTGCTCGGCAAACATGAAGTCTTTGATCTCGACAATGCTGGGCACAGCATCTTTGGCGTTGCCAAAGAACTCTAAACAAACGGTGCGGGTGTGCTCGGGCATCCGATGCACCACCCAACGGGCGCTGGTAATCAAGCCATCACAGCCTTCTTTTTGGATGCCCGGCAAACCGCTGAGGAACTTGTCCGTGACGTCTTTGCCCAGCCCTTCTTTGCGGAAGGTTTTGCCCGGAATGTCCAGCCGCTCGGTGCGGATGAAGGTTTTACCGTCGGCTTCGTAGTAGTTCAGCTCAAAGCTGGCGACTTCAGCATCGTGGATTTTGCCCAGATTGTGGTCTAGGCGCACCACTTCCAACCATTGGGCATCGGGCGTGACCATGCGCCAGCTGGCCAAGTTGTCCAGTGCCGTACCCCACAGTACCGCTTTTTTGCCACCGGCATTCATAGCGATGTTGCCGCCAATGCACGAGGCCTCGGCGCTGGTCGGGTCGACCGCAAACACAAACCCGGCCCGCTCAGCCGCATCGGCCACGCGCTGCGTCACCACACCGGCTTCTGTCCAGATGGTGCCCACCTCGCGCTCAATGCCGGGGAGCTTGCGCATCTCAACCTCGGTCATGGCTTCGAGCTTTTCGGTGTTGATGACCACGCTCTTCCACGTCAGTGGAATCGCGCCGCCGGTGTAGCCCGTGCCGCCCCCACGGGGAATGATGGTCATGCCCAAATCAATGCAGCCTTTGACCAAGGCGGCCATTTCGGCCTCGGTGTCGGGGGTGAGCACGACAAAGGGGTACTCAACGCGCCAGTCGGTGGCATCGGTAACGTGGCTGACGCGGCTCAGGGCATCAAACTTGATGTTGTCTTTGGCTGTCAGGCGGCCCAGCGTGCGCCGGGTTTGGCGGCGCAGCTCGGCAATTTGGTCAAACGCGGCATCAAAGCGGCGAATGGCCGTGCTGGCGAGTTCCAGCAGTTCACCCACCAAAGCGTCGCGGGCAGCATCGTCTTGTGGCTTGCGGCGCTTTTGCACTTCGCCCAGCCGGTGTTGCAAGGCTTGCACCAGCAGTTTGCGCCGGTCGGGGTTGTCCAGCAAGTCGTCTTGTAGGTAGGGGTTGCGCTGCACCACCCAGATGTCGCCCAACACTTCGTAGAGCATCCGGGCAGAACGGCCCGTGTGGCGCTCTTCACGCAGTTGTTGCAACACCTCCCAAGCGCGTGCGCCCAACAGGCGAATCACGATTTCGCGGTCAGAGAAGCTGGTGTAGTTATAAGGAATCTCGCGCAATCGCACGGGTTCGGGGGACTGCGCCATCAGGGCGGTCAACGCGGTCGGAGCATTCATGGGGGTGAACCTTAAAGGGGCGGCGCACCCGGCAAGGCCGGGCAATCGCAAAAGGGGATTTTAGAAGCGCAAGGCAGCACTGTTGGTGTCAGGGACAAGACAGCTTGCTCAACAGATGCGGGGCAGGGCCTCGGCAGCCAACCAATCGACCATGCGTTGCCCCCCCATACGGGTGTGCATCTGCACAAAATAGCGATCGTCAGCCACCACATCGCCAATGCGGGCTGCCTCACGGCCCAGGGGGTGGGCGCGCAGGGCCGATAAAGCAGCATCGGCTTGGGCCGCTGGCACTATCACCAGCAAGCGCCCTTCATTGGCGACGTCCAAAGGGTCTAGGCCCAACAGCTCGCAAGCCGCCGCCACCGCAGAGCGCACCGGAATCTGCGCCTCTTGCAACACCACGCCCACCCCAGATTGGTGGGCAATCTCATTGAGTGTGGCCGACAGGCCACCGCGTGTCGGGTCGCGCAGCACATGCACGCCGGGGGCGGCATCGAGCACATCTGACACCAAGCCATGCAATGCGGCTGTATCAGAAACAATAGGGGCATCAAAACTCAAGCCCTCGCGCACCGACATGATGGCCATGCCGTGGTCGCCCAAGGGGCCAGACACCAGTATCACATCACCAGGCTGGGCATAGGCACCAGACACATCGGCGCCGTCGCGCAGCACGCCCACACCCGTGGTGGTGATAAAAATACCATCGGCTTTGCCGCGCTGCACCACTTTGGTGTCTCCCGTCACAATGGGCACACCCGCCGCACGCGAGGCAGCAGCCATCGACTCCACCACCCGCGCCAAATCAGACAGTGGCAATCCTTCTTCCAGAATAAAGCTTGCTGTCAAATACAAAGGGCGCGCTCCCATCACTGCCACATCGTTGATCGTGCCATGCACCGACAGGCAGCCAATATCGCCCCCTGGAAAAAACAAGGGGGAGACCACATGGGCATCAGTGGCCATGACCAACCGACCGTGGCACAGTGGCAGCCGAGCGCCATCGTCGCCTTGTGCCAGAAACTCATTGTGCAAGGCAGGGGCAAACAATTGCCCGATCAACTGCACCATTGCCCGACCTCCGGCACCGTGGGACAGATCAATGCGACCCTGTTGCAAATCCAGGGCGGAGGAGACAAGAGAGATCATGGCATTTTTCCGGCAGCAAAGCCTGCAGGATAAAGGAAGGATGCAGGCAGCCGTTAGACTGCCCTGCGTAGACCTGCCCCCACTGGGGGTGAACACGCAAAGCCCGTGGGCACGCGTGGATCGCCCACTTTTTTCGCCTTGCCCTGCTTGTTTGTCATCATGCACCTCGTTTTTGAAAAGTTGTCTTGTTTGCGGACTGTCTTGTGGGGGCTACTGGTTGTGTGCAGCTGCACTGGCTGTGCAGTAGTGACGGTAGCCGGGGCGGCCGTCACGGTGGCTACCACTGCGGTGGGAGTTGGTGTGGCAGTGGTTAGCACAACGGTAGATGTGGGTGTGGCAGGGGTCAAGGCAGTGGTGGGGAGTGATGAGCAGGAATGAGCAGGGCTGGGCGTGCCACATGCCCTCAAAGGGCTTTTTGCCGCCATGCCAACAGTGCGCCTAGCCACAGTGCCCCCGCAGAGAACAACAGCCCACGCGCCAAACCACCGGGCCCATCAGAAATCCAACCCACCACGGTGGGCCCCACAATTTGCCCCACAGCAAAGATAATGGTGAAACCACTGATACCACTGGCCCATTGCGCTTGGGGCAGGTTATGCCGCACCAAAGCTGTGGTGGCAGCCACTACCGACAAAAATACGGCCCCAAACAACAGCCCCGACACCACCAAAACAGGCAAGGCACTGGTCAAGGCCGGCAAGAGGGTGGCACACCCCAGCAACGCATTGAGTCGCGCCAACGGCTGACCGTCGCGGTGGCGATCGAGCAAGCCAGCCCACAGGCGCGACGATGCCACCACCGCCACCCCGAGCAGGCTGTAAAAAATGGTGATAGTGCTGTCTGAATTGCCTTGTGCCCGCAACAGCGCAATCACAAACGTCATGTAACCGATATAACCCACCCCAAACAGGCTGTAGCCCAGCAGCGCCGGGGCCAATGCCCGCCAAGGCACGGTGGCGGCAGTAGCCACTCCACTGCTGGCGGTGGTGGGCCCAGGTGGGGCACTGGGGCCTGTTTCTATACCGTGGCGCTGCAAAGCGCGCAGGGCCAGCACCAACACCAGCGTGGCCACACCAGCCCACCCCCCCAAAATCCACCAAGCCCACATCCACGGATGCGCCTGTGGCCCGGCTACGTGCAGCGCCGCAGGCACCGACAAGGCGCACAGCACAATGCCCCAACCAGCACCACCGTAATACAGGCCCAGCAACAAGCCACTGTGTCCCGGCCAACGCAAGCTCAAGCGTGCAGCCAACAACCCACCAGCCGTAAAAATCCAAGCACTCAACACCCCTGCCAACAGACGCTGGCCCAACAAGGCGCCTGAGGCCGTAAATAAGCCCCCCACCACCATGCAAACACTGGCTATTGCCGTCGTCCACAACAGCAACGGCCCCGGCCCCCAGCGCCGCATCAATGCCGGAGTACTCAAAGCGCCTAACAGGTAGCCAATAGCGTTGAAGGTATTCATCAGACCGGCCAGCGAGTAACTCCAATCCAGATCGGCCCGCATAGGGGGCAAGAGCAGGCCGTAAGAAAACCGCGTGATGCCCAAGGCCACCACTGCCGCCAAAGACAGTGCCAAGGCCAGACCCAATCCGGTGCCTGCTTGCGGATGCGCTGGTGGTGCGGAATGGGTGGAGGCATGGGGCATGGGCTGTCCTAGGATCAATGGCCCAAGGCTTATAGCGCATGGCTGCACGGTGTCGTCAGTATCTGGGCATCATCTGCGGGTAAACACGGAGTAATGGCGTGCAGTTGCTGCCACCAGAGCCTTTGTGTGCATCCGATTGGAGTTCTGCCATGCCCCTAGAGATTGAAATTGCCCCCGCACTGGACGCAGTGCCCGCAGCAGAGTGGAACGCTCTGGCCGATAAACACCCCTTTGCGCAGCACCATTTTCTGCACCTGTTGCAAGAAACCGCTTGTGCCAAACCAGACACGGGCTGGACGCCCTGCCATGTGCTATTGCGCGAGCACGGGGTGCTGCAAGGGGCGGTGGCCGCCTACCTCAAGACCCATTCGCGCGGTGAGTTTGTTTTTGACCACTCTTGGGCACAGGCTTATCACCAACATGGCTTAGATTACTACCCCAAACTGGTGGTGTCGGTGCCCTTCACTCCGGTAGCTGGCCCACGCTTGTTGGCGAGTAAACCAGCACATCGGACTTTGTTGATCCAGGCGCTGATGGCGCTGGCACAGCAGACACAGGCTTCTTCTATCCATGTACTTTTTCCAGCAGAACAAGACCTCACTGCACTCAAAGAGGCCGGTTTTATGGTGCGCGAGAACGTGCAGTTCCATTGGCGCAATGCCAACTATGCCGACATGGATGCTTTTTTGGCAACGATGGCGCAAGAGAAGCGGAAAAAATTCAAACAAGACCGCAAAAAAGTGCAGGCGGCGGGCATCACATTTGCATGGCTAGAGGGCCATGCACTGACCGCCAAGACCCTGGAGTTTTTTTACCATTGCTACCAAAACACCTATGAACGCCACGGGGGCCGGCCCTATTTGTCGCTGGAGTTTTTTCTCCGTCTGCACCAACAAGCACCAAATGCTTTGATGCTGGTATTGGCGCAACGCCAAGGTATGCCCATAGCCTGCGCTTTGAATGTTCGGGGGCCGGATGTGTTGTATGGGCGCTATTGGGGTTGTGTGGAGCCAGTGCCGGGCCTGCACTTTGAAACCTGCTATGCCCAATCTATCGCTTATTGCATTGAGCGGGGCATCACCTCTTTTGAGGGGGGTGCGCAGGGCGAACACAAGATGTCTCGCGGCCTGCTACCGGTCAAGACCTTTTCTGCCCATTGGGTAGCCAATCGGCGCTTTGCCGAGGCCATTGCCGAGTTTTTGCAGCGCGAAACCCAAGCCGTGGAGGAGTATGTGGAGGTGCTTGAGCAAAGCTCGCCTTTTAAGCGGCAGGGCCAAGGCTAGGCACAGCCACCCCACGAAACCGTCCATAACTGTAATGGGCTGCACAAGCCCCCTCCGACGACACCATGCACGAGCCTATCGGGTGCTCGGGGGTGCAGGCAGTAGCAAAAATGCGGCATTGCTCCGGGCGCTTCTCACCGCGCAAAATGGCTGCGCATTCGCAGGCTTTGTGGTCGGGCACCGGCTGGTAGGGGGCGGCAAAACGCTGTTCGGCATCAAAAGCCGCCCAAGCTGGGCGCAAGCGCAGTGCCGATTGCGCCAAAGTGCCCAAGCCGCGCCAGTCAAAAGCCGGGCGCAACTCAAACACCTGCTCCACCAAGGCTTGCGCTTTGCGGTTGCCTTCGGGTGTCACGGCGCGGGTGAATTGATTTTCTACTTCCGCACGACCTTGGTTGATTTGTGCCACCAGCATTTGAATGGCACGCAACACATCCAACGGTTCAAACCCAGCAATCACCACGGGTTTGCCATAGTCGCGCGCAAACGGCATATAGGGCGTGCTGCCAATCACGGTAGACACATGCGCTGGCCCGACAAACCCATCAATCTGCACCCCCGCCGGGGCGGCCAAAATAGCGTGCATGGCGGCCGGAGTCAGCACATGGTTGCACAGCACCGAAAAGTTTTTCAATCCTTCTGCCTGCGCTTGCAGCACCGCCACGGCGGTGGGGGGGGTGGTGGTTTCAAAGCCAATGGCTAAAAACACCACCTGCCGCTCGGGCTGTTGGCGGGCGATGTGCAGCGCATCCAACGGCGAATACACCATGCGCACATCGGCCCCTTGACCTTTGGCCCGCAGCAAAGATAACTTGTGCGAGGCTGGAACGCGCAGCGTGTCGCCATAAGCGCACAAAATCACCTGCTGCTCTAACGCCAGCCGAATAGCTTGGTCAATGCGGCCAATCGGCAGCACACACACCGGGCAGCCGGGGCCGTGGATCAGTTGGATCGAGGGC
Organism: Giesbergeria sinuosa; assembly: GCF_042652905.1. Lineage (NCBI taxonomy): Bacteria > Pseudomonadati > Pseudomonadota > Betaproteobacteria > Burkholderiales > Comamonadaceae > Giesbergeria > Giesbergeria sinuosa. The sequence goes on along the minus strand of NZ_JBHSHJ010000001.1, from coordinate 323,697 downwards.
GGTAACAAATCCACCAGCCCATAGCGCGAGATGGCATGGGTATGGCCGCCGCAAAACTCCATCAGCCGATACTGGCGGCCCGGTTGCACCTCGCGGGCAATGGCGTGGGCCAGTCCTTGGGCGATGTGGCCGTCACGAAAATCATCCACATACTTCATGGCGCAGCCCCTGCGGCAGGGGCTACCGTAGCCCCGATTTCTCGCAACAGTGCCAGTGTGGCTTCGGCCTCTTCCACATCCAGCTTTTGCAAGGCAAAGCCGACATGCACGATCACATAGTCGCCCACGGCCACATCGTCCACCATCGCCAGCGAGATGGTTTTTCGCACCCCATCCAAATCCACCACGGCTTGGTCTGGGGCGGGCAATTGCACAACTCGGGCAGGTACAGCCAAACACATCGCTATTTATCCTTTGGGGTAGTCTTGCAGCCCAGCGCGGGCGACCCACGTTTGGCCCAAGGCAATGGCGCTATCGCCGGGGCGCAGGGTCTGGGCTTCTAGGCAGCGCCAGCCGCGTGCAGCACAGTGTTGGCGCATGGCCGTCAACAGATATTGATTGAACCAGCACCCCCCACCCAGCGCCACCGTGGTAATCCCGGTGCTGGCGATGGCCTGTTCTAACCAAGCGCACAAAGCGGCGGCCACCGTCGCATGAAAGTAGGCAGCCCCTCGGCCTGCATCGGGCTCATCGGCCAGCGCCGCCAACAGGGGCAGCAGGCTGAGTTGCCCATTGGCTTGCAGCAGCCAGCCTTGGGCCAAGGGCGCACAGGGGCCATAGGCTTTGGCCGCTTGCTCTAGCGCAATAGCGGCTTCGGCCTCGGTGTGCATGACATGGCACAGCCCCAGCAAACCGGCCGCCGCATCAAACAAGCGCCCCATGCTAGAGCTGGCCGGGCAACGCACACCCCGCACCAACAGTTGTACCACTCCAGCCGCCGCACTGTGTTGGGCAAAACGCACTGGAATATCACGCCCCCGGCCCAAGGCGTGCAAAGCTGCTGCGGCCATGCGCCAAGGCTCTTGCGCTGCCCGGTCGCCCCCCGGCAAGGCCAGCGGGTGCAAATGCCCCAAGCGTTGGCAATGGCTGCCGTGGACTTGCAACAGTTCCCCACCCCACGCCGTGCCATCGTGGCCCCAACCCACGCCGTCCAGCGCCAACCCCAACACCGGCCCTTGCCAGCCATGTTCGGCACAGATGGCAGCAATGTGCGCGTGGTGGTGTTGCACCGCCAGCAAGGGCAGGCCCATTTCTTGGGCCAGCGTGGCGGCCAAGCGGCTGGAATAAAAATCCGGGTGCAGGTCGTGGGCGATGCCTTGGGGTTGTTGGCCGGTTTGCTGTTGCAACCCAGTGAGCAAGGCGCGTGCTGTGTCTTCATGGGCACGACACGCCTCTGGGCTGTCCAAATCACCCACGGTGTAAGAAAGAAAGGCTTGGGTGGCACTGGCAGCACACACCGTATTTTTGAACCACGCCCCCAAAGCCAGCACCGGCGGGCCGGGGGGCAAGGGCAAGCCATGTTCGATGCGGTGAAGCACAGGCCGCCAGCATCCGCTTTAAGCTAGGCTTGAGGCAGCCGCAGCCCGCCCACCACCCAAGGCGGCAGCAATCACTTGGCACGCTTGCGCTTGCTGTTGCAGCCAAGCCAGCCATTCATCCATGCCTTCGCCGCTGGTGGCCGACAACCGAATAATGCGGATGGCCGGATGCACTTGGCGTGCATAGGCTTCGGCTTGGGCCACATCAAAATTCAAATGGGGCAGTAAATCGCATTTGTTCAGCAGCATCACATCGGCGGCGCGGAACATATCAGGGTATTTGAGCGGCTTGTCCTCGCCTTCGGTCACGGACAACACCACCACCTTGTGGGCTTCGCCCAAGTCAAACGCCGCTGGGCAGACTAAGTTGCCGACGTTTTCAATCAACAGCAGGCCACCCGCTGCCAAGGGCAAAGCGGGCAAGGCATCGGCCACCATCGTGGCATCCAAATGGCAGCCCTTGCCAGTGTTGATTTGGCTGGCTGGTGCGCCAGTGGCGCGGATGCGCTGGGCATCCAAGCTGGTTTGTTGGTCGCCCTCAATCACCGCTACGGGCCATTGACCGGCCAGCCGCTCAATCGTTTTGACCAGCAGGGTGGTCTTGCCCGAGCCGGGGCTAGAGACCAAATTGAGCGCCAACACCCCGGCTTGGGTAAAAAGCTGCCGATTCGCTGCCGCTTGGGCATTGTTACGCGCCAGCAAATCTTGCTCCACCGCCACCCGGCGCACCCGTTCAGCCTCGGGGGCGGTGCTATGGCTGTGCGTGTGGCAACCCTCCACAGCATGGTGATGATGGTGGTGTCCGTGGTGGTGCTCTATCGTGGCGCCATCGCCATCACAACCGCAAGTGCTGCACATAGATAGGTTTTCCTTCCGGTTTAATCCACAACATCCAAATCCCGAAGCTGCATTTGCGTGCCCGCCACAGCGGTTAAGGGGTGGGCTTGGCAGGCGGGGCAGCACTCGTATAAGGTAGGCATGGCGGCGTGGTTACCACAACCGGGACACACACCTGCGCCGGGCACATATCGTAGTGCCAACTTAGCCCCTTCGGCGCAAGTGCCCGCACTGGCCGAAGTGAAGGCAAACTCCAACGCCCGAGGCTCCACACAGGCCAGTTCACCCACATCCAGATGCACCACGCACACGCGGCGAAACCCCTCGCGCTGTTGCGTGGCTTCTATCAGCTGCACCATGCTTTCGGCCAAAGACAATTCATGCATGGCGTTGACCTTCGTTGTTTTGCCCCTGATTGTGCAAGCGGGTTTACCCATGCCCCCCAAAAGCCCCAATCTGCGGTAGATTGCAGCCATAGCGCAGGAGGTTGCATTGACCGCAAATCTTGACTCCATTCTCGAACGGCATGGGCGTGATGGCACTCGTTTGGTGCAAATTTTGCGCGAGGTGCAAGATGCTTTGGGTTGGCTGTCGCCGCAAACCCTGAGCTACATTGCCGATGGCGTTGGCTGGCCCCGAGCGCGGGTAGAAAGCACGGCGGGCTTTTACAGCTTCTTCCACACCCGGCCTTTGGGTGAGTACCGCATCCTATTCTCCGACAACATCACCGACCGAATGTTGGACAGCCGCGACCTGATGCGTGCGCTGTGCCAAAAACTCTGGCTCGAGCCGGGCCATGTGTCCGAAGATGGGCTGGTCAGTGTCGACACCACCTCTTGTACCGGCCTGTGTGACCAAGGCCCAGCGGTGTTGGCCAATTACCGCGCCCTGACCCACATGACGCTAGAGCGCATCGACCAAATGGCGCACCTGATTCGGCGGCGCGTGCCGGTAGGTGATTGGCCGCCCGAATGGTTCCACGTAGAAGACAACATCCGCCGCCGCGATGTGTTGCTCGGCAGCAGCTTGCAGCCGGGCGAGGCGCTGGCAGCCGCTTTAGCGCGTGGCCCATCCGGCCTGCTGGCCGAGATTGAACGCTCCGGCCTGCGTGGCCGTGGTGGTGCCGGGTTTGGCAGCGACATCAAATGGCGCTCGTGCCGTGATGCGTGGGGCGATGCACACTATGTGGTCTGCAATGCCGACGAGGGCGAACCCGGCACCTTCAAAGACCGGGTGCTGCTCAGCTCCTATTTTGACTTGGTGGTCGATGGCATGTGCATTGCCGGTATGGCGATAGGGGCCAACCAAGGGCTGATTTACCTGCGCGGTGAATACCGCTTCTTGCTCGAAAAGCTAGAAACCCGGCTAGAGCAGCGGCGTGAGGCCGGACTGCTCGGGCGTAACATTTTGGGTAAGGGCTTTAGCTTTGATATTGACATCCATGTGGGCGCGGGTGCTTACATTTGTGGCGAAGAGTCGGCGCTGATTGAATCGCTTGAAGGCAAACCCGGCAAGCCGCGCATTCGCCCCCCCTTCCCGGTCACGCATGGTTATTTGGGCCAGCCCACCACGGTAAACAATGTCGAAACGCTGGCCTTGGCCTCGTTGATTGCCGTGCAGGGTGGTGAATGGTTCCGTGCCATTGGCACCCCGGCCTCTACCGGCACCAAATTGCTCTCGGTATCGGGCGATGTCGAGCGCCCCGGCATTTACGAGTACCCGTTTGGGGTCACGATTGCCGAAATTTTGGCCGATTGTGGCGCGCGCGATACCCAAGCCGTCACCAGTGCTGGGGCCGCCGGGCATTGCTTGGCAGCCGACGAATTTGGCCGCCACATTGCCTTTGAAGATGTAGCTACCGGCGGCTCCATCATGGTGTTTGACCAGCGGCGCGATATTTTTGATGTGGCGCAAAATTTTGCCCAGTTCTTTGCCCACGAAAGTTGCGGCTTCTGCACCCCCTGCCGCGTCGGCACGGCGGTGAATGTGCGGCTGCTGAACAAGCTGGCCAACGACCACGGCTCGCCTTACGATTTGGACGAGATGCAGCGTATGTACCGCCTGATGCAAGGGGCCAGCCATTGCGGCTTGGGCAACACCGCCACCATTGCGCTGCAAGACATGCTGCACAAGTTCCGCCCGGCGTTTGAGCGCCGCTTGCATTCGCCCGAGTACGAACCCGCGTTTGATTTGGACGCAGCCTTGTCGCAAGCGCGGCGCATGACGGCCCGTGACGATGCCGAAGCCCACCTGAGCGACAACCTCAGCGCCCACCTTTCCAGCGAGCCACAGCCATGAACCACACCTTTCTGCTCGACGGCGAGGAAGTGCCGTTTGCCTCCGGCCAAACGCTGATGCAAGCCGCCACCACGGCAGGCAAATACATCCCACACCTGTGCTGGCACCCCGATTTCACAGCGCATGGCTCGTGCAAGCTGTGTACCGTCAAAGTGGGCGGGCGCTTCACCACCGCTTGTACCACCCGGGCCACGGCGGGTATGGAAGTGGACAACCAAACCGACGAATTGCGCGACAAACGCCGCACGCTGCTGCAACTGCTGTTTGTCGAGGGCAACCACTTTTGCCCCTCGTGTGAGAAAAGCGGCAACTGCGTGCTGCAAGCCACGGCCTATGAAATGGGCATGCTGACCCCGCATTTTGACCATTTCTACCCCGACCGCCCGGTCGATGCCTCGCACCCTGAGGTGCTGCTGGACTTCAACCGTTGCATCATGTGCGAGCTGTGCGTGCGTGCCAGCCACGAAGTGGATGGCAAAAACGTGTTTGCCCTGTCGGGGCGCGGCGTGCAATCGCACCTGATTGTGAATAGCGAATCGGGCCAATTGGCCGACACCGACTTTGCCGCCACCGACCGCGCCGCCCACGTTTGCCCCGTGGGCGTGATTTTGCCCAAGAAGGTCGGCTTTGCCGTGCCCATCGGCCAGCGCACCTACGATGCCCAGCCCATCAGCGCCAGCGTGGCCGCCACAGCCCCAACGGCGGAGGAGAAACCCTAATGGCCGCCGCTAAACTCAAAGTTGCCACGGTATCGCTGGCGGGCTGTTTTGGCTGCCACATGTCCTTTTTAGACATCGACGAGCGCCTGCTACCGTTGCTCGAATTGGTCGAGTTTGACCGCTCCCCCATCACCGACATCAAACACTGTGGCCCTTGCGATATTGGCCTGATTGAGGGCGGCATCTGCAACGCCGAAAACGTGCATGTGCTGCGCGAGTTTCGCGACAACTGCAAAATTTTGGTGGCAATGGGGGCTTGTGCCGTCAATGGGGGCTTGCCAGCGCAACGCAACCACCTGCCCCTGAGCGATATTTTGCAAGAGGTCTACCGCACCGGGCACGGCTTAGCCCCCGGCAGCCGCATCCCCAACGACCCCGAATTGCCCTTGCCGCTCAACCAAGTGCATCCGGTGCATGAAATCGTCAAGATTGACTACTTTTTGCCCGGCTGCCCACCTTCGGGCGATGCCATTTGGTCGTTCCTCAACGATCTGATAGCAGGCAAAGAGCCTACCTTGGGCCACGGCCTGCTGCACTACGACTGAGCCTTTGCCGCCCACCGCCACCGAGAACCGCCATGAGCTTTGAACTCGAAACTGCCTCTGTTGCCAGCGAATCTTTGCGCCGTGTGGCGATTGACCCGGTCTCTCGCGTTGAGGGGCACGGCAAAGTCACCCTGCTGCTGGATGAAAACAACAAGGTGCATCAGGTACGGCTGCACATTGTCGAGTTTCGCGGCTTTGAGCGTTTCATCCAAGGGCGGCCCTATTGGGAAGTGCCGGTGATGGTGCAACGCCTGTGCGGTATTTGCCCGGTGTCGCACCATTTGGCCGCCAGCAAGGCGCTGGATGTGATTGTCGGGGCCAAGCAGCTCACGCCCACCGCAGAAAAAATGCGCCGCTTGATGCACTACGGCCAGATACTGCAATCGCACGCGCTGCACTTCTTTCACCTCTCGTCGCCCGACCTGCTGTTTGGCTTTGACTCCGAAGTAGCGCAGCGCAACATTGTGGGCGTGGCCGCCAAATACCCCGACATTGCCAAACAAGGCATTTTGCTGCGCAAATACGGCCAAGAGGTGATTCGCCTGACGGCAGGCAAGCGCGTGCATGGCACCGGCTCTGTGCCCGGCGGTGTCAACCGCTCTTTGACCGGGGCCGAGCGCCAAGAACTGCTCAAAGACAGCTACCAGATGATTGCCTGGAGCCGCGAGGCCGTCAAAATCATTAAGGAGTTGCACCAGCAAAATCCGGCGCTGTATGACCAGTTTGGCAGCTTCCGCTCCCATTTCATGGGGCTGGTCGCGCCCAATGGGGATTTAGACCTGTACCACGGTGGCCTGCGCGCTAAAAATGCCGAAGGCCAGATTCTGTTTGACCATGTGGACTACCAAACCTACGACCGCCTCATCACCGAGGAAGTCAAGCCGTGGAGCTACATGAAGTTCCCCTACCTGACCCAACTCGGCCCCGAGCAGGGTTGGTATCGGGTGGGGCCATTAGCGCGGGTGCAAACCTGCGACCACATTCCCACCCCCTTTGCCGAGCATGAACGGCGCGAGTTGGCTGCCTATGCGGGTAGCGAGCCGATGCACGCCTCCCTGGGCTACCACTGGGCGCGCATGATCGAGATGTTGTTTGCCGCCGAAATGATCAAAGAGTTGCTGCACGACGACGACATCGAAGGCAGTGATTTGCTAGTGACCGGCCAGCGCCAGCGCGAAGGGGTGGGCGTGATTGAAGCACCCCGTGGCACGCTGTTCCACCACTACCAAGTCGATGAGAACGATTTGGTCACGATGGCAAACCTTATCGTTTCGACCACCAACAACAACCACGCCATGAACACCGCCGTACGCGAGGTGGCCAAAAAGTATCTTGACGGTCAACAGATCACCGAAGGGCTGCTCAACCATATCGAAGTGGCGATTCGCGCTTACGACCCCTGCCTGTCTTGTGCCACCCATGCGCTGGGCAAAATGCCGCTGGAGGTGGTGCTGCTGGATGCCCAAGGGCGCGAGTTAGACCGCCAATATAAGGCCTAAGCCTGCCCATGCCTGCCAATACCTTGGTTTTTGCGTGGGGCAACCCCAGCCGGGGCGATGATGCCTTGGGCCCACTGTTTGCCGAAGCCGTGCAAGCCATGAATTTACCGCAGGTAGAGTGCCTGACGGATTTTCAGTTGCAGATAGAACACAGCTTGGATTTGTTGGGGCGGCAGCGCATTTTGTTTGTTGATGCTTCTTGTGGCGTGTCGGATGGCGTGCAGCCACCCTTCCGTTGTGCGCCCTTGCACCCAGCCCGTGATAGCAGCTACACCACCCATGCCATGAGCCCGGCGGCGCTATTGCAAGTCTTTACTGATGTGCAGGGCCATGCGCCACCCCCCAGTTGGCTTTTGGCGATTCCTGGCGAGAGTTGGGAGTTAGGCCAGCCCCCCAGTGCTACCGCGCAAACGCGCTTGGCCCAAGCACTGGATTGGGCCGCGCAGTGGTTACGCACCTAGCTGGCAACAATTTTTGATTCGGTGGAGTTTGAATATGGCATTTGTTTCTGTACCCCGCATCCGCACCCTTCTGCTGGCCGGGCTGGCCTTGGGGGTGGGCACAGCACAAGCGCATACCGGGCATGGCACCTCCGGGCTATGGACGGGTATGGTGCATCCACTGGGCCTAGACCACCTGCTGGCGATGGTGGCGGTGGGGGTCTGGTCGGTCTCGGTGCTGCCCCGGCAGCGGGCATGGTGGGGGCCAGCAGCTTTTTTGCTGGCACTGGTATTGGGGGCTGGCTTGGGCGCTTCGGGTTTGCTGCTGCCGGGGTTGGAGCATGGCATCGCTTTATCGGTGGTGCTGTTTGGGGCCATGCTGGTGCTGGCACGGCAGCCTTTGCCGCCGGGGGTGGGGCTGGGCTTGGTAGCCGCAGCGGCAGTGCTGCATGGCATGGCGCATGGCGCTGAAGCCCCAGACACCGGTTTTGGTGCTTATGCCTTGGGTTTTATGTTGACCACAGCAGCATTGCACTTTGGCGGCATGGCCTTGGGGCTGGCCCTGCGTTACCAAGCGGCCCGCTATCAGCACTGGGCGCTGGCCGGTCTGGGCAGCTTGTGCAGTGCGGCCGGGCTGTATCTGTTCAGCCATGTTTAATGGCCCATCCCACTGCCCAGCAATGCCAGTGGGATAAACACTGCTGGGAGCAATGGTAAAAATTTATAATCCCGGCCAATATGGCAGTCTGGGCTTTAGGCATCAACCACACCACCGCGCCGCTCGACCTGCGTGGCCGCTTTGCGTTTGCGCTCGACCAAATCGCCCCCACGCTGCATGGCTTGCGTCAGGCACTGGCCCCCGACAGCCCACAGCAGGGCATTGAGTCGGCCATTTTGTCCACCTGCAACCGCACCGAGATTTACTGTGCAGGCGACCCACGCGCCCTAGAGCGCACCTTTGGCTGGCTGGCCCACAGTGGTGGCGTCAACCCCGATGTGTTGCGTTCGCATTCTTATGTGCTGCAAAACGGCCCCGCAGCCCGCCATGCCTTTCGCGTGGCCAGCGGCCTGGATTCGATGGTGCTGGGCGAGCCGCAAATTTTGGGCCAAATGAAAAGTGCCGTGCGCGCCGCCGAAGACGCGGGCGCTTTAGGCTCCACGCTCAATCAACTGTTCCAGCGCAGCTTTGCCGTGGCCAAAGAGGTACGCACCTCAACCGAGATTGGCGCACACTCCATCAGCATGGCCGCCGCCGCAGTGCGCTTGGCCAGTCAGTTGTTTGAAGATTTAGCCCGCACCAAGGTGTTGTTTGTCGGTGCTGGTGAGATGATTGAGCTCACGGCCACGCACTTTGCCGCCCGTAGCCCACAAACCATCGCCATTGCCAACCGCACCCTAGAACGCGGCGAAAAGTTAGCCTCCCGCTTTGGTGGCGAGGTGATGCGCTTGGCCGATTTGCCCGAGCGCCTGCACGAGTTCGACATCGTGGTCAGTTGCACCGCCAGCAGCTTGCCCATCGTCGGTTTGGGTGCAGTAGAACGTGCCCTGAAAAAACGCCGCCACCGCCCCATGTTCATGGTCGATTTGGCCGTGCCGCGCGACATCGAGCCCGAAGTCAAGGCGCTGGAGGATGTCTACCTCTACACCGTGGATGACTTGGCCAGCGTGGTGCAAACCGCACAGGCCAACCGCCAAGCCGCCGTGGCCCAGGCCGAAGCCATCATCGATGCTGGGGTGCAAAGTTTTATGCACTGGCTGGACGAGCGCGACCCACAGCATGGTGTCGTGCCCCTGATCCAGCAAATCCACGCCCAAACCGAAGCATGGCAAGCGGCAGAAATTGCCCGTGCCCACAAGCGCCTGGCGCAAGGCGACGATGTCCAAACGGTGCTCGATGCACTGGCCAAAGGGCTGACCAACAAGCTCTTGCACGGCACTCTGGCCGAACTGCATGCAGGCGATGCAGCCACCCGGCAGCAAACGGCGCGCACCGTCTCGCGCCTGTTCCTGCGCCAACAGCAAAGCCCCGGTCGCCGTTAGCGTAGCCAATTAAGGCAGCCTATTTTTTTGCTACTGCCAGCGCCCCGTGGGCACTTGGCCTTCACGATTTCCCCCGATGAAACCTTTTTTGAGAAGCCAACTGGAGCGTTACGCCCAGCGCCTGGGCGAGCTAGACTTTTTGCTCTCGCGCGATGACATCATGGCCGATATGGCCCAATACCGCGTCCTGTCGCGCGAGCACGCCGAAGTCACCGCCATTGCGGGCCGCTACCGGCGCTACCTGCAACGCGAAAGCGATTTGGCCGGAGCACAAGACATGCTGGCCGACCCCGACATGGCCGAGATGGCACAAGAAGAAATCGCCAGCGCCAACGCCGAACTGGCGCAATTGGAAGATGAACTGCAACGCCTGCTGCTGCCCAAAGACCCCGACGATGGCCGCAACGCCTTTTTAGAAATCCGCGCCGGCACGGGGGGCGATGAATCGGCGCTGTTTGCCGGAGATTTGGCCCGCATGTATATGCGCTACGCTGCCAACGTGGGTTGGAAAGTCGAAACCGTGAGCGAAAACGCCGCCGAGTTAGGCGGCTACAAAGAAATCGTCTTGCGTATCGTGGGCGATCACGTCTATGGGGCGCTCAAATTTGAATCGGGCGGCCACCGGGTGCAGCGCGTGCCTGCCACCGAAACCCAAGGCCGCATCCACACCAGTGCCTGCACCGTGGCCGTGATGCCCGAACCCGACGAAACCGAAGCCATCAAGCTCAACCCGGCTGATTTACGCATCGACACCTTCCGCGCCAGCGGTGCGGGCGGCCAGCACATCAACAAAACCGACTCTGCCGTGCGCGTGGTGCATTTGCCCACCGGCATCGTGGCCGAATGCCAAGATGGCCGCAGCCAACACAGCAACAAAGCCAAAGCCTTGCAAGTGCTGCAAGCACGCATCCAAGAAAAAGAACGCAGCGAACGCGCCGCCAAAGAAGCCGCTTTACGCAAAGGCTTGATTGGCAGCGGCGACCGCAGCGACCGCATACGCACCTACAACTTCCCACAAGGCCGCCTGACAGATCATCGCATCAACCTGACGCTGTACAAACTGCTCTACGTGATGGAAGGCGATTTGGGCGATGTGCTGCAAGCCCTGCAACACGCCCACGAGGCCGAACAACTGGCCGAGCTCGAAGCCAACCAATTGGGTTAAACCGGGCCATGTCCGCTTTCGCCCCCACCACCGTAGCCGCCGCCCTGCGCCAAGCGCACACGGCTGGGCTGGCCCGCATCGATGCCCAGATGCTGCTGCTACACACTTTAGGCCGTCCACTGCATGACCGTGCTTGGCTGCTGGCCCACGATACCGACACCATGCCTACTGCAGCCAGTGCCGCATTTCTGGCCCTGTGCCAGCGCCGCGCAGCAGGTGAACCCGTGGCCTACCTCACTGGGGTGAAAGAGTTTTACGGCCTGCCCTTGCAGGTAGATTCACGCGTGTTAGACCCACGCCCCGATACCGAAACGTTGGTCGATTGGGCCTTAGAACGGCTGCAAGCGGTGCCAAGCCCCCAAGTGCTGGATTTGGGCACAGGCAGTGGCGCCATTGCTTTGGCACTGCAACAGCAGCGCCCCGATGCCCACGTGCTGGCGCTCGATGCCAGTGCCAATGCCTTGGCCGTGGCCCAAGCCAATGCCCAACGCTTGGGGCTGGCGGTGCGGTTTCAACACGGCCATTGGTTGCAAGGGGTGCAGGGGCATTTTGATGCCATCGTCTCCAACCCGCCCTATATCGCCAGCAGTGACCCCCATTTAGCCACCTTACAACACGAACCACTGCAAGCCTTGGCCAGTGGTCCCGATGGGCTCGATGACATCCGCGACATCGCCATCCAAGCCCCCGCACACCTCAAGCCCGGCGGTTGGCTACTGCTAGAGCATGGCTGGAACCAAGCCGCCAGCGTGCGCGCCCTGCTGACACAAGCAGGGCTGTGCCAAGTGCAATCGCGCTGCGACTTGGCGGGCATAGAGCGTTGCACTGGCGCCCAACGCCCACTCGGCTAAATTGGAAGGCTGGCTGGCTTACTTCACCTGCACGTAACGGCCACCGTGGATTTCGGTAAAAAACACCTTGCGTGCGGTATCGCCATTGGCATCAAAGGTGATTTGTTGCTGCAAACCTTGAAACGGATTGCTGCGCAGAGCGGCAGCCTTGAGTGTCTCGCCATGTTGGCGGTTTTTGAGTGCCGTCAATACCACCGTGGCCGCGTCATGGGCCGACACAGAACTGTAGCCCGGCATGCGTTGAAATCGTTTGAAATAGGCCTCTGTAAACTCTTGGAAACGTGGCGAAGTGTCATCACGGTCATAGTTCTGCACAATCAGCAACCCCTCCACCACCTCCCCGCCCAATTCCACCAATTGTTCTGTTGCGGCCCATTCGGCAGCACCAATGGGTAACTGTGGCGCTTGTTTGCGCGCCTGCTGTGCCAGCCGGGCAACATCCAATGCCCCAGAAATGAAGAACAGGCCATCGGGCTGGTGTTGCAGCAACTGATTCATCACCAACGCAAAGTCGGTGTCCGGCCCCGATTCGTATGGCACGGCACTCACTTTACCCCCCCCATGAACGGTGACGGCATGGCGGAACTCGGCCAACCACGACTCGGTAAAGTTACGATTGCGCAAATCATAGGCCACCCCAATGTGGCGCTGCCCCCGCTGCAACATGACCTTGGCATAGTCGTGTGCGTTGTCACTGGTGGTACGGTTGATGCGAAACAAGTTGTCATCCCGGCCATAAAAGGCCATCGACGTAATGGTAGGGCTGACCTGAAAAATACCCGCTTGGCCTGTGATGGGCACAATCACCTCGGCCATACTGCTCGTGAACGGCCCAATGATCGCTTCAACCTGGGCATCGACCAACTCCTGCGCCGATTGCGCAGCCACCTCTTTGGTCTGTGCATCGTCACGGGCCAACAAATCGACCATGCGGCCATCCAAGCCTCCGGCACGGTTGAACTGCTCCACCGCCAAAATGACGCCATTCAACCCCGCTTGACCATTGTCTGAATTGCGATCAGACAGGCCACCAATAAAACCCACCTTGACCGGAGGCTTAGGGCCGCAAGCTATCAACAGAAAGCTTGCCAACACCACCAAGCAAAGGCGCTGCAGCCTGACCATGAAAGACATATTCCCTCCGAAGGTAGGATTGAAATTTCATCAATTTCATCAATTTCATCAATTTTTCACCCAGTGCGCGGGAAGCCTCCGGGTTGAGCCCAGAGTGGAAAGCGCGGACACCGCAGGTGTCCTCATGGGGCGCTTGTTGCTCTTGAATGTACTGCCGAAGAATGTCAATTGGCGCACCACCGCAGCTTGAGGCAAAGTAGGACGGCGACCATAAAACGCCTCGCCGTTTAAGCTACGGATGGAAGTCCCCAAACTGTTGGCGCAGCAACCTCGACGAGACACCCTTGAGCGATGCAACCAGGTGGGACAGGGCCACCTTGGGCGGATAGTTAATCAGCAGATGTACTTGAGATCCTCTCTGGGCTCAACGCCAGAGATTCCTACTGCTAGACGGCGATGCCCCGGCGCGAGAATATTCAACAGTACCTCTCGATGTGCTTGTGGCAGGCGTTGTATGCAAGAACACAAGAAGCTATCAGAACACTGGCAGCCAGTAGAAACATCAAAGGCCCAATGTATCCTCGAAGCAGAGTGTGTAAGACTCCTCCAGAATTGAGACTGTCTACAAGACTAGAGCCAATCAGTGCGATAACCAACGAGAAGACTGATCCACCCGCCAATATCAGTTTGGCTGGCCAGCACACCTCCAGCACGGAGATGATGGCGAGGGATTTTTCTATGGAATGCACCTAGTAGATGTAGATGGGGTCGTCTCAGAATTCGGACACGACCCGTTCACGATCGTCGGGACTCCTACTTCCTGCCGCTGCTCTTCAGTATCTCGGCTGCAATCGCAGGTGAGGAAGCGTACACGTAGCACCCACCACCAGATTTGTTGCCGCCACCCTTCATGCAACCATCCAAAGCTACGCACTGGTCGACGGTTTTGACATCTTTTGCAAAGCCGCCGTTCTTTGTCCACTTCGACCAGTCTTTACTGTCTTGGTAGTAGCAGCCGTGGTTGGGGCTGGAGACGATCTCAATATTGCTGACGCCAAAGTTATCTGGAACTTTCGCCAAATCCTTAGTGAGTACCTCTACTTTGCCCCTGCTTTTATCGTGCTCATACAATTTTACGTTCCAACCGTCCGGCACCTTGACAGACTTTATCTTGTCATTCCAAGGAGCGCCTGCTCCGCCAGAAGACCAGTTGTTATCGGAAATCTGAAGGCTTTCGCCTTGGAAGTTTGGCTGGGTAAACACAGTGATTTGTGCATGGGCGCAACTCAATGTAGCACCCAATGAACCCGCCACCAATATTGCTCGCATATGACGCAGCATTCCAATTCCTCTTCAATTTTTTGCCTACTCTTACGTTTTTCGGCGGACACGTCACGAAAGAGTAGCACCCTTAAAAAATACAACAATGTATTTTTTGCATTTGCAAAAAATCCTGCAAACCCGCGCAAGAAACAATACAGCCTTTGGTGGGCAGCAAGGGCGACAGCTATGACAATGCCCTGGCCGAGACCACCAACGGCCTGTACAAGGGGCGCTGTTGCATAAATCAATTTTGGAACGTGCTACTCCTATCCCAACCGTATCTATGCCACGGCCACCGTCTGAGGACAGCCCAGTTCAGTAAATTTGTTCAAAATGGCTGCCCGGATATGCAGCTCATTGACCTGGCGCTCGAAGGTGCTTGACATCACACGCTCACCCAGTCGTTTGATACAGTGCATCTTGGTTTCCACCAAACTTCGTCGGTGGTCACCGCTCCAGACTTTCCATATCTTGCACCCCAATCGCCAGCATGCGCCAACGGCCTCATTGCGATATGCGAAAGCAGCCCCTGTGCGAATTCGAGCATTCTTGCGAGGAGGAACCATCGGGACGGCACCACGCTGCATCACCGCTTCGTAGACAGATCGTGTGTCATAAGCACCATCACCATTTCATTTATGCCTCCACCTGTTCTGAGTCCGTCAGCACCTGCTCCGTTGCCTGCCAGCGTCCCGTTACCCATCGTGGCACGCTGGCAACAGGCCTGGAATGGCTCGTTGCGCTTTCGGCTATTGGCATTGGGGTTGATGCCGCTGCTGGTGGTGTTTCCCATCGTCATTGGCGTGCTGGTCTTGTTGGGGGGTGAGCGTGCCAACCACCTGCTGCTGTCAAATTTGCGCGGCAACCTGGCCAGTAGCCGCAACTACCTCGATCAGGTCAAAACCGATGTGGGTCTACGGGTAGAGCAGTTGGTGCATACCGAGCGGCTCAACCAATTGCTCAGTCAACGGGCACCTGCCGAAGATATCAATGAAGCCCTGAGCACAGCAGCCAAAGGGGGCGGACTGGACTTTTTGCTCATTGCCCAAGCCGATGGCACAGTCGTAGGGTCGAGCACTGGGCTGCACAAAGGCAGTCGTTTGCCACCGTCGTATGTCATTCGTCAAGCCCAGATCGGGGTGGCCAATGTGGCCTACGAACGCTTTGAACTGGCAGAGTTGGCGGCTTTCTCGCCCTTGTTTCCCGAACGTATCCAATCGCCACCTCCACCGTCACCCCATCAAGGCACCGCCGTACGCGGCTTGTTGATCAATGCTGCCGCGCATTTTCCGTTGGCAGTCAATAGCCCAGATGTGATGTTGGTCGGTGGCATTTTGCTCAACCAAAATGCCTCGCTGATTGAGCACATGCGGGAATTGATTTTCCCAGTGGGCACCCTGCCCGATGATGCCGAGGGCATGGCCGCCATCTTTGTAGATGGTGTCCGTATTGCCATCAGCCGCCAGCGTCAACGCGGCATGCAACACATAGACCCTTTGGTCAGTCCAGAGATCCGGCAAACGGTGTTAGAGCAAGGCGAACGTTGGCTGGGCAAGGCCTGGCTGGCAGATCAATTGCACCTCACAGGGTATGAGGCCATCCGCGATGGGCATGGGCAACGCATTGGCATGTTGGCCGTGGCCTTTCCCTACGATCCTTATCTGCGGGTCATGGGGGTATTGTTGGTGCTGGTAGCCGGTTTAATGGCACTGGCCATGTTGGCACTGTCCATGCTGTTTCTGCGCGCGGGGCATGAATTGACCACCCGCCTGCGCGCCATCAGCAGCACTATGGTGGCGATTGGTCAGGGCAATCGCACCGCACGGGTCGGCACCCCCCAATACGAGGACGAACTCGGACAACTGATGCGGCATTTTGACGCTTTGCTAGACACCATTGCCCGCCAAGATGCCCAGCAACAAACTGCCCAACGTCACATAGTGGAGGAGGCTTCGCGTCGGCGGGCCTTGTTCGAACATGAGCGCGACGGGGTACTGATCCTGAATCCCGATGGCAGTGTGTTCGAAGCCAACCCGCGATCGGCGGCCCTGCTCGGCTACAGCACCACCGAGATGCAGCAAATGCACCTGCACGATTGGGATGCCCATTACAGCCGCACCGAACTCACCGCCTTGTTAGATGAAGTCCGTGAAAATGGGCGCTTTCTAGAAACCATTCTGCGCTGCAAAGACGGCAGTACCTTCCCGGCAGAATTGAGCATGAGTCGGGCTTATTGGAGCGACAAAACTTTTGTGCTGGTGCTGCTGCGCGACATTACCGAGCGCCATGCCATCCAGACGGAACTAGAGCTGTATCGGCTCGATCTGGAGCGGCTGGTGGTACAGCGCACCAAAGAATTGCAAGACCGCTCAGAACAACTCAACACCATTTTCGCACTCAGCCCCGATGGCTTTGTTCTATTCAATCGACGCCTGAAAGTGGCCTTTGCCAACCGGGCTTTTCTGCACATGCTGGGGCTGGAGTCTGAACAGGTGATCGGGCTGGATGAGAATGACTTCTCCATGCTGCTGGCACGCAAGTCTTTGGCCCAAGCAAGCTTTCCCGGTGTTGCGGCCCTGCGTGCCACCCACAAAAAGAAGCGCCAGCCAACCGATACGCCCGCCCCCAATGCGCATGAACAACGCCAGCTCTTTGAATTGGCCGCCCCTGCCAGTCGGGTGATTGAGGTATTGATCCGCATGTCCGAAACGGCCACGGTGTCGCAGATTCTGTATTTCCGTGACGTCACCCACGAAACCGAGGTCGATCGGATGAAAAGTGAGTTTTTGTCTACCGCAGCCCACGAGTTGCGCACACCTATGGCCAGCATCTATGGCTATGTCGAACTGCTGCGCATGCGCGAATTTGATGCGCCCAAACGCAACCAGCTGCTAGACACCGTTTCGCGCCAATCGGAGCTGATGTCCTCCATCATCAATGAGCTGCTAGATTTGGCCCGTATCGAGTCACGCCGGGGCAAAGATTTTGTGCTGGAGCGGGTAGCGTTGCAGGACGTATTGGCTGAAGTGGTAGCCGGTTACAAACCACCACAAGACCGCCACGCCCCCACACTCCCACCCAGCGATATGCCACTGTGGGTGCAAATTGACCGCAAAAAGCTACAGCAGGCGCTGCTCAATATCTTGTCCAATGCCTACAAATATTCGCCACAAGGGGGCCAGGTACAACTGCATTACTGCCATGCCGACACCGAAGGGCAGGGCCAGCAAGTGGGTGTGCGGGTGCAGGATGAGGGCATTGGCATGACCCCTGAACAGCTCCACCGGGTTTGTGAACGCTTCTATCGGGCCGATGCATCAGGACAAATTCCTGGCACGGGGCTGGGCATGAGCATCGTCAAAGAAATTGTGGAACTCAGTGGCGGTCACTTGCAGATTGAAAGCACACTGAATGTTGGCACTGCGGTCACCCTGTGGTTGCCCGTGGCTGCGCCGCTGCCTGAAACCACACCGCTAGTATGACCAGCCCATGCCCTCCGTACTATTGGCCGAGCAACAGTGAAATAATCGCGCATCTTTTAGCCGATACAGAGAAACCTTTCCCATGAGCGACACCCAACAACGCATCGATACCCTGGTCAAATCCAGCAACGTTCTACTGTTCATGAAAGGCACCGCCAGCTTTCCGCAATGCGGCTTTTCAGGGCGTGCCATCCAAATTTTGAAAGCCTGTGGCGTAGACCCCAAAACGGTAGTCACCGTCAATGTGCTGGAAGATGACGCCATCCGCCAAGGCATCAAGGAATACAGCCACTGGCCCACCATTCCCCAGCTCTACATCAAGGGTGAATTTATTGGTGGCTCCGACATCATGATGGAGATGTACGAATCGGGCGAGTTGCAGCAAATTTTGGGTGCAGCCTGAGTTCTGGACGGGGCACACTGGGCCGTACTAGCCGCCTGCGGGCGGCTTCTTTGTTTTTGCCCAGGCAGCTACACTGGCACTGCGGCACACCCTCCGGCACATCCCGTGTTTCTGCCCCGAAGATGATCTACCACCTGCTGTTCATCGCTGCATTAATTGCCACCAGCGCATTTTTCTCTGCAGCCGAGATTTCTCTGGCGGCCTCGCGGCGCTTGCGGCTGCGCCAAATGGCCGATGATGGTGATGCCCGTGCGGCACGGGTGCTGCGCACCCAAGAGCAGCCGGGGGACTATTTCACGGTGGTACAGATCGGCCAAAATGCAGTCGCTATTTTGGGCGGTATTGTGGGCGAAGGGGCACTCAGCCCCTACCTGACAGATTTTTTTGGCTGGTGGTTGCCTATGCCAGCAGCGCAAACCGCCGGGTTCCTCAGCTCCTTTTTACTCATCACTTCGCTGTTCATCCTGTTGTCTGATCTGCTGCCCAAGCGTTTGGGCATGGCCGAGCCAGAGCGACTGGCCCTGCGCTTGCACCGGCCCATGCTGTTGTGGATGGCCCTGTTACGACCACTGGTCTGGTTCTATAGCCGCTGTGCCGATGCCTTGTTCAGGCTGCTGGGCTTGTCTTCTCTGCGTGATGATCGCATCACCTCCGACGATATTCTGGCCATGATGGAGGCAGGCACCAAAGCGGGCGTGCTGGCAGCCAGCGAACAACAAGTCATTACCAATGTGTTTGAGCTGGGCACCCGCATGGTCAGTAGCGCCATGTCGCAACGTGAACGCATTTCGTTTTTCCGCCGCGATGAGTCTGATGCTGTGATCCGGCTGCGCATTGCAGCAGAGCCTTTTTCCACCTATCCCGTGTGCGAGGGAGACATTGACCATGTGGTCGGCTACGTTGACGCCAAAGATTTGTTCCAGCGGGTGCTCAACAACCAGCCCATCTCGTTGCAAGACGACAGCTTGGTGCGCAAAGTACTCATCATGCCCGATCGGCTCACCTTGGCCGAAGTGTTGAGCCAATTCAGGCTGGCCCACGAAGATTTTGCTGTCATCGTCAACGAATACAGCTTGGTGGTGGGGGTGGTCACGCTCAACGATGTGATGAGCACCGTGATGGGCGATTTGGTCTCGCCCTTTGACGAAGAGCAAATTGTGCAACGCGATGCCGACTCTTGGCTCATTGACGGCATCACCCCCATCGGTGATGTATTGCGCGTACTCAACTTGGACGAACTGCCACACGCCGGGGATTATGAAACCTTGGCGGGTTTTTTGATGGTGATGCTGCGCCGCGTGCCTCGGCGCACCGACAGCGTCAGTTGTGCTGGCTACAAGTTCGAGGTGCTGGATGTAGACAGCTATCGTATCGATCAGGTGATGGTGTCACGTTTGGGCAGCACAGACAGTGCTGCCTTGCCGACTCAATCGCCAGAACCCGTCAGATAAAAGGCAGACCAATAAAACGGATGCGGATGGCGAAGGCGCAACCGATTTTGTGCATCGCGCAATGCCTTGGTTTTGCTCACACCTGCGGCTACCGCTTGATAGAAATCCTGCATCAGCTCTGCCGTAGTTTCATCATCAACTTCCCAAAGGCTTGCCACAATGTTGTGGGCACCCGAATACAGGAAGGCACGGGTCAGCCCCACCAAATCGTCACCACTCATGATGCGGCCCAAGCCCGTCTCGCAGGCCGACAACACCATCAGATCGGCACTAAAACGCAGGCCATAGAGCTCATTGACCGTGAGGGAACCATCGTCCTGTGCAGACTTGGCCAACAGCAACCGCGATGCCAGCGGGGTACTGGCGTTGAACTGACCATGCGATGCCACATGCACATACTTGTAATGCGGTGCCAGTTCTTTAAAGGCGGTCTCGGTGGCCGCAGCACGCAGCAGTAAAGTGCTTTGGGCCATGCCCTTGGCAATGTGGCGCGCTTCGGCATCGGCGCTGGGCAGGTCGAGCTTGGCATCGCCCAAATCCGGATTGCCAAAAACCAGCAACGGTTTGGTGGGCCGATGGGGGGCCATCGTCAGGTACAACAACACGCTGGAGCTGGGCAGCACACGCAAATGGGCCTTGGCTACCAAGGCATTGCTGCCATCGTGGAGCATAGAAAACGGCAGGTAATGCAGCACACCGTGCGGCACAATCAGCAAATCTTTGCCTGCCCAGTCTTGGTACATCGGAGCCAACAGCCGCTGGTAAAGCCTGCGGGCCAAGCCATTGACCGCTTCTTCCTGCTCCGTCATGGCTCGGCGCAAGGCGCGCACGTCTTCTTCCAGTCCGGCAGCCTCCAGTGCAAAGGCTTTGACCCCCTTGCCATCGGCCACAAAAGCCACCAAGCTGTCTTTGGAGCCATAAAACTCCAGCAGCACCTCATTAGGGCGCAAACGGCTCTGTATCGCCTGCAATGAGGCAGGAGCCACGGTCACCAAAGAGGCCAATGCCGGTCGGCGCTGGCGCAAATCGGTCGTGGTTTGGCTCCACTGGCTGCGGGTGCGCAGCCCTTGAGCAACATCAGTGGCCCCCTGCACCCTGATCTCGCTGTCCGCAGTTTCTAACCGAGCCAGCTCGCTGGCGGTATCTGGGCCAAACTCTTTTTTGGCAGCCAACAAATCCACCAAGGCACGCGACTTGGCCCGCTCGGC
This sequence comes from Giesbergeria sinuosa, assembly GCF_042652905.1. Classification (NCBI taxonomy): domain Bacteria; kingdom Pseudomonadati; phylum Pseudomonadota; class Betaproteobacteria; order Burkholderiales; family Comamonadaceae; genus Giesbergeria; species Giesbergeria sinuosa. The sequence continues at coordinate 302,825 of NZ_JBHSHJ010000001.1, read as the reverse complement.
AATCTCCAGTGCCTCAGCCTGCTGCCCCACACGCAGGCTGGCTGTGACCAGCCGTGCATACACCGTCTGCTTATCGGTCACAAAACCGATTTTGTTGATTTCGGTCTGGATGGTGGCCCGTTGGCGCTCAATGATTTCAATGGCTTGGCGATAGTACCGAATCGCCTCTTCTATCTGGCCTTCTTGCTCGGCAATGCGACCACGGTCAAACAGCATCAACCAATAGATTTCGCCGTTGGCACTGGCTGCAGGAATGGCCAGCAGCCGATCCAGATCCGCCTTGGCCTCTGAAATGCGGCCCGTTTCAAGACGGCACTTGGCCAGCAGATAGCCGCGTGGCAAATCAGCCCACATCCAGTAGTTCAAGCCCTGGAAGGTAGCCCCACTGAACAAATTGTCTAAAAATCGGCGCAGTTTGAAATACCGATCGCCTTCCAAGAGAGTGGCGGCCTCGGCAAATCGGCCCAGCGCCGCCAAACTGCGGGCCACAGCAAACACCCGCACGGGAATGTAGTCATCAAACAGCGGAAAGGCGGTGGACATTTTTTCCAACCGTGGCAACAGCTTTTCTGCATCACTGCGCTCGCCATTCATCACTGCAGCCACAATGCGTGTGGACATGGCTTGCAACTCAAAGTCCCGATCATCAGAGCCTTCTTGGGCAATCCAGTCCATCACCGCCTTGGCCTGTGCCGCAGCCTCGGGATACAGGCCCAACTCCAGTTGGGCCTCGGCCCGCATCAGCCCAATGGCGGGCGTGGCATCATCCAAACCAAACAGGCGTGTGCGCCGATCCCCTTGAGCTACCTGCCGTGCCAATTGATCCAGACAGGCAAACAGACGGTCGTAGCGTTTGGTTTTGGAATAGGCAAAACAAAGCGCATGCCGATCACGCGTGCCCAAGGGGCGCTGGGCAGCCTCGGTCTCAAGCAAAGTTTCAAGTTGCGTATATTGCCCGTTGGCTGCAAGCTTGACCGTCTCTAAATCCAACCCCGCCTGTGCCGCACCCGCCACAGCAGCCAACCACCCAGCAGCCACGGCACGGCACAGACGAGATCGCATGGCCAACTCCGTGGGCTTAGAACCAGTAGCCGAAGTTCATCTTCCAAGTATTGCCACTCTTGGAATGTGCATAGCCCAAACCGGCCCGCACGAAGCTGCGTGCAGAAAAGGCACTCTTATTGGTGCCCAAGGTAATGCCGATCTCTTGACTATTGTCGGCAAACGGCTTGTCACCAAAATAACGGGTATCGATGAAAGAGTATTCCAACGACATCTTAGAGCCCTTGATGGTCACAGGTTGCAACAGCATAATGCCGTTGCGCATGCCGGTGGTGGTGATGTCCGGATTGAAAGCGTAGTCACCCGAAGAGAATTTTCCGGTTTTGTAAATACCCAGCATGTTGCCAATGGCAATGTCAAACCCCGTCATGGGAATAATGTATGCACTACCAATCGTGGCCGAATACAGCCCCGCCACGGTTGCCAAATCCTCAGAGCCGACAAACGAATATTTAATGCCCGGCGTGAGCGTCCAACGGTCAGACATGGGAATACGATAAGCCAGACCAAACCCGGCTTGAATGCTCTTGGCACCACCAATATCACTGTAAGTGATAGGCAATTGCAATACCAGTTGGCGCCGAGGATCAATATCATTACGGAAGGTGTAAGACAGCGGAATACTGAGAAACTTGGTATTGGTGCTGTTGATTTTTCCTGAGCCGTAGTTCAACCCCACCTGAAGCAAATTGCCCGCCTTGCCATCTTGGCTGGCCTCCTTGGCCAGCGCCGCTGGGGCCGCTACATTGGTGGCTACATCCAGAAAGCTGCTGCCAAAGTCTGACGCCACGGTGGTGGGAATCAACCCACCTTGTCCGGTAATGGGGCTGAACGGCGAATGCTTGGCCTGATAGTTCATGATTCGGCCAATCACATTGTTGTTCTTCAGGTAGTCTTCCAGTTTGTCTAGGCTTTCATCGCGCGTTCTGCCATTGAAGGCCTCGTTGATGCCCAACTCAGGAATGACAAAGCTCAACTGTGGGCTGGATGGCTGAAAATGGAGATTAACCAGCAAGCTATTGAAACTGGCTTGGGCCGAAATTCCATCCGTGTTGCTATTGGCACCAGGAAACAAACCCGTCAGGCGCGTGGTCTTGAGGGCGTCAATAAAGCCCTGCGCAGTGGACTCATTCACAGATGCACAGCGCCCCACCGTGGAATCATTGATGTTGAGCGTATAAGGCCGCTCTGTCATCACGTCTATGATGTTGGCACATGTGGCTGCGGCCCCACCCGCCATCAAAAAGCCACCCGTGGCTACTGCCATCGCTATGATATTTTTGTGCATCTCCCACTCTCCTTTTGTTGCATTGCTGCTGAAGTTGTAGCTGAATGTACTGGTAGCAACTACCTGTGTGATTCTGCTACAAATTACAAAAGTTGTAGGCTTTTTTCAGCGGTGGCGGGGCCGTTTTTCAAGCCCCGGTACTGCCCGCACCGTTGTAGATCCAATGGCGCTGCGCCGCAAACACGGCGTTGGGGTAGGGGTCACGGCCTCGGCTGCCGTTATAGCGGCCCAGCGCCAAAAACAGATCGCCCCGTTCACGCTCCAGATAATGGCGCAAAATCACACAACCAAAACGCAAGTTGGTTTGCATGTGGAACAATTTTCCGGGGTCGCCATCGCCAATGACCCGCGTCCAAAAGGGCATCACCTGCATATAGCCGCGCGCCCCCACGCTAGAGATAGCAAATTTGCGAAAGGCGCTCTCTACCTGAATGAGCCCCAACACCAGCGATACATCCAATCCGGCCCGTTTGCTTTCGTACCAAACCGTTTGCAAAAAGTCGCGGCGCACCTCCAAGTCGGGTTTGCGCTTGCGCAGGCGCTCACTCATGGCCGTCATCCAATGCAGGTAGCCCAAACGGGCCTCTGTGGAGGCAAACTCGGGCTCTGGTGGTGCCTGCTGGAGCACGGCAGAACTCAATGCCGTGCGCACGGAATCCATCAAAGGCTCTTCCAATTGGCCCCCAGCATGGGCTAAAGGGGCGGCCCCTAGCCATAAGCCGGGCGCCGCCATCCATGCCCCCAACGATACGAAGCTGGCGCGGCGCGAAACCCCGGCACCAGCATTGCATCGGGCGCTCATACGGCCAGTCGGCCCTTGAGGTGGGCCAAAACATCGGCGGTGGCAATTTTGGTGGCCGCAGCATCGCGGCGATGCTGATACTCCACCAACCCTTCTTTCAGACCCCGGTCACCAATCGTGACGCGGTGCGGCACACCAATCAGCTCCCAGTCGGCAAACATGGCACCTGGGCGCTCGCCACGGTCGTCCAAAATCACGTCAATGCCTTCGGCCAGCAGTTGCGCATACAGGGTTTCTGCGGCTTCTTTGACGGCTGGAAAACGCTCTGGGGTAATAGGGCACAGCACCACAGTAAATGGCGCGATGGCATCGGGCCAAATAATGCCGCGCTCATCGTGGTTTTGCTCAATGGCCGCAGCAGGCAAGCGGGTGATGCCAATGCCATAGCAGCCCATCTCGAAGAAAGCGGGCTTACCATCTTCGGCCAGAAAGCTCGCGTTCATGGCCTTGGAGTATTTGGTGCCCAAATAAAACACATGGCCCACTTCAATGCCGCGTTCAATCGCCAATGCACCTTGACCATCGGGCGATGGGTCTCCAGCCACCACATTGCGCAAGTCCATGACCAGTGCAGGCTCTGGCAGGTCGCGGCCCCAGTTGACACCGCTGGTGTGAAAATCAACCACATTGGCACCGCAAATCCAATCGGCCAATACCGCCACTTCACGGTCTACTACCAGTTGCACTGGCTTTTGCAGCTTCAGTGGCCCCAGATAGCCCGGCTCGCAACCAAAATGTTCGAGGATCTCGGTGGTGGAGGCAAAACGGAAGCCTTGGTCTAGACCGGGCACCTTAGCCACTTTGATTTCGTTCATCTCGTGGTCGCCGCGCAGCAGCAGCAGCCAAACTTGGCTTTTCACGATCTCGCCCTGCTCATTGAGCTGATCCGTAGCCAAAACCATGGATTTGACGGTCTGTTGCAACGGCACGCCCAGCAAGGCGGCCACATCGGCACAGGTGGTTTTGCCGGGGGTGGGCACTTGGGTGAGCGGCTGGCTGGCGGCAGGGCGGGGTTGGCTGGGTGGCAGCGCCTCGGCCTTTTCGATGTTGGCGGCGTAGTCACTGTTTGGGCAATAGACAATGGCGTCTTCGCCAGTGGCGGCAATCACCTGAAATTCTTCACTCAAGTCACCACCAATGGCACCGCTGTCGGCAGCCACGGCACGGTAGGTCAGGCCAAAACGGTCAAAAATGCGCCGGTAGGCGGCGGCCATGACTTGGTAGCTGGCTTTGGCGCTGGCTTGGTCACGGTCAAAGCTGTAGGCATCCTTCATGACAAACTCGCGCCCGCGCATCAAACCAAAGCGGGGGCGACGTTCGTCACGGAACTTGGTTTGGATTTGGTACAGGTTTTTGGGCAACTGCTTGTAGCTGCGCAGCTCTTGGCGAGCGATGTCGGTAACCACCTCTTCGCTGGTGGGCTGAATAACGAAGTCGCGGCCATGCCGGTCGCGAATGCGCATCATCTCTGGCCCCATCTTGTCAAAGCGGCCCGTTTCTTGCCACAACTCGGCGGGTTGCACCACCGGCATGGTCAGCTCTATGGCTCCAGCGCGGTTCATTTCTTCACGCACAATGGCTTCAACTTTGCGCACCACGCGCAGGCCCATAGGCATGTAGTTGTAAATGCCAGCACCCAGCTTTTTGATCATGCCCGCACGGGTCATGAGCTGGTGGCTGACTACTTCAGCATCGGCAGGGGCTTCTTTGAGGGTAGAAATCAGGAACTGGGAGGCTTTCATCGCAATGCGGCTGGCCCATAGGAGAAGCTCCCCTTGTGGCGTGCAGGGGGCCGTGCATAATGGGCTCAGTTTAAAAATTTGGGGTTTGATTATGCTTGACCGGGACGGCTTTCGGCCCAACGTCGGCATCATCCTGCTCAACCAGAGAAACCAGGTGTTCTGGGGCAAACGCATACGTACCCATAGCTGGCAGTTTCCGCAAGGTGGCATTGATCGGGGTGAGACACCCGAACAAGCCATGTTTCGGGAACTCCACGAAGAGGTGGGCTTGCAGCCCAATCATGTGCGCGTGGTTGCCCGCACCCGGGACTGGTTGCGCTACGAGGTGCCTGATAGGTACGTCCGCCGCGATGCACGCGGCCACTACAGAGGCCAAAAACAAATTTGGTACTTGCTGCAACTGATCGGCTACGACTCCGATCTGAATTTGCGGGCCACCAACCATCCGGAATTTGATGCCTGGCGTTGGAACGATTATTGGGTGCCGCTAGACGTGGTAGTGGAGTTTAAAAGGGGCGTCTACAAAATGGCGCTCACAGAGTTGGCACGCTTTTTGCCCCGCCACGAACAACGCAATCGCTATTTGCGTGGTAGCTTTCGTGCCCGCGACCCCGAGCAGGGCAACGGGGGCATGTTGTTGCGCCACGGCCATTTGCTGTTGCACCGTGATATGGAGTTGCCACCGGGTGCCACGTTCGACCCCGACCCTGGCACCAACTTTGTGGCCGAGCCGCAGCAGTCCACCCAGGCTCCGGCGACCATGAAGTGAGGTGGGTTCAGCTGCCTGCCAGCACCAAGTTGTCGCGGTGCACCATTTCGGGTTCTGCGGCATAACCGAGCAGCTGTTCAAACTCTGGCGAGGGCTTACGGCACAGCAAACGTGCTTCGGCGCTGGCATAGTTGGTCAGGCCACGGGCGATTTCTATGCCGGAGGCATCACGAATGGCAATGACATCGCCTCGGGCAAACTCGCCCTCTACCGCCGTCATGCCAATGGGTAGCAGGCTTTTGCCCTCATGGCGCAACTTGGCAGCAGCGCCCTCATCTACCACCACCGCACCACGCAATTGCAGATGGTCGGCCATCCATTGCTTGCGGGCCTGGGTCTTGGCGGTCTGCGCCACCAACAGCGTGCCTATGCTTTCACCTTGGGTCAGGCGCAGCAATACATCCGGCTCACGGCCCCAAGCAATGACGGTCGAGGCACCAGAGCCCGCCGCCCGTTTGGCCGCCAGAATTTTGGTGATCATGCCCCCCTTGCCGATGCTAGAGCCCGCGCCACCGGCCATCGCTTCGAGTGCCGGATCGCCCGCTTGGGCTTCGTGAACGAACTGTGCCGCAGGGTCACGGCGCGGATCAGCGGTATAAAGCCCTTTTTGATCGGTCAGAATGACCAAGGCATCGGCTTCCACCAGATTAGCGACCAAGGCACCCAAAGTATCGTTGTCGCCAAACTTGATCTCATCGTTGACCACGGTATCGTTTTCGTTGATGACCGGCACTACACCCAAGCCCAACAGAGTGAGCAAGGTGGAGCGGGCGTTGAGGTAGCGTTCGCGGTCGGCCAGATCAGCATGGGTGAGCAGCACCTGTGCGCTGCCAATGCCGTTCTCGCGCAGTTTGGTCTCATACATCTGCGCCAGCCCCATTTGACCAACGGCTGCAGCGGCCTGCAGCTCATGGATTTCTTTGGGGCGGGTTGTCCAGCCTAGGCGCTTCATGCCTTCGGCAATGGCACCGCTAGAGACCATGATGACTTCGCGCGGCACACCATCTGCGCCGCCACGCACCAACGCCGCCAATTGGCGGCTCCATTCACCAATAGCCACTTCATCCAGCCCCCGACCTTCGTTGGTGACCAGACTGGAGCCTACCTTGACCACCAGGCGGTGCGCACGGTGCAACACATCCGAAACTTGATTTTGGTTCATCATGGACTGTCACTGTTGCGCGGTAGGCGCAAGCAGCAATGGATCAACAGCAAACGGGACACTGCGCTACAGACATCTACCCTGTGTGCGCAGTACGAGGGGGACAGCTCAGCCAGGTTCAGTACCCGCAAAGCGGGGATCGACCTCGGCAAACCGCGGATCAACTTCCACCACTGGGGCTTGCTCGGCCACTTGTTGCGCTTTGACATGGCGATAAATGGCATGGATCAGGGCTTCACAGCCCTCGCGGGTCAGCGCCGAAATCTCAAACACCGGCCCTTTCCACTTGAATCGCTTGACAAAATCAGCCACTTTGGCCGCGCGCTCCTCCTGCGGCACCATGTCCAGCTTGTTGAGCACCAGCCAGCGCGGCTTGTCGTAGAGGGCTTTATCGTACTTTTTCAGCTCACCCACAATCGCCTTGGCTTGGGCCACCGGATCCACATTGTCATCAAACGGGGCCATGTCAATGATATGCAACAACAACCGGGTGCGTTGCAGATGGCGCAGGAATTGATGCCCCAGCCCAGCCCCCTCAGAAGCACCTTCAATCAGCCCCGGAATATCGGCAATCACAAAACTCTGCTCTGGCCCCACGCGCACCACCCCCAGATTGGGGTGCAATGTGGTGAAAGGGTAATCGGCAATCTTGGGCCGGGCATTGGAGACCGCGGCGATAAATGTGGATTTGCCAGCATTGGGCATCCCCAACAGCCCCACATCGGCCAGCACTTTCAGTTCTAACTTGAGTGCTTTGCGCTCACCAGGCCAGCCCGGTGTTTTTTGCCGGGGTGCCCGGTTGATGGCGCTCTTGAAGCGCAGGTTGCCAAAACCACCATCGCCTCCTTTGGCAATGGTGATGACTTCGCCGGGGTTCAGCAACTCGTACAGCACTTCGCCGGTGTCGGCATCGGTGATGATGGTACCGACGGGCATTTTGAGCGTGATATCGTCGCCCGCAGAACCAAACATGTCGGAGCCCATGCCGTGCTCACCGCGCTTGGCTTCGTAGCGGCGCGAATAGCGAAAATCCACCAGCGTGTTGAGGTTGGGATCAGCCACCGCAAACACATGCCCCCCCCGACCACCGTCGCCACCATTGGGGCCACCGAATTCCTTGTATTTTTCGTGCCGGAACGACACGCAACCATTGCCACCATCACCGGCGGCAATGTCTATGTAGGCTTCGTCAACGAATTTCATCAGGATTCCAGTGTACAAAACAGCGGCTTGTCCGGCGACCCCTGTCAGCCAGAAAGCATAAAGCCCCGGCGGGCGGGGCGCTTGGCATGCAGTGACGCTAGCGGCACTGCGCGCCTGAAAAAGCAAAGCCCCGACCAGTCGGGGCTTGGTGTGCAGTGAGAGCGCGAGGCCTCAGGCTGCTGCAGTCACAGTGACTGTGTGCTTGGACAGTGCGCCCTTGGTCGAAAACGACACATGGCCATCCACCAGTGCAAACAGTGTGTGGTCTTTGCCCAAACCGACATTGGGGCCGGGATGGAACTTGGTGCCACGTTGGCGAACGATGATCGAGCCGGCGCTGATCAATTCACCGCCGAAAGCCTTCACGCCGAGCATTTTGGGCTTGGAATCGCGCCCGTTTCGCGTAGAGCCGCCGCCTTTTTTCTGTGCCATGACTTAGCTCCTTGCTTAAGCAGCAATATCGCCGATTTGCAGTTCGGTGAACTGCTGACGGTGACCTTGGCGTTTTTGATAGTGCTTGCGACGGCGCATCTTGAAGATGTGCACTTTGTCGTGCTTGCCGTGGGCAACTACCGTTGCCTTCACGGTTGCGCCGGACACCAGGGGTGTGCCAACCTTGATTTCAGCGCCGTTGCCAACAGCCAAAACTTGGTCGATCACGATTTCCTGGCCTACGTCCGCAGCAATCTGTTCTACTTTGATTTTTTCGCCGGAAGCAACGCGATACTGCTTGCCGCCGGTTTTTATGACCGCGTACATGTGAACCTCTTGGATTGTGAGTTTCCATGAAAGAATCTTCACGGAACCCATGATTCTATCAGCCCGGTCATATCGTTGCATAGTCCCCGTCGGCTGCCACCAGATCGGCACAGCTTCCTATAATTTCGCCCACCGTTAGCGACCATTACCTTGACAGCTTCAGCCCCCCCACCCTCTGGCACCACCGCCTCTCCGCTTGCTCTCATTCAGGATGACATGCGTGCGGTCGATCAGGTCATTGCCGACCGTCTCGCCTCTGGCGTCCCTCTAGTGGGCCAGATTTCACATTACATCATTGCTGCGGGTGGCAAGCGCCTGCGCCCTGCTCTGCTGCTGATGGTCAGTGGTGCCCTGGGTTACGCGCAGGCGCACCGCTTCTCGCTGGCAGCGGTAGTGGAATTCATCCATACAGCCACTTTGCTACACGACGATGTGGTGGACGACTCCACCCTGCGCCGGGGTCGCCCCACGGCCAACGAAACTTTTGGCAACCCGGCCAGTGTGTTGGTGGGCGACTTTCTGTATTCCCGCGCCTTCCAGATGATGGTGGAAGTGGGCCAGATGCGCATCATGGAGATTTTGGCTGAGGCCACCAACATCATCTCCGAAGGGGAGGTGCTGCAACTGATGAACATGCACGATGCCTCGCTCAGTGCCGAGGGCTATCTGCTGGTGATCCGCTCTAAAACGGCCAAGCTGTTTGAGGCCAGTGCACGCTTGGCAGCCGTGCTGGCGGGTAGCTCTGCAGAGGTAGAACAGGCCTGTGCCACCTATGGTCAGGCACTGGGCACGGCTTTCCAAATCATTGACGATGTGCTGGACTACGATGGTGACCCCGCCGAATTGGGCAAAAATCTGGGTGATGACCTGCGCGAAGGCAAGGCCACACTACCGCTGATTATTGCCATGCAACAAGGCACGCCAGAGCAGGCGGCCATCGTGCGCCACGCCATTGAAAATGGCAGTGCCGATAGGCTAGAGCAGATTGTGACCATCGTGCGAGAAACCGGTGCTTTGTTGGCTGCCCGCGATGCGGCCGCAGCCGAAGCGCAACGGGCGATGACGGCCTTGACACAGCTGCCAACCAATGATTATTCGGCCTGTTTGCTACAATTGGCGGCTCAGCTTTTGGAGCGCCGGGCCTGACTTTTCAGCGCGATGGTGCCATGCAAGCAGCAAAACATCGGGGTGTAGCTTAGCCTGGTAGAGCGCTACGTTCGGGACGTAGAGGCCGGAGGTTCGAATCCTCTCACCCCGACCACCAAATAAAACAAGACCCGCCAACTCAGACCAGTTGGCGGGTTTTTTGTTGGTGCCTAGGAATGGCTACCATGTCTGCCAGCGCAATGCACCAGCCGTTGAAGACGATCACCTCCACACAGACCATCCCAACCATGATCCCCTTGCAATTGTTTGATCCTGCCTCCAGCACCTACACCTATGTGTTGCACGACCCGGCCACGCGTGAGGCGCTGATTATTGACCCAGTGGATACGCAACTGCAACGCGATCTGGATGTGCTGCAAACTTATGGCTTAACGCTACGCTGGATTGTGGAAACCCATGCCCATGCTGACCATATCACCAGTGCCCGACTGCTGGCTGAGCACACTGGCGCACGCACTGCAACACCGGCCGCTTGCGGCATTGGCACAGCAATGGTGCAGTTGCAGCACCATGACAACCTCCACTTTGGCAATGAAGTGCTGCATGCCTTGCACACGCCTGGTCACACCGCAGGCAGCATGTCTTATCAGTGGCACGACCATGTCTTTACCGGCGACACCTTGCTGATCAACGGCTGCGGGCGCACCGACTTTCAGTCCGGCGATGCACATGCGCTCTACCACAGCATTACCCAGCAGCTGTTTTGCCTGCCCGATGACACCACCGTTTGGCCTGGTCACGATTACCAAGGGCGCAGCCATTCCAGTATCGGTGCCGAGAAAAAGAACAATGTCCGCCTAGCAGGGCGCAGCGAGGCCGATTTTGTGGCCTTGATGCATACGCTGCACTTGCCTCGCCCCCAGCGCATGGACGAGGCCGTGCCTGCCAATTTGCAATCGGGGTTGCGCCACGATGCTCACCCTGCGACAGGGCAAGCGCCACTGGCCGCCGATGGCTATGCCGGTGACATCTCCCCCTTGCTGGCTTGGCAGTGGATGCAAGAGGGAGAGGCTGTGCTGGTGGACGTGCGCACCGATGCCGAACGCGCCTGGGTGGGCGAAGTGCCCGGCGCAGCAGCTGTGGCTTGGAAGCAATGGCCCGGCATGACCATGAACCCCGATTTTGATGCCCAGCTACACGCTGCTGTGCCTGCGGGCCAGAAGGTGCTACTGCTATGCCGCAGCGGTGTGCGCTCAGTGGCTGCAGCGCGGCGGGCCACTGAACTGGGGCTGGTGGCCTACAACATTCTGGAGGGTTTTGAAGGCGATCCAGACCAGCATGCCCACCGCGGCCTCAAGGGGGGCTGGCGCTTTCATGGCCTGCCTTGGCGCCAAGGCTGAGCAGCCATCACAGCCCACGCCCCATCACAGTGGCGGAATGCGCAGCTTCTGGCCCGGATAAATTTTGTCTGGGTGGCTAAGCATGGGCTGGTTGGCTTCAAAAATTTTGGGGTACTTGTTGGCATCGCCATAAAACTTTTTGGCAATAGCCGACAAGGTATCGCCACGCACCACATCATGGAACTGGGCTTGGGCCTCTGGGCTAGCCACGTTCATCAGGTTCTCAACCTGGGTAACGCTAGAGACATTGCCGCAGCACAAGGTGACTTTCTCTTTGGCTGCTTGGGTAGGTGCCTGCCCTTGCACGGTGACAAGACCTTGCACACCATCGTAGCTCACCTGCACATCGGTCACGCCCAAGTTTTGCGTAGCGATATAAGCAGTAATCGCTTGCGCTGCCTTGGCATTGCGCTCTTCTTGGGAGGACGGTGTGGCTGCTGCTGCCTCCTTGCCGCCAAACAGCTTTTCGCCGGCATCTTGGATAAAACTGAAAAGGCCCATGTGCTCTCTCCTGTGGTGGCTGGATCAGAAGCTTGCACTGTAGCGCCAAACCAGCGCCTTCGGCACAGTAAAAAGATGTGTCAACAAAACTCGGGATAATGCGCCGCATGACTTTCCTGGCCATTGACATCGGCAATACCCGCCTCAAATGGGCGCTGTACGAGGCTCCCTGCCCAGGGGCGGCGCTGTTAGCGCAAGGTGCAGAGTTTCTTGACCATGTAGACCGATTGGCCGAAGGCGGGTGGGCACAATTGCCAGCCCCCACACGCATGTTGGGCTGTGTGGTGGCCGGCGACGCCATCAAGCGCCGTGTTGAAGAGCAGATGGAGATATGGGACGTATCGGCCCAGTGGGTGGTAGCCTCCGCACAAGAGGCTGGACTCATCAACGGCTACGATCATCCTGCACGTTTAGGCTGTGATCGTTGGATTGCCATGATTGGCGCGCGCCAGCGGCTGCTGGCCCACGGCCCCAAACGCCCATTGGTGGTGGTGATGGTGGGCACTGCCGTGACGGTGGAGGCCATTGATGCCGAAGGGCATTTTTTGGGGGGGTTCATCCTGCCAGGACACGGCATCATGCTGCGGGCGCTAGAGTCGGGCACAGCAGGGCTGCATGTGCCCACAGGTGAAGTGTGCATGTTTCCTACCAATACCAGTGATGCCCTGACCAGTGGCGGCACTTTTGCCATTGCCGGGGCGGTGGAGCGGATGGTGCAGCATGTGATTCAGCACTGTGGGGCAGAACCGGCCTGCATGATGACCGGGGGAGCGGGCTGGAAGATGGCCCCCAGCATGGGCCGCCCGTTTGAACTGGTCGATAACCTGATCTTTGATGGCTTGCTGGAAATAGCCACCCGCCGCTTTGTCCGTGGTGAGAGTGGCCTCGCGCTCTTCTGACTCAAGACTTGCTTGCCATCGCTACCCAATCGCCATACTCTTCGGTAGCCAATTCTGTTTGGGCCATTTCGGTGGCGAGATATTGCGCCGCATCCAACGGCGTGCTGCGCGCGGCCTGCTCATAAAGGGCAGTGGCCTCGGCCATGCGGGCGCTACCCTCCAGCATGATCAGGGCATCGGCATACTCGGTTCGGGCCAAGGCCGATTCTGGTTGCAACTGCAAGGTTTCTTGGAACAGGCGCAAAGCCACGTCTTTTTTGGCACCATAAGTCATGCCACCAATTAATGGCCCCACCTTGTCGATGACTTCAGCATGGAAAACGCCTAGAACCATGCGGGCATCGGCGTGTGCAGGTGCCAATGCAATGGCCCGCTCCAATGAGTGTTTGACCTTGTTGCCCACTCCTTGGGCCAGCGCCTTGGCCACACTGATGCCTTGGCTGTAGTGTTGCAGTGCGTAGCCGTGACAGTACCAAGCATTGGGGTTGTCGGGCTGGCTTTGTATCTGTATTTGGGCGCGTTCAGCCACTTCCAAAAACAGCTCTTGGCGGGTACGCTCGCGCTTTTCTAGGTAACGGGCGTGGATGATGGTGGACAGGTTAGCCACCGTGATACCCGCAAAAGTACCGGCGGCCAGTCCTGCCTCCATGGCCTGCTGAAAGTGACCGTTGTGAAACAGTACCCAAGCTGCCAGCACTGGGGCGTCTGATGGCAGCGGCTCTGCATCCCCACGGTGGAGATTCAGCCACTGGGCAGCCAAACCCGCACTATCGTACTGATAGCGGTGGGGGTAAGGAAAGAGAGTCCATCTCGCCATGGGCGAATCTCCTGTGCAAGACACGGTAGGATCAATAGGGGCGCAGGCGTAGAGAGTCACAAAACTGGGGCAAGAAATGCAGTCACCCTCACTCTATCGAGCTAACCGAGCAATTGCACGCTGCAATGCAACATCCACCCACCGCAGCACTGCGGTCAGGCGCACACTTGGCCGTTGACAAAGACCTTCAATTCTCCAGAACGAAAAGGGTGCCAAATTTCGTTGTTGGTCAATGGTGCCGTCACGATCACGGCCACCCGGTCGGTTGGGGCGGTCTGGGTAGAGAAGTCCACGCGCATGTCTTCATCGGCCAATTGCGCCTCGGCAAATGGGTGCTGGCGTTCAATGTAGTAGAGCTGGGTAGACGCATGGGCCCACAGTGCCTGACCGTTGGAGAGCAAAAAATTGAAGGTGCCATGCGGAGCAATGCGTGCGGCCAGCTCACGCAGGGTGAGGGTCAGTTCGGCCACACTGGGCACATCGGCATGGGATTTGGCCAGCTCCTGCATGATCCAGCAAAAAGCATGTTCGCTGTCGGTGGCACCTACGGGATGAAAATGGCTGTGCAAGCGGGGACGAAAGTCTTTCAAATCGCCGTTGTGTGCAAAGACCCAATAGCGCCCCCACAGTTCACGCACAAAGGGATGGCAATTTTCTAAGCTCACCACGCCTTGAGTGGCCTTGCGGATATGGGCAATGACGTTACGGCTCTGAATGGGATAGCGGCGAATCAAGTCGGCAATGGGTGAGTCAACTGCCCGTTGGTGGTCCACAAAATGGCGCACGCCCTTGTCTTCAAAAAAGGCAATGCCCCACCCATCGCAATGATCCCCCGTGTGTCCAGCCCGCTGGGCAAAGCCAGTAAAGCTGAAGGTGACATCGGTAGGGGTGTTGCTGTTCATTCCAAGCAATTGACACATGGCTAGGCTTTCGCGATGGGACAGGAGGGGGTTTCAGGGAGCAGGCGGCGTCACAGGCGCAGAGTGTGGCACGCGCAACTGCCAAGCGGCCACCAAGGCCAACAGGCACAGAGCACCCAACATCAGAAAGGCCTCGCCAAAAGCTGCCATGCGTTGGGCACCTGCGACTGGGGCATGCAGTGAGGTGCCGTGGGCGGCCAACCTCCACTCCAGCACAATGCCACACAAGCCCACACCTGCCGCACCCCCCAGAGTGCGCAAAAAGCTGATGGCGCTAGAGCCTTGCGAGATCAAGGTTTTGTCTAGTGGTCGCATCGCACCCAAGTTGAGCGAGGGCAGCACAAAGCCCAGCCCAATGCGTCCGACGATGGTAAAGAGCACCAAGACCCAGAGCGTGGCATCTTGGCGCACCCAGACCATCAAGATAAAGGATACGGCCATCAGGGCCAGACCGATCATCACCAAGCGGTGGGTAGGCTGGCGATCGGCCATGCGCCCCACCACGGGAATAGTGATAGCCAACACCAGCCCGGCGGGCAGCATGATAGTGCCCACATGGGAGGCCGATAGGCCCAAACCCACCTGCATGAATACCGGCAGCAGATAGGTGGAGCCAAATAATGCCGTGCCATAGATAAAAGCGACTACGCTGCCCATCGCAAATGGGCGGTACGCAAAGATGCGTAGATCCATCAAGGGTTGCGCGCCGCTGGCGGTCTGGCGTTGCTGCCACCAAACAAAGGCCAGCACTGCCACCAAGGCCGCCCCCAACAGGATGGCAGATTGGGCAGCGGGGCCGCTGTGCAGCGTCACCAATCCATTGAGCAGGCAGAGCGTGCCAATAGCCCCCAGCAACAATCCCCGCCAGTCCAGAGCTGCCGTGTGACGCCCGGCCTGTGTGCCGCCAGGGCCGGTCACCGGCACAAAGCGGTAGGCCAGCCACAACGATGCCACACACAACGGTACCACCATGAAAAAAATGGAGCGCCAGCCCCACCAATCCACCAACAGGCCACCCACGCTCGGCCCCAATGCCGGTGCCAAGACAACGCCCATACCAAAGATGCCACTGGCTCGCCCCTGCTCATGGGGCTGGAAGGCATGAAGAATGATGACGGCTGGAATAGGTTGCACAACGCCCGCAGCCAACCCCTCGGCCACACGGGCCAACAAGACCCAATCGAACTGGTGGGTGCTTCCTCCCACAAGCCCACCGATCAGCAACAGCAACATGGCTCCAGCATAGGTGGTGCGATAGCCGTAGCGGGTCAGCAACCAAGGGGTGGTGAGCATGGCCACGGCCGTAGCCATCATGAACCCCGAAGACACCCACTGTGCCCTCTCTTGCCCCAAGGCAAAGTGCTGACTCATGCCAGGGATGGCTACATTGACCACCGTAGAGGACATGATGGAAGCCATCGTGCCCACCATCACCGACAACAGCAGCAACCAGCGGTAATTCTCGCCGTACCGGGCTTTGAGTGCGGCAACCGAGTCCGGGCCACTCATGGGCGGGGGATATCTGTGCCTTGTGCGCAGGCAGGGCAAATGCAACGCTGACCACGCTCTTGCTCTGGCAATACGGCCAATGCCAGTAGGCTCATGGGGGTGGTCATGCACCAGCAGGTTTGTGGCGGCTTCCCCAATGCCACGGCGCATTGGTTAGGACGTCCACACAGGGGACAAGAGGCTGTCCAAGAAAGGTTGTCAATCGGGGCGTTTGGATTCATGGTGAAGGCGCTCACTCTTGCTCGGACTGGCGCAATGCCAGGGCGCGGTCATACAGGGCATTGCGCGGGGCACCCGTGATTTGGGCCGCCAAACGCACTGCGGTTTTGAGTGGCAACTCGGGCAGCAGCAGCTCAAGCACGCGCTGGCTCTCATCTGCCCCGTCCACCACCCACACCGGATGCAGTAGCACCACAAACTCGCCCTTGGCACGTTGTGTATCTCCTTGCAACCAAGCCAGCAGTTGCTGTGCGGGCTGTGTGGTGATTTCTTCAAACTGCTTACTGATTTCACGCGCCAACGTGACGGGACGCTCGCCCAACACGGCCAACGCCTGGGCCAGATCGGTAATGCGGTGGGGCGCTTCGAGCAACACCACGCAGCGTGTCTCTGATGCCAAACGCTGCACGCAGGCGGCACGCTCGGCATTTTTGACAGGCAAAAAACCGGCAAAAACAAAGCCAGTATCGACCCCAGCAGGGGCTACCGCCCCCGCCACGCTCAATGCAGACGTCACGCTGCTAGCCCCCGGCAAGGGCATGGCCCGCAGTCCCGCAGCCCGCACGGTAGCCACCAGACGGGCACCCGGATCACTGACCCCCGGCGTGCCCGCATCACTGACATAGGCCACCCGTTGCCCTGCCTGCAAACGGGCCAATACCGTCTGCGCTGCCTCTGCCTCGTTGTGCTGGTGCAAAGCCAACATTTGTGCGCCGCTCTTGTCAATCCCATAGGCCCGTAGCAGACCGTGGGTGTGGCGTGTGTCTTCACAGGCCAAGGTATCGGCCAACTGCAACACATGCAAAGCGCGCAAGGTGATGTCAGCCAAGTTGCCAATCGGCGTAGCCACCACATACAAGGCGCCTTGGGGATAATGCTGCGCAGCCGCCGCATCGCGGGCGGCTCCCAGGGCTGAAGCAAAAGATGCGCTCAATGGAATTCCTCGGTAAAAAAGCAGCCAGTGCCTCTGCGGCATCTGCCACCACACAGCAAAAAGGCCAAGCCGCTGAAGAGCGGGCCTTGGCACATTTGCAAGCGGCAGGCTTGCGTCTGTTGGTACGCAATTATCGAACGCCCGGACGTGGTGGTGGTGAGATTGACCTGATTGTGCGTGACCAAGACGGTACCGTTGTCTTTGTGGAGGTGCGCAGCCGCAGCCGCAGCGATTTTGGCAGTGCCGGGGCCAGTATCCATGCTGCCAAGCAGCGGCGCATCATTTTTGCGGCACGCCATTACCTGATGCGCTTGCCAACACCGCCTGCATGCCGCTTTGATGCTGTACTGATAGAAGGCGACACCCTAGAGTGGCTACAAGCCGCATTTGATGCCCAGTAAGCCCCAATACCCGTGCAGCCTTCTGCATTTGCTAGCAAATCGATAACACGATACAGGTATCATCGCCGCCATGCTAGAGCAACGCATCCAACAGCACTTCATCGACAGTGCCGATTTGCAATACCAGACCGCACAAGACCTGGGCAAGCCGATTGCCGATGCTGTACAGGCTATGCTTGCCTGCATCACAGGAGGCGGCAAAATTCTGGCCTGTGGCAGTGGCCCTTCGGTAGGCCACGCCTTGCAGTTCGTGGCATTTTGTCTGGCTGGTTTTGAACGCGAGCGCCCCGAATTTGCCGCACTCGCACTCTCTTCTGACAGCGCCTTGCTTGGCACCACGCAGCAACCCTTTGCTCGCCAAGTACGGGCGTTGGGACAAGCCGGAGACCTGCTGCTGGCCTTGTGTGTAGATGGCAACGATGCCGGGGTATTGGCCGCCGTAGAAGCCGCCCATGAACGTGATATGAGCATCGTGGCCCTGAGTGGCCGCAGCGCAGGACGCTTGGCCTCGGTGTTGCGCGAGACCGATGTGCTCTTGTGCGTACCCCATGACCGCGCAGCACGGGTGCTGGAAGTCCACACCCTCATCATCCATTGCCTGTGCGATGGGGTAGATGCGCAATTGTTTGGTGAACAGGAAGAAAGCTGATGCAAAAATTTTCTATCCACCGTGTTTTGCCCCTGGTGCTAGCGGCCAGCACTTTGGGCACGGCCTTGGTGGGATGTGCTCCAGTGGTGTTGGGTGGCGTAGCCCTGGGTGGCATTGTGGCCGCAGACCGCCGCACCACAGGCACCCAAGTCGAGGACGAAGGCATTGAGCTGCATGCCGTCAATCTGCTGCACGGCCAATACGGTGACCGCATTCATGTCAATATCACCAGCTACAACCGTCAGGTGCTGCTGACTGGCGAGGTGCCCACCGCCGCCGATCGCCAACGGGTGCAAGAACTGATTCGCAGTCTGGAAAACGTGCGCTCGGTCGTCAATGAGGTGGCGGCCATGCCTTCCACAACTTTGGCCCAGCGTTCCAATGACACCTTCATCACGGGCAAGGTGCGCGCCAGTTTGGTAGATGCCAAAGACCTCACGGCCAACGCCTTTAAAGTCGTGACAGAGCGCGGCGTGGTCTACCTGCTTGGGCGTGTTACCCAACGCGAGGCCCAACGGGCCGCCGCCCTGGCCAGCGGCGTCACTGGTGTGGTGAAAGTAGTGCGGATGTTTGAATACCTGAGCGAAGATGAGCTGTCGCGCATGAGCATCACCCGCCCAGACACCACCGGCAGCGGCAACAGCAGCCCACGTTGAGCTGCGTTGACGTTCAATCCAGCCGCTGAATCAGGCTGGAGGTGTCCCAACGCTGGCCGCCCATGCCCTGCACATCGCCATAAAACTGATCCACCAGCGCCGTGACGGGCAAGCGGGCGCCATTGCGCCGTGCTTCGGCCAGCACCAACCCCAAATCCTTGCGCATCCAGTCCACCGCAAAGCCAAAGTCAAACTCCCGCGCCACCATGGTTTTGCCCCGGTTGTCCAACTGCCAACTTTGCGCGGCCCCCTTGCCAATCACATCCAACACTTGGTTCATGTCCAGCCCGGCACGCTGACCAAAAGCCACGGCCTCGGCCAAGCCCTGCACCAGTCCGGCAATGCAAATTTGGTTCACCATCTTGGTAAGCTGCCCCGCCCCAGAGTCTCCCAGACGGGTAAAGGCCCGCGAAAACGCCATGGCCACGGGCTGCACAGCATCAAACGGTGCCTGATCGCCACCACACATCACCGTGAGCAGGCCATTTTGCGCCCCAGCTTGGCCGCCCGACACCGGGGCATCGATGAAATGCAGCCCCAGCGTACGCCCAGCACCATACAACTCGCGTGCCACTTCCGCTGAAGCCGTGGTGTGATCAACAAAAATCCCCCCCGGCTCCATGCCCGCAAAAGCGCCATCAGCGCCCAACACCACCGAGCGCAAATCATCATCGTTGCCCACGCAGCAAAACACCATATCGGCCCCCTGCGCGGCCAAACGCGGGGTAAGTGCATGGCGCACAGATCCTGCGGAGGCGTACTCCTCGCACCACGCCAAAGCCTTGGCCGTGTTGCGGTTGTACACCGTCACTTGGTGCCCGGCCAGTGCCAAATGGGCAGCCATCGGGTAGCCCATGACCCCCAAGCCGATAAAAGCGACTTTGCGGGAAGGAACAGCATCGTAAGAGCGGGAATTGGTGCCAGCCATGAAAAAAATCCGTTGAAATGCGTTGAATACAGAAAACGGCCTGCTCGCCAAAGCAGACCGCAACAAAAACGACCCACCGTGCTGCGAACTACGCCTCAGACAATGGCAAAGTCCTCAGTGCCCGAAGCCAAATCGGTGCTGCGCGCACGCTGGCTGCCCAGCTTGATTTGCAAGCGCAAGTCATTGACCGAATCGGCATTGCGCAAGGCATCCTCGTAAGTGATGATATTGGACTCAAACAGATCAAACAGGGCTTGATCAAAGGTTTGCATGCCCAGATTGCGGCTCTTTTTCATGATCTCCTTGATCTCTGAGACCTCCCCCTTGAAGATCAGGTCTGCAATCAAGGGTGTGTTGAGCATCACCTCCACCGCCGCCGCCCGGCCCTTGCCATCTTGCTTGGGCAGCAGGCGCTGAGAAATCATGGCACGCAGGTTGAGTGACAAATCCATCAGCAACTGGGCACGGCGCTCTTCAGGAAAGAAGTTGATCACCCGATCAAGCGCCTGATTGGCACTGTTGGCGTGCAAAGTGGCCATACACAGGTGGCCCGTTTCCGGGAAAGCAATCGCATGCTCCATCGTCTCGCGGTCGCGGATTTCACCCATCAAAATCACATCAGGTGCCTGACGCAAAGTGTTTTTGAGCGCGGCCTCCCAACTGTCTGTATCCAGCCCCACTTCGCGTTGGGTCACTACACAGTTTTTGTGTGGATGAACAAACTCCACCGGGTCTTCAATCGTGATGATGTGACCAAAAGAGTTTTCATTGCGCCAATCCACCATGGCTGCCAGCGTGGTCGATTTGCCCGAACCAGTAGCCCCGACCAAAATGCACAAGCCCCGCTTGGTCATCGTCACTTCTTTGAGCACCTGTGGCATACCCAAACCATCAATGGTGGGCAGATTCAGCGGAATCGTCCGCAACACCATGCCAACCCGGCCCTGCTGCACAAAAGCATTTACCCGAAAACGGCCAATACCGGCAGGTGAAATGGCGAAATTACACTCTTTGGTGCGCTCAAACTCCGCCGCTTGCTTATCGCTCATGATGGCGCGCGCCAGCGTCAGCGTATGGCCAGGCGACAACGGTTGGGGTGACACCTTGGTAACCACCCCATCGACCTTGATCGCGGGCGGAAACTCTGCCGTAATGAACAGATCGCTACCGTGGCGGCTGACCATGAGCCGCAGCAGATCATTGATGAATTTACTGGCCTGATCGCGTTCCATCGGGGGGGCTCCCTCATACTGGCACTACCGGGCCAGTCATCCACATTGATCTTATTTTTGGTTGTCGCCCAGATGGGCACTGACCGCTCGCAAACGCACGCAGAGCTTGCGCGCCAACACGGCCACCAAGGCGGCGGCCAGATGGGGATCTCTCACCATCATTTCGTCCAACGCCTGCGCACTGAGCACTGCGATTTCGCACTCGGTCATGGTGGTGCAAGCTGAGAAGCGAATGCCGCTATCGAGCAACGACATCTCGCCGATCAGATCACCGGGGCGGGTTTGCGCCAATAGCAGCTTCTCCCCCCAAGGCTGGACACGGTTGACGGCCATCGTGCCCGAGAGCAAGAAGAACATGAAGTTGCCATATTCATCTTGGCGCACCACATCGCGGTCAGAGGGCACCTGGGCAAAATCAAAGAATTCGCCCATCCGTGCCATCAGTTCGGGTGGCAACTGCGCCATGTATTTGTTCTTGGCGCACAACTCCTGCAACAACTTGCTGCCATGCCCCGCCGGCATGCGCTTGGCCCCCACCTCCACGGCCCTGGCCTCCCAAGGCACCATCGGCACTTCTTCTCCACCATGCTCAGAAAATGCCGTGGAAAAAAACACCGAGTCTTGAGAGTCAGCCGCGTGCGACGCATCACTTTCGGCATGTGCCGAAGGTCGCCACATATTCAAAATACCCTTCATGGGAAAACTCCTGTTGCCACCCAACAACGGTGGCCTGTCTCATCAGATGACAAATCAGCCCGGGAAGTTCTCGGGAATCTTCGCTTTGCTGCGGGCTTCTGCCGGACTGATGATGTTGCGCCGCACCAAGTCCGCCAAGTTCTGGTCCAGCGTCTGCATGCCCACGCTGCTACTGGTCTGGATGGTGGAATACATTTGCGCCACCTTGGCCTCGCGAATCAGATTGCGAATGGCACTGGTGCCAATCATGATCTCATGCGCGGCCACGCGGCCCGAGCCGTCTTTGAGCTTGCACAGTGACTGCGAGATCACCGCCTGCAAGGACTCGGACAACATGGCACGCACCATTTCTTTTTCTTCTGCCGGAAACACGTCAATGATCCGGTCGATGGTCTTGGCGGCGCTGGAGGTGTGCAGCGTGCCAAACACCAAGTGCCCCGTCTCTGCCGCCGTCATGGCCAAACGGATGGTTTCTAAATCGCGCATTTCGCCCACCAAAATGGCGTCCGGGTCTTCGCGCAACGCCGACTTGAGCGCCGCAGCAAACGACAGCGTCATCGGCCCTACTTCGCGCTGGTTGACCAGGCATTTTTTGGACTCGTGGACAAACTCAATCGGGTCTTCTACCGTCAGGATGTGGCCGTATTCGTTCTCGTTCAGAAAATTGACCATCGCCGCCAGCGTGGTGGACTTGCCCGAGCCTGTAGGCCCAGTCACCAACACTAAACCACGTGGCTTGAGTGCCAGATCGGCAAAAATCTTGGGGGCATTGAGCTGCTCCAGCGTCAGGATTTTGCTCGGAATGGTACGAAATACCGCTGCTGCACCCCGGTTTTGGTTAAAGGCATTGACCCGAAAGCGGGCCAATCCTTCAATCTCAAACGAAAAGTCCACCTCCAAAAACTCTTCGTAGGCTTTGCGCTGGGCATCACTCATGATGTCGTACACCATGGCATGCACAGTCTTGTGGTCTAAGGCATCCACATTGATGCGGCGCACATCACCATGCACCCGAATCATCGGTGGCAGCCCTGCGGACAGGTGCAAATCGGAAGCCTTGTTCTTGACGCTGAATGCCAGCAACTGGGTGATATCCACAAATCCCTCTGTCGTTTGGTACGCTTGTCGGCCATTATGACCACGATTGCCAACAACCTCCAACAGCTTCATGCGCGCATTGCACGGGCTTGTGCTGCCGCTGGCCGCGATACACACAGCGTCGCGTTACTGGCTGTTTCCAAAACCTTTGGCCCAGAAGCCGTGCGCGAAGCCGCTCAAACTGGGCAACGCGCCTTTGGCGAAAACTACTTGCAAGAGGCGGTAGAGAAAATAGCTCTGCTGCGCACCCCTGCCTCGTGGGAACCACCGCTGCAATGGCATTGCATCGGCCCAGTGCAAAGCAACAAAACCCGGCTGGTAGCCGAATACTTTGACTGGATGCACACAGTAGACCGACTCAAAATTGCCCAACGCCTGTCTGAGCAACGGCCCGCCCACCTACCGCCGTTGCAGGTTTGCATTCAGGTAAATATTGATGGCAGCAGCAGCAAATCTGGTGTGGCCCCCACAGAAGCTCTGGCCTTGGCACAAGCCATAGCCACGCTGCCCCGGCTGCAACTGCGCGGCCTGATGGCCATTCCCGAACCGGCCCCCGATTTTCATGCACAGTACGCCATTCACATGGCCGTCAGAGAGCTGTTTGATCAGATCAAGGCCAGCGGTAGCACGGGTTTGGAACAATGGGACACACTGTCTCTGGGCATGACCGCCGATCTGGAAGCAGCCATTCTGGCCGGTAGCACCTTGGTGCGTGTGGGCAGCGGCATTTTTGGCGAGCGGCATTACCCGGCAGCCTGATGCCGCAGCACGTCCCGCACATCCCTTATCAGCGCGTGGCTTTGGGAGTGGCAGGGATGGCCCCCAAGCCACCACAATCGCTGGCCAGCCAGCGTGCATCAACGTCCATCGCCGTGGAGATGTGTTTGCCCCCTTGCTGCACCACGTTCTCAGAATGCACGCTGTAGGCTTTGCTGCTGCTGATGGTGATGGTGCTTTGGCCCTTCATGACTGGCTGACGGCACTCATAACGCACAGTGACAGTGTTGCCAGCACGCTGTGGCGTGGAAGTCTTGCAGTCACCCTGCTGCGGGGGCACCACATGGTCATCACGGGCCATTGCAGGGGTAATACAAATTTGGCTCCGAATACCCCCACTGCCCACATCCACGGCCATACCCTGTTGGGCCAACATGGCCTGCATTTGCTTGCGCTGCTCTGGCGGCATCTGGGCCATTTGCTGCTGCATCTGGGCCAACGCTTGGCCCATGCCCGCATCCCCTGGAGCGGCACGGGTGTTCATCTCCCACAGGCCGGGTTGTAAATTTTGCGCCTGTGCTGTGCCTGCCAGCACCATGCAAAAGCTAGCCAATGGGAGGGCATTGCGCCACGATGGTGTCATGACAGTAGATCCTGTTGCCTATAGAGGCACCCATTCTGGCAGCACCAGCGGTGAGCGACAAGCAAACCACGGGCTGCGTCAGCGAAACCAATCCTCATCTGGCAGGCGGGCAAAGGTGCGGCGCAGCCCCCCACCCCAGCCCCGGCTCAGCTTGGTGAAGTAGGGATCGTCGGCCGTGATGCGGTGCGGCACTGCCGGCGCAAAAGAGTCTGTGCGATACAGCAACATATCGATGGGCAAACCGACCGACAGGTTGCTGCGGATGGTGGAGTCAAAGGAGATGAGCGTACATTTGGCCGCCTCTTTGAGTGAGGTGTTGTGGCGCACCACCCGGTCAATGATGGGTTTGCCATACTTGGACTCACCAATCTGGAAGTATGGTGTGTCTTCTCCAGCCTCAATAAAGTTGCCCTGTGGATACACATGAAACAGGCGTGGCTCCTCCCCCCGAATCTGTCCCCCCACCAGAAAATTGCCGCCAAAATCAATGCCTTGGCTTACCGTCTGGGCATTGGCATCGCGCGCCACAATCTCTTTGACGGTGCGGCCCACCAACTCGGCCACATCGTACATAGACTGACGATTGAACAGGTGCGCGCCCTCCTCCACAGCTTTGTGTTCTAGGCGTTGGCGCAACAAACTCACCACGCTTTGGGTGGTGGCTAAATTACCGGCACTCAGCAACGTGATCAACCGCTCACCGGGCACTTCAAAAATCGTCATCTTGCGGAAAGTAGCGATGTGATCCACGCCCGCATTGGTGCGTGAATCCGAAGCAAACAACAAACCAGCATCGAGTCGCATGGCAACACAGTAAGTCATAGGTATCCGACAAAAAGTAAAAGTGATCTACGAAGTAACAAAAAATCAGGGCAAAAACCTGGGTGGTTACTGCTGTTGCGCAAACGGCTGGTCGGCCAATGGCCCATCACACACATTGATTTGTACTGCCGCATGGAGTTGCTCCTGCCCACCGCCCACGCGCATACCGCGCACAGGGCAGGCATCGGCATAGTCCACCCCAATAGCCAAACGTACGTAGCGCCCATCCACCAAACACTGGTTGGAGACGTCAAAGCCCAGCCAACCTTGGGGTAAACGCACCTCCGCCCAAGCATGACTGGCCACCTGGGTGGCATCCCCCACCAAATAACCACTGACATAACGGGCAGGCAAGCCCAATAGCCGCACACAGCTGCTCAACACCTGCGCGTGGTTCTGACATCCCCCTAAACCTTGGGCAAAAGCCTGTGCAACGGGCACAGCCACCTCGGTGCTGCCGGGCATGTAGTGCATGGCCCGCCCCAAGGCCCGCATCAGCTGCCACAAACCATCCAAGGGATCGGCGCGCAATGCAAGGGCATAGCCCAAGGCAAAGTCACGCAAAGCAGTATCGGCGTTGGTGAGCGTGGAACTGCGCAAAAACACCTCTGGAGGGAGCCTGTCCTCCAGACAAGGCGCTGGAGGGCTGTCAGGGGTTTGCACTTCACCACTGACCAAGAGGCGGATTTCCTGCACGGGTTTATCCAGTGTCAGCACATGCGTGGTGTTGCCATAGGCATCTTGGCAGCAGGAGGCCAAGACGGGCAGCGTCAACTGCCAAGACAGCACCTTCAGGCCGTGTTCAGAGCGCGGCGTCAGGCGCAGGTACTGGGTGCTACGCTCCACCAAACGGTCATAACGGTACACAGTCTCATGGGTGATCAGCAGGTGCATGGTGTCTCCTTGGAGCATCCAGAAAATTCACAACCCAAGCGCATCAATGGGCTTGCAAATAGGCGCGGGTAATGGCCTTGCCCAACCGGGCAGACTGCGCCAGAAACTCTGTCAGCCAGCGGTGGGCACCCAACTCCAAAATCTCATCCACAGTGCCATACTCCAACTGCAAGGCCAAGCGCCCAGCCAACAACTTGACACCACGCCCCGCATCGCCTGCGCCGGGCAAGCACTCAATCTGGGGCAAGATGGTGCGAATCTCATCACAACAGGCTCGCAGGCTGCGCGGCACATCGGGGCGCAAGATCAGCAACTCCGTCACGCAGCGTCCATCCAAGGCACCCCGGTAAACCTCGTGGTAGGCCTCAAAGGCTGATAGCGAGCGCAGCAAGGCGCTCCACGAATAAAAGTCGGGCGCACTCTCTTGCGGCATAGCCACCGGGGCCAAATCGGCCACTGCAGGCTCAATGAGCTGGGATTTCACATCCAACAAACGGGCCGTGTTGTCGGCCCGCTCGATGAACGTGCCCAAACGGATAAAGCAATAGGCATCGTTGCGTTGCAAGGTGCCATAGGTAGCCCCGCGAAACAGGTGCGAACGCTCTTTAACCCAGTCAAAAAAGGCCGATACGTCCGTAATGCCACGCTGCGACATGTCACGCGCTTCGAGCCAGCTGGCATTGATGGCCTCCCACATTTCCGAGGTGATACGGCCCCGCACTGCATAGGCATTCTCACGGGCCTGCTTCAGACACGACAGCACCGAGGCGGGGTTGTCCAACTCCAAGGCCATAAAGCTGAACAAGTCTTGCGCCTCAAACTGGCGCCGCTGGGCAATATAAGGCTCCAACGTGCCCGTCACGGCCAGCGGCGCCGCAAACTCGGTCATGGCACCACGCGACTGGGGCAGCAGCGACAGCGAATGGGTAACATCCAGCATACGCACCAGGTTTTCGGCACGCTCCAAGTAGCGGCTCATCCAGAACAATTGGGCAGCGGTACGCGAGAGCATCTCAGGCCTCCAGAATCCAGGTGTCCTTGGTGCCACCACCCTGGGACGAATTGACTACCAGCGAGCCTTGTTTTAAAGCCACGCGCGTCAGGCCACCAGCGACCATGCGTACCTCCCGGCCACTGAGCACAAAGGGGCGCAAATCTATGTGGCGTGGTGCAATGCCGCTATCAACAAACGTAGGACAACTGGACAGGCACAGGGTGGGCTGGGCGATGTAGTTGCCCGGATGGGCCATCACGCGCTGGCGAAAATCTGCCACCTCGGCCACCGTGGAAGCTGGCCCGATCAGCATTCCATACCCCCCGGCACCATGCACCTCCTTGACCACCAGCTCGGCCAGATGGTCCAGCACATAGGCCAGATCGTCACTCTTGCGGCACTGCCAAGTAGGCACGTTGTGCAAAATCGGTTCCTCACCCAAATAAAAGCGAATCATCTCTGGCACATAGGGATAGATAGACTTGTCGTCCGCTACCCCGGTGCCAATCGCGTTGGCCAGAACCACATTGCCCTGCTTGTACACCGACAGCAGCCCCGGCACCCCCAGCACTGAATCGGCCTTGAAAGCCAACGGATCCAAAAACACATCGTCCATGCGGCGATAGATCACATCTACCCGCTGGGGGCCCACCGTGGTGTGCATGTAGAGGTAATCGTTTTTCACGAACAGGTCTTGTCCCTCCACCAGTTCCACCCCCATTTGCTGGGCCAGAAAAACATGCTCAAAATAGGCGGAATTGCCCACCCCTGGCGTTAGCACCACCACCGTGGGCTGGGCCTGCGTGGTGGCTTGGTGCAAGGTATCGAGCAACAGGGCCGGATAGTGGGCCACCGGCGCTACCGCATAGTGGGCAAACAACTCCGGAAACAGCCGCATCATCATCTTGCGGTTTTCCAGCATGTAGCTCACGCCACTGGGTACGCGCAGGTTGTCTTCAAGAACGTAATAGTGCCCATCGGCATGGCGAATCAGGTCTATCCCACTGACATGGGCATAAATGCCATTGGGCAGATCCACCCCCTGCATAGCAGGCTGGTACTGCGCATTGGCAAACACCTGCTCGGCCGGAATCAACCCAGCACGCACAATGTCGTGGTTGTGGTAGATGTCCGACAAAAAGCGATTGAGCGCCGTCACCCGCTGACGCAACCCCGCCTCCAACATCTGCCATTCATCCACAGGTACGATGTGTGGCACGGTGTCAAACGGAATCAGACGTTCGGCCCCAGCCTCATCACCATGCACCGCAAAAGTGATGCCCACGCGGTGGAACAGCAAATCGGCCTCCACACGCTTTTTGCCCAGTGCTTGGGGTGTCTGTGCATGGAGCCAATGGGCAAAGGTTTGGTAGTGCGCACGGATAGCACCGCTGGGCAACAGCATCTCATCGTAATGGCCCACAGGGGGCAAGGTCAGGGCGTGCATGGTGACTCCATCGGCTAGACGCTGGCAGCATGCAAGGAGCGTGCCTGCCCAGTCAGCAGGCATTGGCCGGTATTTTGGGGTGGGTGGTGCTTCTCTCACGATAATGAGCACGCTACAGACTGGGCCACCGTGGTGCGTCCCCCTGCAAGGCACCGCCTACAGTCTGGGCAAACACGGCCTAACATTTGTCAAAATTTTGACCAACATCAAAGGGGGACACTGCCCCAGGCCACACCAGCCCATTTTTTGATGCACGCTGCGATCTATTGATCGCAGACGCTCCGTGCGCCAGCGATTTTTTTTGCCACAGCAAGGCTGTGTTGGGTTGAGGAAGCAAAGGCGCAGCGGTGAAAAAGATAGTGCATAGCGATATCGTTCTTGGCAAACCTATTGGGTTCTCCATTTACAGCGATGGCGGTACTTTGCTTTTTCGCCGTGGCTCGGTCATTCACATGCCCGACCAAATATCGCGTTTGCTGGTGCGTGGCGCCCAATACGACGAGACAGAAACCGACCTGCGGCCCTACGCCCCCAATGAGCCACAGCCAGCGCCAGTCCACGAAGACCCCCCGCCCTTTGAGCACCTGAGCGGACTGCTACTCAACCTCAAGCATGTGTTGGGCACCACGCTCAAAAGCCCCGAGCAAATAGATGTGAGCGCACGCATTGGCAAAATTGCCCAAGCCGTACAAAACATCTGCCGCAAGAGCATTGACAGCGCGCTGGCCGCCCCCTCTGTAGATACACATACCCCGTATATCGTGGTTCACCAGATGATGGGGGCCGTCCTGACCGAATTGATCGCGCAGGGCAAGGGATTGGACGCCACACAACGGCTGTCGTTGGTGTGTGCTGCCCTGACCCGCGATCTGGGACAAATACCGTTGCAGGCAGAACTGGATAAACATGCGGGCTATCTGCCCGACGATCTGCTAATGCAGATGCGCCAGCATCCCCAGCAAAGCGCCCAGCTGCTCGAACAAGCAGGCGTTAGCGATCCACTCTGGCTCGCCACGGTGCGCAACCACCACGAATACCTGGACGGCAAAGGCTACCCGGCGGGTCTTCAGGGCGATGAGATCAGCCTGGGCGCCAGAATACTGGCAGTGTCTGATCGCTATAGCGCCATGACCAAAATGCGGCCTTACCGGGCCCAGGCCCACTTTCCACAAAATGCCCTGAAAGAGATTTATCTCAAAAAGGATTCGGAGGTCGATGAAGAAATCGCCCGCATCCTGATCTCAAAGGTAGGCCTGTTATCACCGGGCACCCTCGTCAAACTCAAGTCGGGGGAAGTGGCGGTGGTCAAAAGCCCCACCGTCAAATCCGATGCCACCATTGTTTACAGCGTCTATGGCAAGACCGGCATGATTTTGTCTACCCCCGCCCGCCGCGACACGTCCCAGCCGGGGTGTGAAATCGTTGGTTTGGTGCCGTTTTCCCACTGCCAGACAGCCGCTGTCTGCATCCGGCAAGTCTGGGCCGAATGAAGTTGGCCCACATCTACGCCATTGAAGCCCGAAGAGAATCGCCATGAAAATGAATCTACCGGTCACCGGACAGGAACAACGGTTCTCTGCCGACAAAAACATGGTCACCAAGACCAATACCAAGGGCATCATCACCTTTGCGAACCAAGATTTTGTTGAGGTCAGTGGCTTTTCTGAGGAAGAGCTGATCGGCAAAAACCACAATCTGATCCGACACCCAGATATGCCGCCGGTGGCCTTTGAGATCATGTGGAAAACCTTGAAGCGTGGCCTGCCTTGGCGCGGCATCGTCAAGAACCGTTGCAAAAACGGCGACCACTATTGGGTCGATGCCCGCATCGTACCCATCAAGAAAAACGGCGAGATCACCGGCTATATGTCGGTGCGCAGTTGCCCCTCGCGCGAGGATGTGGCTGGCGCTGAAGCGGCTTACGAAAGCGCCAAGAACAGGCCCGACACGCTGAAAGAGGATGTGTCGCCGGGCTGGAAAAAGCACCTCTCGATCAAGAACGGCATCCCGCTGTGGATTGCGTTTGTCACCCTGCTGATGATTGGGGGAGGCATTTTAGGTATCACGGGCCTGAACCTGTCTAAGGCCGACATCCAAGCCCTCTACCACCAAGAAATGGTGCCGGTGCAAGCCATTCAGCGCATGAAATTCTTGATGGCCGACAACCGCTCCCAACTGGCACTGGCCCTCAACTTTAAGTTTGGTGCCCACTCGGACGTGGTGCTCAATCATGGTGCAGGCAACCACCATGTGCAGGTGATTGCCACCAACCGGCAAGAAATTGACCAGCTCTGGGCCCACTATATCGGCCAAGTCCGTGATAGCAAAGAACAGCAACTGGCCAATGCCTACATCCAAGCCCGCAATCGCTATGTCAACGAAGGGCTTTTACAAGCCAACCAAGCTATTGAGGCCGAAGACTACCTGCAAGCGCAGCGGGTGTTTTTTAACCAAGTCAATCCCCTGTACGACACGGCCAATGCCCACGCCTCTACCCTCTTGAGCTACCTGTCCGAGCGCGCCCACAGCAAGCTGGTAGACACCACCAAGCGCGGTGAGTTGATTTTCAAGATGGCCGTAGCGGGCATTGCTCTGAGCTGCTTGGTGCTGATCGTGGCAGGGGTCTTTTTCTTCCGTATCACAGCCCACCCACTCGAAAAAGCCGTGCTGGCCCTAGAAAACATTGCCGAAGGCAAGCTCTCGGACAATGTAGACCCCTCGGGTTATGGCGAACCGGGGCGGGTGATGACCGCTGTGATGGTGACACAAATGCACCTGAAGGTGATGCTGCACGAGATTCGGCAATCTGCCGGATCTATCCACCAACAGTGCAACCAACTCAACCAAGTGATGATGGACTTGGCCGAGCACTCGGACGAACAACAAGAGCGCATCTACCAAACTGTGGAGGCCGTTAAGTCCTCACGCACAGCCATGACCGCCATCGCTGGGCACATGGACACCTTGCTAGAGGCCGTTCATGCCGGAGACAACGACAGCGCCGCCACCTTGCAGGCACCCGGCCAAACCGAGCCCCCCATGCCTGCTTTTGAGTTGATGCCCGCAGAACTCATGGCGGTGTTTGGCGACAGCCTGTCAACAGCCGCCCCCGCCCCAGAACCTAGCGCAGCACCAGTGGCTCCACCACCCAGAGCAACCCCTACCCTGCCCCCTGCCGCCCCTACCGAATGGGGCCAACAGGTGCAAACCGTAGCCAGCGCAGCCCGCAGCCAAGCCTTGGCCGTAGAAGAAGTGTCTAGCCAACTGCACCAAGTGGCGCGGTTGGTGGTGCAAAACCGCGAAGATGTTCAAGGCGCTTGGGCCGCCTCGCAGCGGCTGGAACATACCGCCCGTGAGCTGGATGAGCTTGTCAAGTATTTTGACTAGCGCGTAACAACATGGCCCCCCTTCGACCCGTTCCACAAAAACTGATCAAAGGGGAAACCGCCACGCTCAGTCCACGCGCTGGATCGGCACGTACAGGCTGCCGCCGCCCTGTTGGAACTCCTCGGCTTTGGCGTGCAGACCTTGCTCCAGTGCCTGCGCTTCAGCCAAGCCTTTTTGCGCGGCAAAGTCGCGCACTTCTTGGGTGATCTTCATCGAGCAGAACTTGGGGCCGCACATCGAGCAGAAATGCGCCACCTTGGCCGAGTCCTTGGGCAAGGTCTCGTCGTGGTACTCCTTAGCGGTTTCGGGGTCGAGGCCCAGATTAAACTGGTCTTGCCAACGGAAATCAAAGCGCGCTTGGCTCAGCGCGTCATCGCGGGCGCGGGCACCGGGGTGGCCCTTAGCCACATCGGCAGCGTGCGCGGCAATTTTGTAGGCAATGATGCCTTGTTTAACGTCATCGCGGTCGGGCAGGCCCAAATGCTCCTTGGGGGTAACGTAGCACAGCATGGCCGTGCCCATCCAGCCAATCATCGCAGCACCAATCGCACTGGCAATGTGGTCGTAGCCGGGGGCAATGTCGATGGTCAGCGGGCCAAGGGTGTAAAACGGTGCTTCATGGCAGGTCTTGAGCTGCTCGGTCATGTTGGCTTGGATCATGTGCATGGGCACATGGCCGGGGCCTTCAATCATGGTTTGCACGTCGTGCTTCCAAGCCACTTGCGTCAATTCGCCCAAGGTGTGCAGCTCGGCAAACTGGGCCTCATCATTGGCATCCGAGGCACAGCCGGGGCGCAGGCCATCGCCCAAGCTGAAGCTGACGTCATACTGCTTCATGATGTCGCAGATGTCTTCAAAGTGCTCGTACAAGAAGCTCTCGCGGTGGTGGGCCATACACCACTTGGCCATGATGGAGCCACCACGCGACACAATGCCAGTGCGGCGGTTGGCCGTGAGGTGGATATAAGCCAAACGGATACCGGCATGGATGGTGAAGTAATCCACCCCCTGTTCGGCCTGCTCGATCAGCGTGTCGCGGAAGATTTCCCAGGTCAGGTCTTCGGCAATGCCGCCCACTTTTTCCAAGGCTTGGTAGATCGGCACCGTGCCAATGGGCACGGGGCTATTGCGCACAATCCAGTCGCGGGTGGTGTGGATATTTTTGCCGGTGGACAAATCCATCACGTTGTCTGCACCCCAACGGATAGACCACACCAGCTTTTCGACTTCCTCTTCAATGCTGGAAGTGACGGCAGAATTGCCGATGTTGGCATTGATTTTGACCAAGAAGTTGCGGCCAATCGCCATCGGCTCCACTTCGGGGTGGTTGATATTGGCCGGGATGATGGCGCGGCCACGGGCCACTTCATCGCGCACAAATTCTGGGGTGATGATTTTGGGGATGCTGGCGCCCAGCGGGTTGCCCATCAGGCGCTGCTCGCGGGCGGCATCTTGCTGGTACTGCGCCATCCATTCGCGCTTGCCGTTTTCGCGGATCGCCACAAACTCCATCTCAGGCGTGATGATGCCCTTTTTGGCATAGTGCATCTGCGTGACGTTGGCACCGCTTTTGGCACGCAGGGGCTGGCGTTGCAGGGCAGCGGCTTCGGCGCGCAGGGCGGCCAAACGAGCAGCATCGTCGCTCTTTTGGCCGTCGTCCAGTGCCACTGGCGGGCGGCCTTGGTAACGTTCGACATCGCCACGACCTTCAATCCAAGTGCTGCGCACAGTTTGCAAACCCTTGCGCACGTCAATCACGGCGGTGGGGTCGGTGTAAGGGCCAGAGGTGTCATAGACACTCACTGTTTCGCCATTGGTGAGTTGGATGTCGCGCACCGGCACGCGCAGTTCGGGGTGCAATTGGCCGGGGATATAGGCTTTGCGCGAAGCAGGAAAAGGCTCACGCGTCAGTGCGAGCAGGTCGGCAAACTTTTCGCGGGCAAGGGTGTCGGGGGCATTCATCGGGTGATCTCCGGAGGCTGTGGCGGGGTTGCGCTCCGGTGTAGATCGTTGCCCTGGCCCAAACGCCAAAGCGGGCAGGGGGGCATCGGCTCTTCTTCCGCCGGCATGAACCGGATCAAGTTCGTCGGGTTCGCGGGTGTGCCGTTGGTTTGGCCACCCCCATCTCAGTGCAACGCACACCCCGGAGCAGGCCCAAGTATAGGGCGCAGCCCCCACCACAGCACAGCGTTGTCCACAAGACCACCTGGCCTGATGGGCCAGATTGACCGTCAGAGCAGTCCGTACTTTTTCAATTTGTCGTGCAAGGTGGTGCGTGCCACTTTCAACGCCTCTGCAGTGCGGCTGATGTTGCACGATTGGCGGCCATATTCATCGGCAATCAGCAGGCGCTCATAGCTTTCTACCGCCTCGGTCAAGGACTGCACAGGCAACTCTTTGGCGCTGGCTGTGCTGCGGTTGATGCCCAGCGCATGGCAGTCGGCCACATTGCGCAGCTCACGGATATTGCCCGGCCAGTCTTGGGCCATCAGGCGGCGCAGTGCTTCGGGGGTCAACGTGGGCGGAGGCCGGTTGTAACGCTTGGCCGCTTGCAACAAAAACTCGTTGTACAGCTCTGGAATATCTTCGCGCCGCTCGCGCAGCGGTGGCAACTCAATCGGTACCACATTGAGGCGGTAGTACAAGTCGGCACGAAAGCGCCCCTGCTCGGCCTGCACCTTGAGGTCTGCTTTGCTGGCCGCCACCACCCGGCACGACACCGGAATTTGCTGGTTGGCCCCTAGCCGCTCAATCACCCGCTCTTGCAACACCCGCAGCAATTTGATCTGCATGGGCATGGGCATGGATTCGACTTCATCCAAAAACAATGTGCCACCACGGGCATATTCAATCTTGCCGATACGGCGCTTTTGTGCGCCCGTAAAAGCGCCGGGTTCGTGCCCAAACAGTTCGCTGTCGAGCAAGGTATCGGTCATGCCCCCGCAGTTGAGGGCCACATAATTTTCTTGACTACCGTGCGAGAGGTCGTGCAGACAGCGGGCCACCATTTCTTTGCCGGTGCCAGTCTCACCGACGATGAGAATGTCTACGGCAGCATCGGCCACATCCAGAATACGCTGGCGCACCCGGCTCATTTGGGGTGAGCGGCCAATCAACCGGGTCTCCAACACATCACGGTGGTCTAGACGGCGGCGCAGGGTTTCCACTTCCAACACCAGCCCACGCTTTTCTAGCGCCCGGCGCACCACATCCACCAAATCAGCGGTAGAAAAGGGCTTTTGCATAAAGTCATACGCGCCGTGGCGCATGGCCTCCACCGCCAGCGTAACATCACCGTGACCGGTGATGATGATGACGGGCAAGCCGGGGTCGCGCTCCACCACACGGCGCAGCAAGTCCATGCCACTGGCACCGGGCAGGCGCATATCAGTGACCACGGTGCCAAAGTCTTCGACCAACAACGCCCGCTCGGCCTCCTCTACCGAACCCACCGCCAAAACCGGAATACCATCCAATTGCAGCGCCTGTTCACAGCCCAACCGTACATGGGGATCGTCTTCGACCAACAGGACTTTAAGCATGGGGGGGATCTTCTTGTGCAGAGGGGATGCTGGGCAGGGTGATAACGAAGCATACGCCACCGTTGGGAGAAACTTCGGCCTGCAAGTCGCCACCAAAATCACGCAAAATATCGCGCGAAATCGTCAGCCCCAAGCCCAGCCCCTCGCCGGGTTGCTTGGTGGTAAAAAACGGCTCAAACAAACGCTGGCGAGCCTCTTGGCTCAACCCACAGCCGGTATCCGACACCCGCAGAACAATTTGTGCCCCTTGGCGCTCCGCCTGCAAACCCAATTGCCGCTGCGGTGCTTGGGCCATCGCATCCAAGGCATTGCCAATCAGATTGACCAGCACCTGCTGCAAGCGGTTTGGGTCGCAATAAGCCAGCCAGACGCCCGGCTCCAGATTGCGCTGCACAAGCACCTGCAATTTTTGCAGCCGTTGGTCAAACAAAAAGAGTGCCGCATCGGTGGCATGGGCCAAATCTACCGCAGAAGACACCGCTGGTGACTTGCGGGCAAAGGTTTTGAGCGGATTGATGATGTTGCCCATCTGGCCTGCCAACTGCCCCACCGTGGCCAGGCTGCGCTCAGCCGTGGCCTGATCACCCCGGCACATAAACTCTGCGGCATTTTCTGACAAGATACGGATGGCTCCCAGCGGCTGCGACAGCTCGTGCGTAATGCCTGCGGCCATTTGCCCCAATACCGCCAGCTTGGCGGCCTGCACCAATTCATCTTGTGCCGCGCGCAAGGTGCGCTCTGCCCGTTGGCGCTCCAGCACCTCGTGCTGCAACGAGGTAATGGCATGGCTCAGGTCGGCGGTGCGCTCTTGCACCATGCGCTCCAATTGTTGGTGCGAACGCTCCATCAGCACACGGGCCTGCTCTCGGCCCAAGGCCAAACGGCGGCGCTGGCCCCAATACAAAGCCCCTAACAACATACACCCCAATGCCGCCACTGCCAGTGCCGCATGGGTGGCGGCCAGCAAAGCCACGGGCCGCAAATCGGCAAAGACAACGATTTTCCACGCTGTTTCAGGCAGATTGCGCGATAGCGCCAAATAGGGGCCAATGCCAGAGAACTGGCGCACATCATCACGCAAATCCTTGGGCAAACGCACCACTACCCCTTCGTCCGCACCGTCAATGGTGATGTTCAAGCTGTGCCGCCCCACCTCTTGCCCCGAAAAATGGCGCGGATCGATATCGGCAAAAGCCTCGCCGGGCAAGGGCTGCAAACTGGCATAGCGCCATTCGGGGAGCGACGACAGCAGCACAATGCCATTGTTGTCCACAATCACGGCTGGGGCTTCTTGCTGTAGCCAGCGCCGCTCCAACTCGCGGATGCTGGACTTGACCACCGCCACCCCCATCACACGCCAGCCCTGTTTATCGTCGCGAATAGGCTGGGCAAAATAGTAGCCCGGTTCGGGCCGGACATGGTCAATGCCATAGTGGCGGGCAGGCATCCCACTGATCGCACTGCGGAAAAAAGGCATATACGACAGGTCTGCCCCCAACAGGTTGTCCGAAAAAATCCAATCGCTAGAAGCCACCACCCGACCATGGACATCCAGCACAAAAATGGCTGGCCCGCCCAAATGGTCGTTCAGTTGCTGCAAAAAAAGGCTGACCTCCTGCGCCAGCGCCGTTTGCTGCGGTGCGGAGGTGCGCAACAGCTCCAACACACCGTGGTGCAACTGAATGGCTGCCGGAATGGCGGCATGGCGGGTGACCACCCCGTCAATAGCCGCAGCCCGTACATTCAGATCCTGGCTGGCCACCGCCCGCATACGCTCTACGCCTACGCGCTCGGAGTACTTAAAAACCAGCCAACTCACACCCACCAGAAGCACTGTAGCCAACAACAGCCACGCTGCCCGCCGCCGCCCCGGTGGCAAAGAAGACGGGTGAGCGTGGTGAACATCTGGCATGGCTACGGCAACAACATCTTAGTGCGTGAACACATCCAGAGCCGTGCTGCTTGCTCAGGGATACAGCCCACGTTGCTCACGGGCCGCCAGCACCCGGTGGCAGGCAATGATGAAGGTGGCCGTGCGCAACGAGACCCCGCGCTCGGTGGCCATTTTCCAGATGCCATCAAACGCCCCCACCATGATGCGTTCCAAGCGGCTGTTGATTTCTTCTTCGCTCCAAAAGAAGCTAGAGAAATCCTGCACCCACTCAAAATAAGACACCGTGACGCCCCCAGCATTGGCTAATACGTCAGGCACCACCAAAATCCCGCGCTCACGCAGAATATCGTCTGCCGCTGGAGTGGTTGGGCCATTGGCACCTTCCACAATGATTTTGGTGCGCAACTTTTGGGCGCGCTCTGGCACGATCTGGCCCTCCAGCGCCGCAGGAACCAAGAAGTCGCTCTCGAGCAGCCAGAAGTCTTCCGACGAAATCGGGGACGCACCACCAAAGCCCGCCAACCCACCGTGGGCCTGGGCATAAGCCAACGCAGCGGGCACATCCATACCCGCCTCGTTGGCCAGCGTGGCAGAGTGGTCTTGCAAGGCCACCACTTTCGCACCCGCCTCATGGAACATGCGCGCAGCAATTCCCCCCACATTGCCAAACCCCTGCACCACCACCCGCGCCCCAGCAATGGCCACGCCCATGCGCTGGCCTGCCTCACGCGCTGCAATAAAAACACCGCGCCCAGTGGCCTCGTGGCGGCCCAATGAGCCCCCCAATGACACCGGCTTGCCTGTCACAACGCCGGTGGCCGTGCCACCAACATTCATAGAATAGGTGTCCATCATCCAAGCCATCGTCTGCTCGTTGGTGCCCACATCCGGTGCCGGAATATCTTTTTCTGGCCCGATGATGACGCCAATCTCTGAGGTATAGCGGCGGGTAATGCGCTGCAACTCATCGCGTGAATGCGCGCGAGGGTCCAACCGGATGCCCCCCTTGGCCCCGCCGTAGGGCAGGTTCAGGGCCGCGTTCTTGACGGTCATCCAGCCCGACAGGGCCATGACCTCGTTGAGCGTGACGGCTGGGTGGTAACGCACACCGCCCTTGCCCGGCCCACGCGACATGTTGTGCTGCACGCGGTAGCCTTCGTAATGGGCCACAGTGCCATCGTCACGCACGATGGGCACATCCACAATCAAGATACGTTTGGGGTGCTTGAGGGTATCGATCCACTTGGCCAATGAGCCTAAGTGGGGGGCTACACGGTCAATCTGCTCGATAAAGCTGGCCCACGGTTCAGGTGCGGCCGGGTCAAGAAAGGACAGGCTGTCTGTGCGCTGGTGGTTGGTAGTGATCTGGTTCATTTTTGTCTCCTGTGGTTATTTTTTGTCGTCTTGCGGCTCAGTGTTGCAAGATTTTTGCAAGGAACTGGCGCGCCCGCTCCGACTGCGGATTGCTGAAGAAGGCTTCTTTCTGGTCGTCTTCAATAATGCTGCCTTGATCCATGAAGATCACCCGGTTGGCCACCCGCTTGGCAAAGCCCATTTCGTGGGTCACGCACATCATGGTCATGCCCTCTTGGGCCAATTCAGTCATCACGTCCAGCACCTCGTTGACCATCTCGGGGTCGAGTGCCGAGGTCGGCTCATCAAACAACATGCAAATCGGGTCCATCGCCAGCGCCCGGGCAATAGCTACACGTTGCTGCTGGCCTCCCGAAAGCTGGCCCGGAAATTTATGTGCATGGGCTTTCAAGCACACACGGTCGAGCAGCTTCAAGCCCTTCTCCCGTGCTTCGTCTTCAGAGCGGCCCAAGACCTTGACTTGGGCCAGACTCAGGTTGTCGGTGATGCTCATGTGGGGAAACAGCTCGAAATGCTGAAACACCATGCCCACATGCGCCCGCAGTTTGGACAGGTTGGTGCCCGCAGCGCCCACCGAGGTGCCATTGACCACAATCTCACCCGACTGGAACGGCTCCAAGCCATTCACACATTTGATGAGTGTCGATTTGCCCGAGCCCGAAGGGCCGCACACCACGACCACTTCGCCTTTATTGATCGTGGTGGTGCAATTTTTGAACACCTGAAAAGCCCCGTAGTGCTTGCCCACATTAGAAATCTGGATCATGAAAGTCTCCTAAGGTACGGCGCTCAGGCCGGACGGTGTTTTTTCTGTAGCTGCTTGACCAGCATGGAAATCGCAAAGCAGATGACAAAGTAGACCAGCCCCGCAAACAACAGCAGCTCAATCAGACGGCCATCGCGGTCGCCCACCTTGTAGGCCGCGCCAAAGAAGTCGGCCAGCGCCGAAACGTAGACCAGCGAGGTATCTTGGAACAAGATCACGCCTTGGGTCAGCAGCGACGGCACCATGTTGCGAAACGCCTGCGGCAAAATGACAAAGCGCATCGCTTGTGGGTAGTTCATGCCCAACGCATAGCAGGCACTCAATTGCCCCTTGGGCACACTCTGAATACCAGCACGGATGATTTCTGAGTAATACGCAGACTCAAACAGGGCAAACCCAGCCATCGCCGAGGCCAGACGCAAATCGGTGCCAGGTGGCAAGCCAAACAGCTCCTCAATAAAGCGCGGCACGATCAAGAAGAACCACAGCAGCACCATGACCAGCGGAATGGCACGGAACAGGTTGACATAGCCCGCCGCAAAAACCGACAGCCAGCGCACCGACGACAAGCGCATCATCGCCAGCAAAGTACCCCAAACAATGCCCACCACCATCGCGATGAACGTGATCTTGAGCGAGGTCTGCATACCCTCCCAAAGGAAGGGCAGTGCTCCGGGAATGGAAGACCAATCGAATTCATGCATGTCACTTTCCTCCCAAGTAGCCGGGCACCCGAATGCGGCTCTCGACTTTTTTCATCGCAGCCATCACCGTCACATTCAGCAACAGGTAAGCCAACGTGACCGCAATGAAGGACTCATAGGGTTGCGCTGTGTAATCGACCAACTGGCGCCCTTGGGCCGCCAACTCCAACAAGCCGATGGTGGAGCACACCGCCGAGTTTTTGAAGATATTGAGAAACTCCGACGTCAGTGGCGGCACCACGACCCGAAAGGCCATGGGCAAAATCACGAAGCGGTAGGTTTGGGGCAACGTCAGGCCCAGTGCCAGCCCTGCATTGCGCTGGCCGCGCGGCAACGACTCAATACCAGCCCGCACCTGCTCAGCCACGCGCGCGCTGGTGAACAAGCCCAAACAAATCATGGAAGCCAAAAACTGCTGCAGCACCGGGTTCGATTGCTTATAGGCATCACCCAAGGCAGGCGGCAACAATTCGGGCAAGATAAAGTACCAGCCAAACAATTGCACCAGCAGCGGCACGTTGCGGAACAACTCCACATAGGCACCCGCCAAACCTGCCAACACCCGATTGGGCGCTGTGCGCAGCACCCCCACCACGGCCCCCAGCAATAGCGCCAGCAGCCAGCCTGCCAGTGACAGCGAGACCGTCATTTGCAGACCCGCCAACATCCAGCCCAGATAGGTGTCATCCCCGCTGGCACTGGGCTGCAGGAAGACCGTCCAATTCCATTGATAGCTCATGCGATCTCCTTGTCCAGGCACCCGCAGCCCCCCAGGGCTGCGAGCGACCCAGTCCGCTGTTAATCGAAGAACTTATCGTTAGGAGCCTTGAGCAGCGCCTTCATGTCTTCAGACATGGGCATATTGAGATTGAGTCCCTTGGGGGGGATAGGGCTGGTAAACCACTTGGCGTAAATCTTGGTAGCCTCACCAGAAGTCATGGCCTTGGCCAGGGCCGTGTCTACCACGCGCTTAAAGCCGGGGTCGTCCTTGCGCAACATGCAGCCATAGGCTTCTTTGGACTGTGCAGTGCCGGTGACCATCCAGTCATCGGGTTTACGCGCCTTGGCCATTTCGCCATAAAGCAGGGCATCATCCATCATGAAGGCCACTGCACGACCACTCTCCAGTGTCAAGAAAGATTCACCGTGGTCTTTGGCCGAGATGATGTTCATGCGCATCTTCTTATCCTCGTTCATCTTGCGAATCAGACGCTCAGACGTGGTACCCGCCGTAGAGACCACATTTTTGCCTGCCAAGTCTGGAAAGTCTTGAACACCCGATGTCTTCTTTGCCATCAGACGGGTGCCAACCACAAAGATGCTGTTAGAGAACGCTACCTGCTTTTGCCGCTCACTGTTGTTGGTAGTGGAGCCGCATTCAATGTCTACCGTGCCGTTTTGAACCAACGTAATGCGGTTGGCCGAAGTCACTGGCATCAACCGGGTATCGAGCTTGGCCAGTTTGAGTTCAGCCTTCACGCCCTCAACCACCTTGAGCATCAGCTCGTGCGAATACCCAATGACTTGCTGCTTGTCATCGTAGTAAGAAAAGGGAATGGAGGATTCCCGATGACCAAGCGTGATGGTGCCACTGTCTTTGATCTTCTTGAGGGTCGGCGACTCCTGCGCCTGAACACCAGAAGCCAAGGTAGCAGCAAGCACAGTAGCGATGAGGGCAATGTTTTTCATGGGTTTGTCTCCAAAACAGGTGAAAGCCGACTGCCGGCTTCACGCTCTTTGTTTCGCAAACACTGTGCCAGTGTGTGCCGCCCACATTAACCATCTAACCTATTGATTTCAATAGATAAAATTTAGACGCAACACCCGACCATCTCGGATTTCCGGCAATGCAACACTACAAGCCATCGGATTTCCGACACAGCCCCTCGCTTAAAACACCCGTTCTGCAATCAATACCGCAAAGAACAACGTAGCGGCAATCGACGTCCACTTCAGCACAATAAAGCCTAATCGCTTGTAGTAGGCCCGGCCTGTTCCCACATAAAAAGCAAAACACACTGCTGCCACGATCAACAGCAAGATCACCAGCCAGCGAAACAGCAGCATCGCACCACCTTACCAAGCACGCGCAGGCAGGGCAAAACCCTTGGGTGCCTGACGCTCGCTGTCAAAGCTCACCCATTCCCAAGCATCGGGCTGGGCCTGCAACTCGCGCAGTAACAGGTTGTTGAGCGCATGGCCGGAGCGAAAGGCACTGTAAGCCGCCAGCAGGGGTTTGCCAATCAGGTACAAATCCCCCATGGCATCCAAAATCTTGTGCTTGGCAAACTCATCGTCATAGCGCAAGCCATCGGCATTGAGCACCTTGTAGTCATCCATGACGATGGCGTTGTCCAGTCCGCCCCCCAGCGCCAAGCCGTTGGCGCGCATCATTTCTACATCTTTGGTAAAACCAAAGGTGCGGGCGCGGGCAATATCGCGGCTGTAGTTGCCACTGCCCAAGTCAAACTCTACGCACTGGCCCGTGGAATCCACGGCCGGATGGGCAAAATCGATCTCAAAGCGCAGTTTGAAGCCGTGGTAGGGCTCCAACCGCGCCCATTTGGCTTGTACGCCCTCGCCCTGAGACACCTGCACCGGGCGCGTGACCCGAATAAAACGCTTGGGCGCATTTTGTAAGGCGATGCCCGCACTTTGCAACAAAAACACAAAAGAGGCTGAAGATCCATCCAAGATGGGAACTTCTTCCGCAGTGATGTCCACATACAGGTTATCAATACCCAAACCTGCACAAGCCGACATCAAATGTTCCACCGTATGCACCTTGGCATGGCCCGCAGAAATCGTGGAGGCCATGCGTGTGTCTGTCACGGCGGTGGCCGAAATCGGAATATCGACGGGCTCTGGCAAGTCGATGCGGCGAAAGACGATGCCGGTGTCGGGCTGGGCTGGTCGCAGGGTGAGCTCTACCCGTTGACCACTATGAAGACCCACGCCGACAGCACGGGTCAGCGTTTTGAGAGTACGTTGCTGGAGCATAGGCCGATTTTAGTTTTTGGGGACAACAACGCACAGGCTTTGCCCCCAAAACCTTGACTATGGCAACGATAAATACCCCGCGCGCAGCCCACGCGCTCTACAAGATCAGTCGGCCTGTTTGCGCAGGAACGCTGGAATCTCCAGATCGTCCATGCCACCGGAGGACAGCGCGTCGACCCTGGCTGCAGCCTGATTGCGGTTGGTACGCCAAACGCTGGGCACAGCCATACCGTGGTAGTCGGCTCCCGCTGCACTGCCAGCGCCCAAGCCAGAGCCTCCCCCCATGCTGCCACCCAAGCCCGCCACTTGGTAGGCTACGTTGTCAGTGCCAGTGCGCAAACCGCCTTGCACCACCTGAATGTTTTGGCGGCGGGCATTTTGGCGCGACAGGCCGGTGGCAACCACTGTGACGCGGATGGCATCGCCCAAAGTTTCGTCGTAAGCCGCACCGAAGATGACGTGGGCATCTTGCGAGGCATAGGCATTGATGGTGTTCATGGCCAAGCGCGACTCAGACAGCTTGAGGCTGCCCTTGCTGGCGGTTACCAACACCAATACGCCCTTGGCACCAGACAGATCAATGCCTTCCAGCAGCGGGCACGCAATGGCTTGCTCGGCGGCAATACGGGCACGGTCGGGACCGCTGGCAGTAGCCGTTCCCATCATGGCCTTGCCCGGCTCACCCATCACGGTACGCACGTCTTCAAAGTCGACATTGACTTGGCCGTACTCGTTGATGATTTCGGCAATACCACCCACGGCGTTGCGCAGCACATCATTGGCATGGGCAAAGGCTTCGTCTTGGGTGACCTCGTCGCCCAGCACGTCAAGCAGCTTTTCGTTGAGCACAACGATCAGCGAATCGACGTTTGACTCCAGCTCGGCCAAACCATTGTCGGCATTTTGCATCCGGCGATTGCCTTCCCAATCGAAGGGCTTGGTAACCACGCCCACGGTGAGAATGCCCATCTCTTTGGCCACCCGTGCAATCACCGGCGCAGCGCCAGTGCCGGTGCCGCCGCCCATGCCTGCGGTAATAAACAGCATGTGCGCGCCCTGAATAGCAGCACGGATATCGTCAATGGCGGCTTCGGCGGCCTCACGGCCTCTCTCGGGGCGGCTGCCCGCACCCAAGCCGTTTTGGCCCAGTTGAATAATGCGGTGGGCAGAACTGCGGTTGAGTGCCTGTGCGTCGGTGTTGGCACTGACAAACTCGACACCTTGCACATGGCGTGCAATCATGTGTTCTACCGCATTGCTACCACCACCACCGACACCAATGACCTTGATCTGCGTGCCTTGGTTGAATTCTTCCACATCGATGATTTCAATTGGCATGTTGTTGGTGCTCCTGACC
The DNA here is from genome assembly GCF_042652905.1 of Giesbergeria sinuosa. NCBI lineage: Bacteria > Pseudomonadati > Pseudomonadota > Betaproteobacteria > Burkholderiales > Comamonadaceae > Giesbergeria > Giesbergeria sinuosa. The sequence continues at coordinate 258,531 of NZ_JBHSHJ010000001.1, read as the reverse complement.
CTGAATGGTATGCGCTGGCAAAAGTAAATAAAAGGTAAAGACCGTGTTTTTTTGCCGCGCAGTGTACGTCCTCGCGCGCTTCACGATCAGAAATTTCCTACGATGAATTCTTTGAACCGGCCAAAGACGGTCTGTACCGTGCCGGTTTTCTGTGCCACCTTGAAACCACGCATGCGCGCCAAACGCGCTTCTTCGAGCAGCCCCATTACGGTGGCAGCACGCGGTTGGGCCACCATGTCGGCCAGGGCGCTGGAATATTTAGGAATGCCCCGGCGTACTGGCTTCAGGAAAATGTCCTCGCCCAACTCCACCATGCCCGGCATGACGGAACTGCCGCCAGTCAGTACGATACCCGAAGACAGCACTTCTTCATAGCCAGACTCGCGAATCACCTGTTGCACCAGCGAGAATATTTCTTCTACGCGCGGCTCCACCACGCCAGCCAGTACCTGGCGGCTCAACATGCGTGGGCCCCGGTCACCCAGACCGGGGACTTCTACTTGGGCTTCAGGGTCGGCCAGCATCTGCTTGGCATAGCCACTTTCTACCTTGATGTCTTCGGCATCCTTGGTGGGGGTGCGCAACGCCATCGCAATATCGCTGGTAATCAGATCGCCCGCAGCCGGAATGACGGCTGTGTGTCGAATGGCCCCCCCCGTGAAGATGGCAACATCGGTCGTGCCAGCACCGATATCCACCACCGCCACACCCAGCTCGCGCTCGTCGTCGGTGAGCACTGCTTGGCTGGAAGCCAGTGGGTTCAGCAGCAGTTGCTCCACTTCCAGGCCGCAGCGGCGCACACACTTGATGATGTTTTCGGCGGCACTTTGTGCCCCAGTCACAATGTGGATTTTGGCTTCGAGACGAATACCGCTCATGCCAATGGGCTCTTTGACGTCTTGGCCGTCAATCACAAACTCTTGCGGCTCCACCAACAGCAGGCGCTGATCGCTGGAGATGTTGATGGCCTTGGCAGTCTCGACCACACGGGCTACGTCGGCAGCTGTGACTTCCTTGTCTTTGACAGCCACCATTCCACTGGAATTCAAGCCCCGAATATGACTGCCCGTGATGCCTGTGTAGACCCGCTGGATCTTGCAGTCGGCCATCAACTCGGCCTCTTTGAGGGCCAGCTGGATGCTTTGCACGGTGGCATCGATATTGACAACCACTCCACGCTTGAGGCCGTTACTGGGGGCCACGCCCAAACCCACCAACTTGAGGGCACCACTGGGCAACACTTCAGCCACCACCGCCATGATCTTGGCCGTACCGATGTCCAGCCCGACCACCACATCTTTGTATTCTCTTGCCATATCCGTGTCTGCCTTTTGTTGTCCTGTGCCGCCTTATTTGCGCGCTGTTGATGCAGTGCCCGGTGCCACTGTGGTTACACCACGCAAACGCACGGCGTAACCACCACTGTGGCGCAAGTCTGCCGACTCCAATGCATCGGGCTTGCGCCCATAGTGCGCTGCCACCTGCGCCAGGGTGCTGACAAAGCGTTGAGCACGCTGCTCCACCTCTTGGGCGCTCCCCCCCCCCAATTCCACCACGGCGCCGCCTTGGAAGGTGACCTTCCAGCCGCCACGCCCCGAGAGCTCTAACGTCTTGATAGGTGCCCCCAGCAGGGTCTGTAAACGTTGGTACATCTGCCAGACTTGCGTCGATTGGTCTTGCGGGCCATGCAGACGGGGCAGATCATCCAGGTCAGCCTCGTCACCATTGGCCTCGAACACCTCGCCCTGGCTGTTGACCATTTCTTCGCCCGACTCCCGGCCCCAGTGCGCCACGGCATGGTGCTCTTGCAGCACCACTTCCAGAGTGCGCGGATACTGGCGACGAATCTGGGCCTTGCGCACCCAAGGCACCTGTTCAAAAGCTTTGCGGGCCGCTTGAAGATCCACGGTAAAAAAGTTGCCAGTAAGCTGGGGCGCCACGTTGGCACGCAAGGTGACGGCATTGTTATGCACCAGTTCACCCTGTACCACAATCCGCCCAATGGCAAATGCCGGGTGACGCAGCGCCCACCAAGCCCCGGCTGCCAGCACCAGCACGACGCAGCCCAAAAACAAGACCGAGGCGGCCAGGTTCATGAGCCGGACGTCCAGCGGTGCGGGCAGTGTGTCTGTCATGCAGCGTCTCCAGACCGCACAGTGGCGGTGTGACGGTCTTGCAGTGGTGTGTCGAGGGTCGCTTGGGCCAGCAGGCGCAAGCACAGGTCTTCATAACTGATGCCCGCCGCACGGGCCGACATCGGCACCAAAGAATGCCCGGTCATGCCCGGCGAAGTGTTGATCTCCAGCAGAAACGGCTGGCGATCGGTAGCACGGATCATGATGTCGGCTCTGGCCCACCCCCGGCAGCCCAAGGTACGAAAAGCCTGCACCACCAGTTCTTGGATGGCTTGCTCCTCGACTGCGGGCAGACCACTGGGGCAGTGGTATTGGGTGTCGTCGGTAAAGTATTTGTGCTCGTAGTCATAGTTGCCTTGGGGGGCCACGATACGAATCACGGGCAAGGCTTGGGCGCTGGCGGCTTCGCCCAGAATCGGGCAGGTGGTCTCATCACCGGCAATAAATTGCTCGCACAGCACTTCGGGGTCATAGCGCGAAGCAAGCTGATAGGCTTGGGCGCACTGCGCCACATCGGTCACTTTGGTCAGGCCGATGGTGGAACCTTCGCGGGCAGGCTTGACGATCATGGGCGCACCCAGTGCTTGCAAAGCCTGTTCGGTCTCTGTGGCGTTGGCTACCAAACGCCAATCAGGGGTAGGCAAACCCTCGGCCCGCCACAGGCGTTTGGTCATGATCTTGTCCATGGCAATGCTGGAGGCCAGCACGCCTGAGCCAGTGTAGGGAATGCCCAGTAGCTCAAGCGCACCTTGCACCGTGCCATCTTCGCCGTGGCGGCCATGCAGGGCAATAAAACAGCGGCTGTAGCCTTGGCGTTTCAGGTCGCCCAAGTCGTTGTAGGCCGGGTCAAACAGGTGGGCATCCACACCCCGCGCACGCAATGCCTGCAAAACGCCACTGCCCGACATGAGCGAGACGTCGCGCTCGGCGGAACTGCCCCCCATCAAGACGGCCACTTTGCCCAGTGCCGCCACATCGATATTGACATCCAGGAGACTCATTCCTTTACTCCGATGCTGCGATCAGCAGCTCTTGATTCTGTAGCAAATCCACCACTTTTGCGGCCACGGCACCGATGGTGCCAGCCCCCATACACAGCACCACATCGCCCGGCTGCACCTGATCGACAATGGTTTGTGGCAAATCTGTCACATTGTCAACAAACACGGGCTCAATGCGCCCGGCCACACGCAAAGCACGGGCCAAAGCGCGGCCATCAGCAGCCACCAAAGGCGCTTCACCAGCGGCATAAACCTCTGTGAGCAGCACGGCATCGGCACTGCCAATGACCTTGACGAAGTCCTCAAAACAGTCGCGGGTACGGGTATAACGGTGGGGTTGGAAAGCCAGCACCAAACGGCGCCCCGGAAAGGCACCACGCGCTGCCGCCAGTGTGGCGGCCATCTCGACCGGGTGGTGGCCGTAATCGTCTATCAGGGTAAAAACACCGCCACCGGCAGGTGCAGGCCAGTCGCCATACCGCTGAAAACGCCGTCCCACCCCCCGAAACCCTGCCAATGCCCGCAGCAGTGCCTCATCAGAAATGTTCAACTCTACCGCCACCGCCACCGCAGCCAAGGCATTGAGCACATTGTGCTCTCCTGCCAAGTTGAGCACGACGTCCAAATCGGGCAAGGTGACGCCATTGCGCCGTTGCACGGTAAAGTGCATCTGCCCAGCTTGGGCTCGCACATTGACGGCACGGACTTGGGCATCTTCGGCAAAGCCATAGCTGGTGATGGGGCAGGTGACTTCGGGCAGGATGTCACGCACCGCAGGGCTGTCAATGCACAAAATGGCCGTGCCATAGAAGGGCATCCGGTGCAGAAAATCAACAAATGCTTTTTTCAGCCGGCCAAAGTCGTGGCCGTAGGTTTCCATGTGGTCGGCATCGATGTTGGTAACGACTGCCATCACGGGCAGCAGGTTCAGGAACGAGGCATCGGACTCGTCGGCCTCCACCACAATGTATTCTCCACTGCCCAGTTTGGCATTGGCTCCCGCACTGTTGAGGCGCCCACCGATCACAAAAGTGGGGTCTAGGCCACCTTCGGCCAGCACACTGGTCACCAGGCTGGTGGTGGTGGTTTTGCCGTGGGCTCCAGCAATAGCAATACCTTGCTTCATGCGCATCAGCTCGGCCAGCATCAGGGCACGGGGCACCACCGGGATTTTTTTGGCCCGGGCTGCCTGCACTTCAGGATTGTCGGATTGCACAGCGGTGGACGTCACTACAGCATCGGCACCGGCAATATGGGCAGCATCATGGCCTAGATAGGTGCTGATACCCAGCCCTTGCAAACGGCGCAGGGTGGCGCTGTCGGCCAAATCGGAACCAGAGATGGTGTAGCCCAAGTTGTGCAGCACTTCGGCAATGCCGCTCATGCCCGAGCCACCCATGCCGACAAAATGGATATGTTGAACCGCGTGTTTCATGCCAGCAACGCCTCACACGCACTGACCACCACCAGTGTGGCTTCTGTTTTTTGCATTTCTTTGGCCTTGATTGCGCGCTGCAACAGGGTTGGGCGCTCTAGGGTTTGTAACATTTTGGCCAGCATCTGCGCTGACAACTCGGGCTGTGGCACCAACCAACCCGCACCTGCATCCACCAAAAAGCGCGCATTGGCAGTTTGGTGGTCGTCTACGGCTGCCGGGAAGGGGACAAAAATGGCCGCCGCGCCAATGGCGGCGATCTCCGTCACTGTGCTGGCGCCCGCACGACAGACGATCACATCGGCATCAGCAAAAGCTTGGGCCGTATCCTCAATGAATGGTGTGAGGGTGGCTTCAACGCCCGCAGCAGCATAGTGGGCACGCAGGGCGTCAATTTGCGCCGCACCACTTTGGTGTGTGACCACGGGCCGCTGCCCCGCAGGCAACAAGGCCAGCGCCTGAGGCACTACCTCGTTCAGTGCCTTGGCCCCCAAGCTGCCCCCCACCACCAACAGGCGCAACGGCCCGCTGCGCCCTAGAAAACGCTCTGCAGGAGCGGCGTGCTGCAAAAAAGCAGCCCGCAAAGGATTACCCACCCAGTGTCCTTGGGCAAACACGCCCGGAAAGGCCGTGAACACTTGGTCGGCCACACGGGCCAACAGCTTATTGGCCATGCCAGCGACGGAGTTTTGCTCATGCAGCACCAAGGGCTTGCCTGATAGCCGTGCCGCCACGCCCCCCGGAAAGCTGATGTAGCCCCCCAGACCGACCACTACGTCGGGCTGCACCCGGCGCACCACAGCCAGCGCCTGCCCCACTGCCGTCAGCAAGCGCCAAGGCAACAGAGCCAAGGTTTTGAGGCCTTTGCCGCGCACACCAGAAAAATCTATGGTCTCGAGCACAAAACCTTGCGGGGGCACCAAGCGGGCCTCCATGCTGGCGGGCGCACCCAACCAATGCACCTGCCAACCACGCTCACGCAGTGCCTGTGCCACCGCCAACCCTGGAAAGATGTGCCCGCCCGTGCCACCGGCCATGACAAGTGCCGTTTTCTGCTTCATGCGTGACCTCCGCGCATGAGTAATTTATTTTCGTAGTCCACACGAAAAACCACGGCCAATGCCACCAAATTCATCAAGATGGCCGATCCACCAAAGCTCATCAACGGCAAGGTCAAGCCCTTGGTAGGCAGGGCTCCAAGATTCACCCCCATATTGATGAATGCCTGAAAACCCATCCACATCGCCACCCCTTGTGCAACCAAACCAGAAAACACCCGATCCAGCGCAATCGCTTGGCGACCAATGTGCATGATGCGCCGGGTGAGCCAGAAGAACAGGGTGATGAGCACCAACACCCCAATCAGACCAAATTCCTCGCCAATCACTGCCAGTAAAAAGTCGGTATGCGCTTCGGGCAGCCAGTGCAGCTTTTCAACGCTGCCACCGAGTCCTACCCCAAAAATCTCGCCCCGACCAATGGCGATGAGGGAGTGCGACAACTGGTAGCCTTTGCCCAGCGCATGCTTCTCGCTCCACGGATCGAGGTACGCAAAAATACGCTCGCGTCGCCAATCAGAGAACCACACCATAGCGGCAAAGGCCAGCACCAAAATAGCCGCAATCATGAAGAACATGCGCGCATTGACCCCTCCCAAAAAGAGGATGCCCATTGCGATCACGGCAATCACCATAAAAGCGCCCATGTCTGGCTCGGCCAGCAACAATGCGCCCACAATCGCCACCGCAGCGCCCATCGGCAGCACAGCACGGAAGAATCGCTCCTTGACTTCCATCTTGCGCACCATGTAGTCGGCGGCATAGATCAGCACCGCGAACTTGGCCAACTCTGACGGCTGAAAATTCATCACTCCCAACGACAACCAGCGCCGGGCTCCATTGACTACCGTGCCCACATGGGGAATGAGCACCAGCACCAACATGAACAAAGCCAACAAAAAGAGGCTGCGTGCATGGCGCTCCCAAACCACCATCGGGACTTGAAAAGCCATCAGCCCGGCAACAAACGCCATCACCAAGGCAAAGATATGGCGCACCAAAAAATGGGTAGGTGCAATCTTGCCAAAACGGGGGTTGTCTGGCAGGGCAATGGAGGCCGAATAGACCATCACCAGCCCCCAGGCCAGCAACGCCACGACCACCCACAGCAACGCCTGATCAAACCCCAACACACTGGCCGGTGTGGTGGAGGTCTGACGGTACTCCATGCCACCGACCCGCACAGGCAGGCCATCGGCAGCCTGCGCCTGGGCAGGCTGAAACCAGCCCCGAATACGGTGGTGCAGACCGATGCGCTCGTCCATCACAGCCCGCCTCCCAGCGTCTGACCACATTCATCGGCCAAAGTTTGCACGGCTTCGCAAAACACCTGGGCGCGGTGCGCGTAGTCTTTGAACATATCCAGACTGGCGCAGGCAGGCGACATGAGCACTGCATCCCCTGCAAGTGCTTGCTGTGTGGCCTGCTGCACGGCCTCGGGCAGGGTGGCTGCCCGCAACAAGGGGACGCCCGTCTCTTGCAGGGCAGCCTGAATCTGCGGTGCATCACGCCCTATCAGCACCACCGCACGCACATGGCGGGCCACGGGCACGGCCAATGGGGCAAAGTCTTGGCCCTTGCCATCGCCCCCCAAAATGACGACCAAGCGCCGGTCGGCCCCCAAACCTGTGAGTGCCGCTACAGTGGCCCCCACATTGGTGCCCTTGCTGTCGTCAAAGTATTCAATTCCATTGACCAGCCCTACCGACTCCACACGGTGCGGCTCACCCTGGTATTCACGCAAGCCATACAGCATCGGGGCCAGCGCACAACCTGCCGACTGGGCCAAGGCCAGAGCCGCCAGCGCATTGATGGCGTTGTGCCGCCCGCGGATGCGCAAGGCATCGGCAGGCATCAAGCGTTGGATATGCAGCTCCTCTGGCTCTTGGGCCGTACGGCTGCGCTGGCGTGTCTCGTCAGCCAGTGCTGCCCGCACAAGCCAAGCCATGCCACCAACCGTTTCGATACCAAAGTCGCCAGGGCGCCGGGGCAGATCGCCACCAAAAGTGACATGGGCCCGCTGCGCGGTTTTTTGCAGCTTGGTACGTACTGGCGCAGGCAACATAGCCATGACGGCTGCATCTTCGCGATTGAGCACCATCAGCGCATTGGCTCCAAAAATGCGCGCCTTGGCATTGGCGTAGGCCTCCATGCTGCCATGCCAATCGAGGTGGTCTTGTGTAACGTTCAACACAGCGGCAGCGGTGGGCTCAAAGCCAGTGACGCTGTCTAACTGAAAGCTCGACAGCTCCAACACCCACACATCGGGCAACGCAGAGGCCTCTAACCGTGCTGCCAGCGTATCGAGCAGCGTGGGGCCAATGTTGCCTGCCACCGCCACCGTTTTGCCTGCACGCTCAACCAATTGCCCGGTGAGTGAGGTAACAGTTGTCTTGCCATTGGTGCCCGTGATCGCCAGCACTGCGGGGGCGTAACCTTGGCGGACCTGCAAGTCCTGCAAGGCCAGAAAGAACAGGCTCAACTCTCCCCCAGTGACAATACCGCTGGCACTGGCAGCCACCAACACCGGAGCCACTGCATCGGGGCTGAGGCCGGGCGAGCGGTACACCGCTTGCACTGGCTGCCCTTGCACCAGATCGGCACTGAACGGGCCCGCTACAAACGCCACCTGAGGCCACTCGGCCTGCAAGGTTTCTAACTGGGGTGGCTGGGCACGGGTATCAGCCACGGTGACATGGGCACCTGCACGCGCACACCAACGTGCCATCGCCAAACCCGAAGCCCCTAGGCCCAGAATCAAAATATGCTGGTCTTGCAACGACATGGCAGTTACCGCAGTTTCAGGGTGGACAAACCGACCAAGCACAACAGCATGGTAATGATCCAAAAGCGCACCACCACCTGGGTCTCTTTCCAGCCACTTTTCTCAAAATGGTGGTGCAGTGGAGCCATCTTGAGCAAACGACGCCCTTCGCCATAACGCTTTTTGGTGAACTTGAACCAAGTCACCTGCGCCATCACCGACAGCGCCTCCACCACAAAAATGCCACCCATGATGGCTAGCACAATCTCTTGGCGCACGATGACGGCAATCGTGCCCAATGCTCCGCCCAGCGCCAGCGCCCCAACATCACCCATAAAAACCTGTGCTGGGTGGGTGTTGAACCATAAAAAGGCCAGTCCAGCCCCCGCCATTGCAGCGCAAAAAATCAGCAGCTCCCCAGAACCAGCGATGTGTGGCAAAAACAAGTATTTGGCATAGAACACATTGCCCGTCACATAAGCAAACACCCCCAGGGCAGAACCCACCATCACCACCGGCATGATGGCCAAACCGTCCAGGCCATCGGTGAGATTGACCGCATTGCTGGCCCCCACAATCACCAAATAAGTCATGATGACAAAGCCCAACACACCCAACGGATAGCTCACTTCCTTGAAAAAGGGCAGCAGCAACCCCGCTTGCGCTGGCAAGTTGACATCAAAGCCCGAGCGCACCCAAGACATGAACAACTCGAACACCTTGTAGTTGTTGCTCTCAGAAATGCTGAACACCAAATACAACGCCGCCAGCAGCCCAATGATCGACTGCCACATATATTTTTCACGCGAGGGCATCCCCTCGGGGTCTTTATTGACCACTTTGCGCCAATCATCGGCCCAACCAATGGCCCCAAAGCCCAGCGTGACGATGAGCACAATCCAGACAAAACGATTGGCCCAGTCAAACCACAGCAGGGTAGAGACAGCAATCGACATCAAAATCAACACCCCCCCCATGGTGGGTGTGCCACTCTTGACATGGTGGGTTTCCATGCCGTTGGTGCGAATCGGTTGACCAATCTTCAAGGCCGTCAGACGGCGAATGACGGCTGGGCCAGCCACCAAACCAATCAGCAGCGCCGTCAGGGCGGCCATCACGGCACGGAACGTCAAATACTGAAACACCCGAAAGAAACCAAAATCGGGCGACAAGCCCTGCAACCACTGCGCCAACCAAATCAGCATGCAGCCCCCATAGCGGCAGATGCACCAGCAGTGGTCACTGCGGTATGTGTCTGTGCGGGTGCCGTGAGCACCTCCAGCACCTGTTCCATCTTCATGAAGCGTGATCCCTTGATCAGCACACTGCCCACAGTGGGCAGGGCTGCGCGCACTGCTTCTTGCAGTTGCGCCATGTTGTCAAAATGCTGTGCGTTGGGGCCAAAAGCGGCCACAGCGTGCCTGGTTTGTGTCCCCAACACCAGCAGTTGCTCTATGCCGCAGGCTGAGGCATAACGCCCAGCCTCGGCATGAAACTGTGGCCCCTCATCGCCCACCTCGCCCATATCGCCCAGCACCAGCAAGCGCGGGCCTGGCAAATCCGTCAACACGTCGATGGCAGCGCGTACCGAGTCGGGATTGGCGTTGTAGGTGTCATCCACCACCGTAACGCTGCGCCCAGCCAGCACCACCGCCAACGCCCGCGAACGCCCCTTGACTGGCGTAAAAGCGCCCAGCCCTTGGGCAATTGCTGCCAGAGGCACCCCTGCTGCCAGCGCGCAGGCGGTGGCCGCCAGCGCGTTGCGCACGTTATGGCGGCCTGCAATGTGCAAAGCAGTAGCAAATTGCCCTTGCGCAGTAGTGATTTGCACCTGCCAAGCGCCATCACACCAGTGGGCAGCCAGCGCCTGCACATCAGCACCTGCGCCGCCAAAAGTGAGGCAACGGCGCGCCCCCGCCAAACCGCGCCAAAGCGGGGTATAGGGTTCATCGGCGGGAAACACCGCCACGCCATCGGCAGGCAGTGCGGTGAGCACAGAGCCGTTTTCTTCGGCCACGGCTTGTACCGTGCCCATGAACTCCAGGTGTTCACGTTGGGCGTTGTTCACCAACGCTACGGTCGGTTGGGCCATGCGGGCCAACTCGGCAATCTCGCCGGGGTGGTTCATGCCCAACTCGACCACACCGATGCGGTACGCTGCCGTCAGGCGCAACAAGGTTTGCGGCACACCAATGGCGTTGTTCAGGTTGCCTTGGGTAAACAATGCGGCCTCGCCTGCATAGGCGCGCAAAATAGAGGCCACCATTTGCGTGACCGTGGTTTTGCCATTGCTGCCCGTCACGGCCACCAATGGCAAAGCAAATTGGCTACGCCAACCAGCTGCCAATGCCCCCAAAGCCACCAGCGTATCGGGCACCTCAATGCCGGGCAAACCTACTTCTGCCAGCCGCCCCGTATGGGCAATGGCGGCTACCGCCCCGACCGCACGCGCTTGGGCCAGAAAGTCGTGGGCGTCAAAACGCTCTCCCTTGAGAGCCACAAACAAATCGCCCGGCTGCAAGGTACGGCTATCGGTATGCACCCTGGCAATAGACACGCCCGCATGTCCCACCAGGCACGCTTGTGGCTGCCATTGGCCTATCCAGCCCAGCGCATGGGCCAGCTTCATCATACTGTTCATAACGCACCGCCTCCCCTGCGTTGCAGAGCTACTTGCGCTTGGGCCATATCAGAAAAGGGGCGGCGTCCCGCCGCGGTTTCTTGGTAGTCTTCATGGCCTTTGCCCGCAATCAGCACCACATCAGCGGCATCGACTTCGGCCAGCGTTTCAGAAATGGCCGCAGCGCGATCTGGCTCCACCAGCAAGGTAGTGCCTGCAATCGTGCCCTGCAAAATTTGGTGGATGATGTGCTCGGGCGGCTCGCTGCGTGGGTTGTCACTGGTCACTACCACCCAATCGGCCCCTTGCTGGGCCACAGCCCCCATCAAGGGACGCTTGCTGCTGTCGCGTTCGCCACCACAGCCAAAAATGCACCACAGCTGACCACCACGGGCCTGTGCCACCGGACGCAATGCGCGCAGTGCCTGGGCCAAGGCATCAGGGGTATGGGCATAGTCCACTGCCACCAAGGGCTGGCCAGGGGCTATGATGCGCTGCATGCGGCCCGGCACGGGCTCTAACTGCTCGCAAGCCTGCACAGCCGCTTGTAAAGGGATGCCCAAGGTGCGCAACGCAGCAATCACGCCCAGTAGGTTAGAGACGTTGTAATCACCAATCAGGGCCGTCTGCAAAAGGTACTGCTCCTCGCCCTCTACCACGACGAAACGCAGACCATCGCCACCCAAATCCAGATCTTGCGCCTGCAAGCGGGCCTCTTGGCGCATAGACACGCTCCACAAATCCAGCCCACGGCCCGCCAGTGAGGCGTGCAGCAGCATCCCTTGAGGGTCATCGATATTGATGATCGCAGCCTCCATGCCTGGCCAATCAAACAGTGCCGACTTGGCCTGCCAATAAGCCTCCATACTGCCGTGGTAATCGAGGTGGTCTTGGGTGAAGTTGGTGAACACCCCCACCCGAATGCGGGTGCCTGCCAGACGGTGCTCGGCCAACCCAATAGAGGAAGCCTCTATGGCACAGGTACGCACCCCGGCATCAGCAAACTGGCGCAAGGCCCGCTGCAAACGCACGGGGTCTGGGGTTGTTAGCCCCGTCATGGTCAGTCGGGGCAATACCCCCATCCCTAAGGTGCCCACCAAGGCACAGGGAATGGGCTCATCATGCACTGGCTCACGAATCAGCCCACTCAAGGCGCTAGCCAGCCACCACGCACTGCTGGTTTTGCCATTGGTGCCTGTAAAGGCCACCACGTCCACCGCCTTGCTGGGTGAGCCAAACCACTCAGCAGCGATCAATCCAGTGGCGATCTTCAGGCCGGTGTACACCGCCACATCCTCACCGTCCAATGCGAAGGACTCCACGCCAGCCTGTTCCACCAAACAGGCCACCGCCCCACGGGCACGGGCATCCTGCACATGGGAGCGCCCATCGGTGCTGGCCCCTGGCCAAGCAATGAAACCATCACCGGGCTGCACTTGGCGACTGTCGGTCTGCAAAGTGCCTGTGACACGGGCACGCAGCCACTGCATGGCTTCCTGAAACGAAGAGAGATGAACGATCACAGGGACTCCTCCACAGGGTTGGCCACAATCTGCGGCTTGACATCAATATCGGGCTGCACACCCATCATGCGCAAGGTCTGCTGCACCACCTCGCTGAACACGGGTGCAGCCACCAGCCCCCCATAAACCTGCCCGTTGCTAGGCTCATCCACCATCACAGCCACAATGATGCGTGGCTTATCGATGGGAGCCATACCTGTAAACCAAGCGCGGTACTTGCCTGCGGCATAGCTTTTGCCAATTTGTTTGCGCGCAGTACCCGACTTCCCCCCCACCGAGTAGCCCAAGGTTTGGGCACGTTGGCCGGTGCCACCGGGGCCAGCGGCCATCTCCAGCATCTTGCGCACTTGGCTGGCGGTTTTGGACGAAAACACTGGCACCCCCACCGCCGATTCACTGCTCTTGAGCATGGTGGCAGGAATGATGCGGCCATCGTGGGCAAACACGGTGTAAGAGCGGGCCATTTGGAACAGGCTGGCCGAGAGGCCATAGCCATACGACATCGTGGCCTGCTCCACTGGGCGCCAGGTTTTGTAGGGCCGCAAACGGCCACTCACCGCCCCAGGGAAGGCAATTTGTGGTTTCTGACCAAAGCCCGCAGCAGAAAAGGTTTCCCACATCTCCTTAGCGGGCATTTGCATAGCCAACTTGGTAGTGCCAACGTTGCTGGACTTTTGGATCACCCCCTCCACCGTCAGCGCGCCGTAGTTGTGCGTATCCGAAATGGTGGAGCCAGTGATAGTGATGCGCCCAGGGTTGGTATCAATCACTGTCTCGGGGCGCACACGTTTGGTCTCTAGCGCAATGCCCACGGTAAAGGGCTTCATGGTAGAGCCCGGCTCGAAGGTATCGGTAATAGCACGGTTGCGCAGCTGCTCTCCGGTCAGGTTTTTGCGCTTGTCTGGCACGTAGCTCGGGTAGTTAGCCAGCGCCAACACCTCCCCCGTATTGGCATCGAGCACCACCACACTGCCCGCCTTGGCCTTGTGCGCTTCTACTTGATCGCGCAGCTTCTGGTAGGCAAAGAACTGCACCTTGCTGTCGATGGACAACTGCATGTCGCGTCCATCTTGTGGCGGCACCTCCTCACCCACCCCATCGACCACCCGACCCAGCCGGTCTTTGATCACCCGACGCGAACCGGCCTTGCCTGCCAACAGTTTGTCAAAGGCCAATTCCATGCCTTCTTGGCCCTTGTCCTCCACGTTGGTAAAGCCCACTACGTGGGCCGCGGACTCGCCTTCTGGATATTGGCGCCGGTATTCTTTGCGTTGATAAATACCCTTGATATCGAGGGCGGCAATCTTTTGCCCTGTTTCCCAATCCAATTGGCGCTTGATCCAGACAAACGTTTTGTCTTCATCGGCCAGTTTGGCCTGCAACTCGGCCAAGGGCATCTCCAACAGCTTGGCCAGTTCGGGCAGTTTGGCCCGCACCTCTGGGGCTTGCATCTCCACATCTTCGGGAATGGCCCAAATACTGGCCGCAGGCACACTGGAGGCCAAGATCAAGCCATTGCGATCCAGAATCTTGCCCCGATTAGCAGGCAGCTCTAGCGTGCGGGCAAAACGCACCTCACCTTGACGCAGAAAGAAGTCATTTCCTACCACTTGCACATAGGCCGCACGCGCGCCTAACCCTACAAAGCCCAGCGCAATCATGCCCACAATAAAACGGCTGCGCCAAACAGGCGTCTTGCTCGCCAACAACGGACTGGAGGTGTAGAGCACGCTGCGGCTCATGGCTGCTCCTTGGTGGGCGCAGCCACATACTGCGTGATGGGGGGTGTGGCCGTACGCATGTGCAGCTGGTCACGGGCCATGGTCTCGACCCGCAGTGGCGTTGCCTGCGCCCGCTTCTCTACCTGCAAACGCTCGTGCTCGGTCTCTAACCGCCGCGCCTCGGCCACCGCCCGGTCTAGCGCCGTGTACAACACGCGCGCCTCGTACTGCGTGCGCACCACATACATGGCGCTGAGCACCACCAGCACCAGCAACACCAGATTCAAGCGCATCATGCCCGCGCGTCCCCTGCTGTACCCCAACCACCGCCCCACCACTGGCTCATGCTGCCACCTCTGTGCGCTGGGCCACCCGCATCACGGCACTGCGGGCCCGTGGGTTTGCAGCCACTTCAGCCGCCCCCGGCTTGATGCGCTCCAGTGCCTGCAAGCGCATGGCTTGCGGTGGCGCAAAGGGCATACGGCGGTCGTAGACTTCTTTGGCATGCTGGGCAATAAACTGCTTGACGATGCGATCTTCCAGCGAGTGAAAGCTGATCACCACCAGCCGCCCACCGGGGCGCAGCACATCCAGGCTCGCCTGTAGCGCCTGTTGCAACTCATCGAGTTCAGCATTGATAAAAATGCGCAACGCCTGAAAGGTGCGTGTGGCCGGGTGCTGACCACCTTCGCGGGTTTTCACCACGGTGGCTACCAAATCGGCCAGTTCGGCGGTTGTACTCAAGGGGCCACGCTCTTGGCGCCGCGCCACAATGGCACGCCCAATAGGCCCAGCAAAACGCTCCTCGCCATAGTCACGCACCACTTGGGCAATCTGCGCTGCATCGGCCTGCGCCAACCAATCGGCCACGCCTTGACCGCGCGTGGTGTCCATGCGCATATCCAAGGGGCCATCAAAGCGGAAACTAAAGCCGCGCTCCGGGCTGTCAATTTGCGGCGAGCTGATGCCCAAATCCATCAACACCCCCGCCACACTGCCCGTTGGCAGATCGGCCAAGTGGCAAAACCCCTCATGGCGAATCGAAAAACGCGCATCGTGGATGCGCGCTGCTTCGGAAATGGCCTCTGGGTCTTTGTCGAACGCCAGCAAGCGCCCGACTGGCGGTAATCGAGACAAAATATGCCTAGAGTGCCCACCACGACCAAAAGTGGCATCCACCCAAAGGCTGTCTGGCCCCATGTCCGTGGCGTTTCCCAGCAGGGCATCCACGGCCTCATCCAATAACACGGTTGTGTGTTGCAGCATAGGCGTGGTCATGGTTGCTCCCAATAACAGGCCCAGAACCGTGACATTTTTTTAGGGGCGCGCAGCAACAGCCCCCCCTTCGCACTCCGACCCCGCGAACAACGCCCTTGGAACACAGACACCCCAGCTAGTTTTTTCGTTGACTTGCCCCGAAAAACCGGGGAAAAATGCGCTTTTTCCGACCATAGCGCAAACTCTTTGCACTGTAGCAGGAATTGGCATTCCCCCCCAAGGCGCTGTCCCAATTTAACCGGCTGGGGCGCCACTCTCCTGAGAAGCTAGAACGTCAAAGAATATAGCGTGACAAGTCTTCGTCTTTGCTCAAGGCTTGCAAACGTTCATCCACATAAGCCGCATCCACCAACACGCTCTGGCCGCTGCGCTGTGTTGCATCAAAACTGACTTCATCCAGCAGGCGCTCCATCACGGTGGAGAGGCGCCGAGCGCCGATGTTTTCGGTGCGCTCATTCACTTCAAAGGCAATGCGTGCCAAACGGGTAATGCCTTCGGGGGTAAATTCGAGTTGCACCCCCTCGGTAGCCAACAGCGCCTGGTATTGCTTGACCAGCGAGGCGTTGGTTTGGTTCAGGATGCCTTCAAAGTCTTGGACTGACAAAGAATCCAACTCGACCCGAATTGGAAAACGCCCCTGCAATTCTGGAATCAAATCGCTGGGCTTGCTCAGGTGAAACGCCCCCGAGGCCACAAACAAAATATGGTCGGTTTTGACCATACCGTATTTGGTCGAGACGGTGGTGCCCTCTACCAAGGGCAGCAAGTCGCGTTGCACGCCTTGGCGCGAGACATCGGCGCCGCTGGTTTCTTGGCGAGCGGCTACTTTGTCAATCTCGTCGATAAAGACGATGCCGTTTTGCTCGGCGTTGTGTAAGGCGCGGGTTTTGATTTCTTCTTCATTGACAAGTTTGCCGGCTTCTTCTTCAATCAACAGCTTACGCGCCTCGGCAATTTTGAGCTTGCGCGTGCGCCGCTTGTCTTGGCCCATTTGGCTGAACACGCTACGCAGTTGCTCGGCCATTTCTTCCATGCCCTGCGGCCCCATGATTTCAACTTGGGGGTGGGTATCGGCCAAATCAATGTCGATTTCTTTCTCGTCCAATTGGCCTTCGCGCAGTTTTTTACGAAACACTTGGCGTGCCGTGCTGTCGGAGGGCGGCTCGCCGGTGCGCGCCGAAGGAATCAACACATCCAAAATACGTTCTTCTGCCGCGTCTTCAGCCCGTTCGCGCATTTTTTGCACCTGGGCTTGGCGCTCTTGCTTGACAGCAATTTCGGCCAAATCGCGGATGATGGCATCTACATCTTTGCCCACATAGCCCACTTCGGTGAACTTGGTGGCCTCTACCTTGATAAAAGGCGCATCGGCCAGCCGGGCCAAACGCCGGGCAATTTCGGTTTTGCCCACACCAGTGGGGCCAATCATCAGGATGTTTTTGGGTGTGATTTCGTGGCGCAGTGGCTCGGCCACCTGCTGGCGGCGCCAACGGTTACGCAGGGCAATCGCCACGGCACGCTTGGCAGCGGGTTGGCCAATGATGTGCTGGTCTAGTGCGCTGACAATTTCTTGGGGGGTCATGTGAGACATGGCAAACCTTTGGGCGGCAATTTAGAGCGTCTCGATGGTGTGGTGCATATTGGTGTAAATGCACAACTCGCCCGCAATTTCGAGCGACTTTTTCACAATATCGACGGCAGGCAAATCGGTGTTGTTGAGCAGCGCCTTGGCGGCAGAATGGGCATAAGCGCCACCACTGCCAATGGCTACGATGCCTTGCTCAGGCTCCAATACATCGCCATTGCCGGTAATGATCAGGCTAGCACTGTGGTCGGCCACGGCCAGCATGGCCTCTAGGCGGCGCAACACCCGGTCGGTGCGCCAGTCTTTGGTGAGCTCAATGGCGGCACGGGTCAGGTGGCCTTGGTGCTTTTCTAGTTTGGCTTCAAAGCGTTCAAACAAGGTAAAGGCATCGGCCGTGGCCCCGGCAAAACCGGCCAGCACTTTGCCGTGGTAGAGCTTGCGCACCTTGCGCGCTGTGCCCTTGACCACGATATGGCCCAGAGTGACTTGACCATCACCACCAATAGCCACTTGGATGCCTTCGGGGGTTTGGCGGCGCACGCTCAAAATGGTAGTGCCGTGAAACACGGCCTGTTCGCTGTTGGATTGCATAAAACCCCAATTGGGAGCAATGGCCCGATTTACAAGCCAGCTTCAAACATCAATTCTTGCGTGGAATCACCCAAGCGTGCTCATTGATACCCACCACATTGAACAACACGGCCACCAGGCGATGCAGGTTCTTGAAATGGACTTCGCGTTTTTGCGCTTGCTGTTCTGCGGCCCAGTTCAACACCGCCCCCGCCGCAGAAAAATCGACCCGAATCAGCCGATCGCAGGGCACGACCAGCGGCTCACCGGGGCGCACCAACACTTCGAGCGCCTGCAAGGCTTCGGTAGCATCCCCCTCGATGTGCCCAGACAAACCTACCGGCGCCACGGCGTCTCCTGCGCCTGCGGGCGCACTGGGGGCCAGCAAATCATGGCTAGCACCGTCGCCTTCGGCAGCATCCACGTAGCTACAGCGCGGGTCTACCCAAGAAGGTGGCGAGACCTCATAGGTCACGCAGTAATCCAATGCCACCAGTTCAAACTCTTCAGGTTGCCCCATGAAACGCAATGCAGCCATGCGCAGGCGCCACCATTCTGGGTTGCTGCTACGGTCTCCCGACTGCGTGTGGGCTTGCAACAGTGCCTGCAAACGCTCAGCCCCCACAAAAACCAATTGCGCTTTCTGGTCACCCCAGCGGTTGAACTCTTGCGTCAATGCTGGCAGCGCCGCTTCGTCAATGCTGGCTACCCGACTCCAAATCATGGTCCAAGGCGGCGCAGCGCGGCCCAACGAGGCTTGCAATGCCGCCACCGATTGCACCGTCAGGCTGCTAGGCGCGTTCCAGCTAAAGTCGCGGCGTGCAGGCGCCGCAGCACTGGCCTGGGTGGCCGAGACCAATCCCAATTGTTCAGGCATAGAAAACCACAACGGTGCCGAACGACCAAACTGTGCAGCAAAATCAATCGCCAGATGGTCAAACGCCTCCTGCTGTCCGGTAGCCCGATACAAATCAAACAGGGTCATCCAAATTTCTTGCAACTGCGCACTGGCCTCGGCAGGATGCTGGGCCACCACATCAAGCAGGCAGGCACCCGCTCCCGCATAGTCGGCATTGGCAAACAAAATGGCGGCTTCTTCCAAATCGGGGTCGTGCACGAAAGGCTCCATAGGGACAGGTGGCACCACCGCAGGCAAGGGAAAGAAATCAGGCGGGGCATCCGGGGTCGAAGACAGCCATTGCGCAGAGGCACCACCAAAATCGGCAATGGGCATGCTGTCGTGGGCAAACAGGGGTTCTGCCCCCGCCTGAGGCTCCAAACCTACAGGCAGTGATACTGGCACCGTAGAGGCAAAAGATCCACTCAAACTGGCCGGACTGGTATCGCCCCCACGCAAAAGAGGTTGGGGAAACAGGCCGGGGGCCAAATGTTGTGGTGGGCGCGTCTCTGAGGCCTCAGACTGCACCGGAAGCCTGGTAGGTGCAGTGGCTGTGGGGCGGGCCACCACAGCAGTCTCTGTGGCAGACTTACCTTTCCACCACTGCATTGACATCTGGGCTTCGATCTCATCAATTTTCTTGATGGTACCGGCCCGGTCGTCGGGTGGCGTCAGGCTACTTTGGAAGAATGAAGGCCGCACCGCTGGGTCTTCTACCCGGTGCCCTGCCAACGCATCGCGCTGACGCAGCTTGCGCAAATAGTCAAACTCGCGCTTGCGGACAAAATCATTGCGCCGCTTGCGCTCGAGCATTTCTTTGAGCACCTGCTTGCTGTACTGGCTTTCGCGGTCAGTCTCGATGGTATCGAGGTCAGTCCAATTGACGGTCGGGTTGCGCACAAAGCGCACCACCTTGGACAACAGGCCACCAGGGGAAGATTCTTCTTTGCTCATGGCAGTACAGACCGTGGGGTGCTACAGCGGATCAGGCAGTGCCTGATGGCATCAATCGCCAAACATTTTCTGCTTGAGTTCACGACGTTGCTGCGCTTCTAGCGACAGCGTGGCTGTGGGGCGGGCCAGCAAACGCCCTACACCGATAGGTTCGCCGGTTTCATCGCAGTAACCGTAGTCGCCTGCATCAATACGGGCAATAGACTGCTCAATCTTCTTGAGCAGTTTGCGTTCGCGGTCACGGGTGCGCAACTCCAGTGCATGCTCTTCCTCGATAGTGGCCCGATCGGCAGGATCGGGCACCACCACGGTGTCTTCACGCAAATGCTCGGTAGTCTCTCCAGCATTGTTGTGCATGTCGCGTTTGAGGTTGACCAACTTGAGGCGGAAAAAAGCCATCTGCGTGTCGTTCATGTACTCGCTGTCAGGCATCGCCAGCACATCGGCATCGGTCAGCTCTTCCACGGACTTGGTTTTCCAGTTGTTGGCGAGTTTGGCATCTTTCTTGATAGAGCCGGCTGTGGGCGACACTTGCATAGTAGAGGGCATGGTGTTGGTGTAGCTGGCTTTGGCAGCAGTGGAAGCCACTGCCTGCGCCATGGATGGAACGGTCAATGAGGCCAAGCGCGAAGAAGGCCGCGTGCTACGCACAGGGTCTTGTGCTGCCCCAACAGGGGCAGCCACCGTACGCGTACTGGCCGCCTTGGGTGTGGTTTTCGCAGCAGACTTGGCTGGCGTTTTGGCAGAAGCGGTGGTGGCCGCAGGGGCCTTGGATTGACTGGTTTTGGCTGTCATCACTTCCTGTCTCCTCACAGTACGGCGGGCCTGTGGCTGCGCCGACGGCGCGCCAGGAGGCGATAGGGTGGTAATCAACCCGTGTGCTTACCGGGGCGCGATTGTATCGGCAGCCACTCCCTCCAGATGCAACATGGTGCCATAGTCGTAACCTGAAGCATACTGGATAGCGATAGCATTTACACCAAGCACTGTTCCAAACCTTGGAGCAGGATGTCTTGCGGCAGGTCAATGCCAATGAATACCATCTTGCTGATGCGCTGCTCACCCTGCGCCCACTGCGGCCCTAAGTCGCTGCCCATGAGCTGGTGTACGCCTTGGAAAATCACTTTGCGCTCTGTACCCACCATGTTGAGCACCCCTTTGTAACGCAACATGCGCGGCCCATAGATGTTGACAATGGCCCCCAAGAAGTCTTCTAACTTGGCCGGATCAAATGGACGCTCTGAGCGATACACAAAGCTTTTCACATCATCGTCGTGGTGATGGTGGTGGCCGTGGCTGTGCTGGTGCGAGGGGTGGTGGCAATGCTCACCGTGGTCGTGCGTGTGATCATGACCGCAATGGCTGTGGTCATGGTCATGGTCATGGTCATGGTGTGCATCTTCCTCTTGAAGGAAATCAGGATCAATATCCAGTTTGGTATTGAGATTAAAGCCCCGCAGATCCAGCACTTCCTTGAGGGGCACCTCACCAAAATGCACCGCCTTGATGGGCGCACGCGGGTTCATGTGCTTGAGGCGGTGCGTCAGGGCATCCACCTCTTCACCACTGACCAAATCGGTCTTGGACAAAAAGATCTGATCGGCAAAGCCCACCTGACGGCGTGCTTCTTGGCGGTCGTTGAGTTGCTGGGCGGCGTGTTTGGCATCTACCAACGTGATAATGGAGTCGATCAGGTAGGTTTCGGCAATTTCTTCATCCATGAAGAAGGTCTGGGCCACCGGGCCGGGGTCGGCCAGACCCGTGGTCTCAATCACCACCCGCTCAAAATCCAGCAACCCTTTGCGCTTCTTGGCGGCCAGCAGTTGCAGCGTTTCGCGCAGATCTTCGCGGATGGTGCAACAAATGCAGCCATTGCTCATTTGGATGATCTGCTCTTTGGCATCGGTTACCAAAATATCGTTGTCGATGTTTTCTTCGCCAAACTCGTTCTCAATCACGGCAATTTTTTGGCCGTGGGCTTCGCTAAGTACACGCTTGAGCAATGTGGTTTTGCCCGAGCCCAAAAAACCCGTGAGGATAGTGACAGGGATGAGAGACATGGAAGCAACACTTTCGGTGAGGAATACAGATGCCTGAAGGCAGCACCAACACCCACCCAAGGTGGGGTAGGTGGTGAGAAGAACCAACCAGGGTTTTTTAGAGTGTAGCGGGCACACTTGACCCGCTGGCAACCGATAGTTTCAGAACGCCTGAAAATCTGGACGCCGCTTTTCCATAAAGGCACTAAAGGCTTCGCGGGCCGCTGGCTCCGACAGCATGCGAACAAAGCTCTGTCCTTCTTGGGCCATACGCTCCAATACAGCAGAGGTTAGACCCAGCTTGAGCAAACGTTTGGTCTCTACCAATGCAGACAGGGGCTTGGCAGCCAACTTACGGGCCTGCGCTTGTGCCACGGCATTGCATTCGGTGGGCGGCACCACACGGTTGACCAGCCCCACTTCCAAGGCGGCCTCGGCAAAGAACGGCTCACCCAACAACAAAGCCTCGGCGGCACGGTGGTAGCCCAACATCTGCGGCACAAGCAAACTGGAGCCCGCCTCGGGGCACAAGCCCAGATTGACAAAAGGCATAGAAAACGCGGCATTGTCACCCGCATAGACCAGATCACAATGGAACAGCAGTGTGGTACCAATACCCACCGCAGGCCCGCACACAGCCGCCAATAAAGGCTTGGGGAAGGTGGCTACGGCACGCAGCAAGCGAAACACGGGTGCATCGAGTGTGCTGGGCGGATTGGCTAGAAAATCACCAATATCGTTGCCTGCACTGAACACGGCCACATCACCTTGCAAGACCACCACCCGAACAGCAGAATCGGTGGCTGCAGCCTCAAACAAGTCTGCCAAGGTGGCATACATCGTGGTGGTAATGGAGTTCTTCTTATCCACCCGATTGAAGGTGATAGTGCTGATACCCGCCTCAGTATGCACCAAGATGTCGGTATTCGGGGTACTCATGGGCGTCACTCTTTGAAATAAACAATTTGGTGCGTGGTGGCCAGCAAGTGGCCTGACTCGTTCCATAGCTCGGCGCTTTGGTCAAAAAACCCATTAAAGAACGATTGCGCTCTGGCCTGCCCCAACAGGTAATCGGTGCCTGTGGCAGCCAGTTCGGCCGCACTGGCATGGAAGTAGACCGTCATCGACACGGTACCTACCGGCGTCATGAAAGCCCGACGGCGCCAAACGCGCGGATAAAACACATCCGCCAACGCAGTCAGGCTACAAAAATCCAACGGGCGGGGGGGATCATCCCGCATCCACAATTGGGTCACGCTGTCGGCCTCGGTGCCATTCCACTCGGTAGGCACTTCACCAGCACAAGGGCGTGTGTCATAACGGCGCACCCAAGCCATGTGCTTGGGTTGAACGGCCCGCGCTACCGTGGCGGGGCGCGGCACATCGGGCATCACGGCATCCACCGCACTCCAAGTTTGGCGGCGCTTGGCAGTGACGGCGGTGGCCGTCAGCACTACCGAATCTACGCCTTCACTGTTGGTTTGCGACAGCGTGACTTGCCAATGCTGAGTAGAGCGGTTGGTGCGCACTGGCCGTGCTTGCGCACGAAAACCACCTGCTTGCACAGCGGCCGCAAAATTCGCGGTGAACGACACGGGCTCCCCCAACAATTCGGGGTGCTGCAATATGGCGTTCATGGCCTGGGCCGCGATTACGCCGCCAAATGGCCCCACCATATTCATGTAATCAGGGTGGGTCTGACCCTGCCAATGGCGTGCCGCTTCGCGGCCATGTTCGTGGGCGGTAATGGCCACCGGGGCCAAAGCCACCGCCTGATCAAAGGGATGTTCTGCGGATACAGTGGTTCTTTTCAAAACAGGCTCCTCAAAAAGCACAGGGGGCAAGTATCCGTCCAAAAAGCAAAAGCCACCAACCGGCAGGCTGGTGGCTTTTTGTCTAAATCACAACTGGCTCAGGCCAGCGGGTGATTAGAAGTTGTGGCGAATGCCCAGACCCAGGTGGTTCTTGGCACCAGTCTTGTACACAGCAGCGCCGTCTTGCTTGCCATCGTTGTAGTAAGCAGCGTAGGCGAAGGTGCGCTTGGACAGGGCGTACTTGCCTTCGATGACCACGTCGGTGTCCTTGGCCTTGGTGTCACGTGCGATGTCCAGAGTCACCGAGAAAGCACCCACGGGCACAGTGGCGCCGATGGTGAAACCACGTTGCTTTTGTGCTGTGGTGTTGGAAGGAGCTACGCCACCGGCATAGCCGTCTTGGAACGAAGCAGCAACCTTGGCCACGCCCAGGTCGTAAGAACCGCCGATAGCCAAGTTACCCTTGTGCTCTTGCACCTTGTTGTAAGACAGGGCAGCAGCGATGGGGCCGTTTGCGTAGATGACGTTCAGGTCATACTTGGCGTTGTCGCCCACAGCAGCGGGGGTGTCGGGCTTCAGAACCACGGCCAGGCTAGCAGTCACGCCACCGAAGTTGGGGGTGGTGTAAGCGATTTGGCTGTCGTTACGAGCACCAGCGGCCACGAAGCCGAATTGGTTAGCCACGGCAGAGTAGTTGGCAGCGCCAGTCAGTTCCCAAGCGGCCAGACCGTAGTAGCTAGGAGTCAAAGAACGGCCCAGACGCACGCCACCGAAACCACCCGACAGTTCCAGGAAGGCAGCACGGTTCCAAGCACCAGCAGCACCACCGGTCAGGGCGCCAGACTCAGGGTTGATACCTTGTTCCAGGTTGAAGGAAGCCTTCAGGCCGCCACCCAGGTCTTCCACGCCACGCAGACCGATACGGCTGTTGCCGTTGTTCATCAGGCCGCTGCCGCTCAACTGAGCCGAAATGCCATTGGACTTGACCAAGCTCAGATCCATCACGCCGTACAGGGTGACAGAAGATTGGGCCATGGCGGCGCCGGAAGCAGCCAGCACGGCCAGGGCAATCAGGGATTTTTTCATTGCGAGTACTCCAAGGTTAAACAGAGGGCGCCGGTACGGGGGGCTTGGTTGCAGAGCCTACGCAGTCCCGCCGGTTCCCCGGGCCAACCTCCTGGTGGGGAAGTTGCTCCTATTGCACCAGACGCGCGCCAGTTTCGCAAAGGAATTCCCCCACAATGGGCGTCAAACGCAAAATCCGTTGCACTGCCGCAACATAGCGGCGGCTGGCACCGAGGTGACCAAAGCACCTGGCTGTCTGCCGCCATCGCCTGGAGAACCTTGATGGATACCTTGCTGACTGCCGCCGATGCAGCCCTGCGCACCCTGTTTGCACCCCACCGTGCCCAAGAAGCCTCACCGGCACGCGATTGCCCCAAGCCTGAGATGGAGCCTAGCCAGCAGCGCCTTTCTGGTGCCTTGATGCGCGTCAACCATGTGGGCGAAATATGCGCTCAGGCACTCTACACGGCCCAAGCTACAGTGACGCGCGATGAACAACTGCGCGCCCACCTATTGCAAGCGGCACGCGAAGAAGGCGACCACCTGGCGTGGACCCGCGAGCGCCTGGAAGAACTGGGCGACCGGCCCAGCCTGCTCAATCCGCTGTGGTATGCGGGCGCCTTTGCCATTGGCGTGGTGGCCTCCAAAATCAGCGATGCGGTCAGCCTGGGCTTTGTGGTCGAGACCGAAAACCAAGTGTCAGCACATTTGCAAAGTCACTTGGAACGTTTGCCGCAGGAGGACGAGGCCTCTCGCGCCATCGTGGCCCGCATGAAAGACGACGAGGAGCGTCACGCTGCCAACGCGCTGGCGGCTGGAGCCTTGGAGCTTCCTGCTCCAGCCAAGGCGCTCATGCAAGTGGCGGCCAAAGTCATGACTACCACAGCCCACTACATCTAGCGCATGGAGGGGTCACAGGGTGGCATAGTGCGCCTCTCAAGCGGACAACAGGTCAAAGCTGGTGGTGATGTCTGCTGTTTTGCCCAGCATGATGCTGGCCGAACAATATTTGTCGTGGCTCATGGCAATGGCCCGCTCCACGGCACCGGGTGGGATGTCTTTGCCCGTGACGGTGAAATGCATGTGGATTTTGGTAAAGACCTTGGGATCGCTGTCGGCACGCTCACTGGTGAGCTTGACACTGCAGCCGCGCACATCGTGACGGCCCCGCTTCAGAATCAGCACCACATCGTAGGCGGTGCAGCCACCGGTGCCCGCCAACACGGTTTCCATAGGGCGCGGTGCAAGGTTCTGCCCCCCATTCTCGGGCCGTGCCGCATCGGGTGCACCATCCATCACCAGCGTATGACCGCTACCGGTTTCAGCCACAAAGCCCATTGCCGAGCGCGCGCCTGCAGCGCCAGTCCAACTCACTGTGCATTCCATGATTGCTTCCTTGATGGTTGTTTTTTCACCACAATATTGTCGTGGATTTTGTTGCTATGCAGCATAAACCGATCGGATGGCTTATAATTCAAAACACGCGATGCTTATAGCTGGTACTAACCCCAAGCATTGCACCAATTGTCTCCTCCATCTCCTCAAAGGATGGATTCAGCCCCAAACCTTTGGTTTGGGGCTTTTTTTTTGCTCTGTCGGTGCGTACCCCAAGCCCGGTCAGACGCCTATGATGTGTCGTCAATGTCTCTGTGACTGCTTGCCACTTTCAGGCAGGCCGTGTCTTTTTTGCACTCCACCATGACCGACCCACTTTCTCCCCTGGACTATCTGAAAAAAATCTTGACTGCCCGTGTTTATGACGTGGCGGTTGAAACCGATCTGCAAGTGGCCCGCACCCTGAGCCAACGCCTAGGCAATAAGGTGCTGCTCAAGCGCGAAGACCAACAGCCCGTGTTCAGCTTCAAGCTGCGCGGGGCCTACAACAAAATGGCCCACCTGACTCCAGGCCAATTGGAACGAGGGGTGATTTGCGCTTCGGCAGGCAACCATGCCCAAGGGGTCGCCATGAGCGCACGCAAACTGGGCGCACGGGCGGTGATTGTGATGCCCACCACCACGCCACAGCTCAAGATTGACGCTGTACAAGCCCTGGGCGGCGAGGTGGTATTGGCTGGCGAGAGCTATTCCGATGCCTATGCCCATTCGGTGAAACTGGAAAAGGAACAAGGTCTGACCTTTGTCCATCCTTTTGACGACCCCGATGTGATTGCCGGACAGGGCACCATCGCTATGGAGATTTTGCGCCAATTGCAAAAGCTGGGCAGCAACCGCCTCGACGCGGTGTTTGTCGCCATTGGCGGCGGCGGCCTGATTGCAGGTGTAGCCAACTACATCAAGGCTTTGCGCCCTGAGATCAAGGTGATCGGCGTGCAAATGAACGACTCCAACGCCATGGTGCAATCGGTAGCCACGGGCAGCCGGGTCACATTGCCCGACGTGGGTTTGTTCTCTGATGGCACCGCCGTGAAGCTGGTGGGCGAAGAGACCTTCCGCATCACACAAGGCTTGGTGGATGAGTTCATCACGGTCGATACGGATGCTGTGTGCGCAGCTATCAAGGATATTTTTGTCGACACACGCAGCATTGTGGAGCCTGCGGGTGCCTTGGCTGTAGCGGCTGTCAAGCAGTATGTCGCTACCCACCACACCGAGGGCGAGACTTACGCCGCTATTTTGTGTGGTGCCAACATGAATTTTGACCGCCTGCGCTTTGTGGCCGAGCGGGCCGAGGTAGGCGAAGAGCGAGAAGCCCTGCTGGCCGTGAGTATTCCGGAAGAACGTGGCAGCTTCAGACGCTTTTGCGAAATTATTGGCAGCTTGCCCGGTGGGCAGCGCAATGTGACTGAATTCAACTACCGTATCAGCGATGCTGCCCGTGCCCATGTGTTTGTGGGCGTGACCACGCATGGCAAAGGCGAGTCGGCCCAACTGGCGCAGGCGTTTAGTCAACACGGGTTTGGGGCGCTGGATCTGACACATGATGATCTGGCCAAGGAGCACCTGCGCCATTTAGTGGGCGGCCATTCTGCCTTGGCACAAGATGAGCGGCTGCTGCGCTTTGTGTTTCCAGAGCGGCCCGGTGCCTTGCTCAAATTTTTGAGCCTGATGCAGCCGAGCTGGAATATTTCTCTGTTCCATTACCGCAATCAGGGGGCAGACTATGGCCGTATCTTGGTAGGCATCCAAGTGCCCCCAGGGGATAGCGAGGCTTTTGCAGCCTTCCTGTCCACCTTAGGCTACCCTTATGTGGAAGAGACAGACAATCCAGCTTACCGCTTGTTTCTGCAAGCCCCGGCTGCCGATTGAAGAAGAAGGCCACCACTCCCCACCGGCGCTTGGACTGCATGCGCTGGTAGCTACCACAGCACATGCCGTCCAAAATCCGACCCGCCGGTTCGCTCAAGACCCGCATCACTTTGTTCACGCTGGTGATTTTTATGACCAGTCTGTGGTCGCTGACGTTCTACGCTAGCCACATGCTGCGCGAAGATATGCAACGTCAATTGAGTGACCAGCAATTTTCGGTGGTGTCTTTTATTGCAAGGGCCATTGATGCCCACCTGAATGAGCGCATCAAGGCATTAGAGACGATTGCCAACAGCATAGACCCCCAGGCAATGGAGCAGCCCGCCGCATTGCAGCACCTGCTCAATAGTCGTCCCCTGTTGCAAACCTTGTTCAGTGGTGGCGTGCTCATTACCGACAGCCGTGGCACCGCAATTGCAGAAGTGCCGCCCTCTTTGGGGCGCATTGGCGTCAATTTTATGGATCGCAAAGCGGTGGCCGTCGCCTTGCAGGAGGGGCATACCCAAATTGGCACCCCCGTCCTGGACAAACGGCTGGCCGTGCCAGTGATTGGTATTGCGGCGCCCATTCGGGATGCCACAGGACGCAATCTTGGCACTCTGGCGGGGGTGATTGCGCTGCGCAAGACCGGGTTCCTTGATGAGCTGACCCAGAGCGCCTATGGCAAGACCGGAAGTTATTTTCTGGTCGATCGGCAAGAACGGCTGATCATTGCATCCACCAAAACCGAGCGCATCTTGCAACCGCTGCGACCACAAGGTCAAATTCCGGCCATTGACCGTTTTGTCAATGGTTTTGAAGGCTCTCAGGTTTATATCAACCCCGCAGGGGTGGAGGTGCTCAATTCCGTCAAGCGCCTGACCGCGGTGGACTGGGGCATTTCTGCCTCTATCTCTGCGGCAGAGGCCTTTGCGCCTATTCTTGCCATGCAACACCGTATGGTCATGGCGGCACTGTTGTTGACTGTGCTGGCCGGTGCTCTGACTTGGTGGTTGCTGCGGCGGGAGTTGTCTCGATTGTCTGACACGGCCCAAACGTTGGCCCACATGTCATCACTGGCCCAAACGCCCCAACCCTTGCCGGTGGAGCGCCATGATGAAATTGGTTTGTTGATTCAAAGTTTTAACCACCTACTGAGCGGGATAGCGCAGCAAAAGTCCGATCTGGAAAAGCAGTTGCGGCTGTTCTCAGCATTCATTGATGCACTGCCCAACCCGATTTTCATCAAAGACACCCACACCGTCTTCACGGCCTGCAACCGTGCCTACGAAGAAGCATTTGGTATTGCACGCGCAGACTTTATTGGCAAAACGGTGCTAGATCTGGACTTTCTACCACCAGCAACCCGTGAAGCCTTTCAAGCGGCCGACCGAGCATTGATGGCCCAAGGCGGGCAAACCACCGAAGAAATTGACCTGGCCTTCTGCGATGGGGTCATGCGTACGGTGTTGTACCAACGATGCACCTTCGATCTGGTGCCAGGGCAAGATGGCGGGATGCTGGGGCTCATCGTCGACATTTCACAGCGCAAGCAGATAGAAGAAGCACTGAAGGTGCGCGAAGCGCAATACCGGCTGCTAGCCGAGAACGCCCACGATGTGATCTGGACGTTGGATGCGCAAGGGCACTTCACCTATGTCAGCCCTTCGGTGGCCAAATTGCGGGGCTATACCAGTGCCGAAGTGATGCAGCAATCCTTGCAGGAGGCATTGATGCCCGAGGGGGTGCCCGTGGTACTGGACGCCCTGCACAAAAGCCAAGCAGCCGCCAAGGCGGGGTTGCCCATTCCAGAGTTGCGTGCAGAGTTGGAACAACCCTGTAAAGATGGCAGCACGGTTTGGACTGAGGTGACGACCAACGGAGTACAAAACGCCGATGGCGAGTTTTTGGGGCTGCTGGGCATCACCCGCGACATTTCAGAGCGCAAAGAACGCGATGACTACCGGCATTTTCATGGCCGCATTTTGGAAATGTTGGCAGGTGGCACGAAGCTAGATCCCATTTTGCAAGCGATTGTCTTGGGCATTGAGGCCTTGCATCCAGACAAGGTGTGCAGCATCTTGCTGCTCGATGACACGGGCAAACGTGTGGCCCGTTGCATTGCCCCTAGCTTGCCCGACTTTTACAACACGGCCCTGCATGGACTGGCTGTGGGGATGGGTATGGGCTCGTGCGGCACGGCAGCATTTACTGGGGAACGGGTGGTGGTAGAAGATATTGCCACCCATCCCTACTGGGCACCCTTCAAGGTGTTGGCCGCTCAGGCGGGGCTGGGTGCCTGTTGGTCACAGCCCATTCGCTCTGGCTCGCACCAAATTTTGGGTGCCTTCGGCATTTACCACCGCCACAAATACCACCCCAGTGATGCCGACATTACCCTGATCGAACAAGCCGCACGGCTGGCCAGCATCTCGATCGAAAAAACGATGGCTGAAGAGCAAATTCGCAATCTGGCCTATCGGGACAGCCTGACGCGACTGCCCAACCGACGCCTGTTGGACGATAGGCTGGCACTGGCCTTGACCAGTAGCCGCCGCACCGGATTGCACGGCGCCCTGATGCTGTTGGATTTGGACAATTTCAAGCCCCTGAACGACACCCACGGCCATGCCACCGGCGATCTGCTATTGATCGAAGTGGCCCGACGACTCAATGCCAGCATCCGCGAAGTAGATACGGTAGCGCGTCTGGGCGGGGATGAGTTTGTGGTGGTGATTGGTGATTTGGACGCTGATGCCCCAGTGGCATTGGCCCAAGCCTTGGCCGTGGCAGAAAAAATACGCACTGCGCTAGCCTTGCCTTATCTACTGACAGTGGCTCCCGAGCAAGGCACCCCTGCAACCACAATTGAACACCATTGTTCATGCAGCATGGGTTTGACCCTGTTTACCGGACAAGATGCCCAACGCCAGACAGAAATCCTCAAGCAAGCCGATGACGCGATGTACCGCGCCAAGCAATCGGGCCGCAACACCATCCATCTTTAAAGTTGCTCCCTCTTATGCAAGCCATTCGCCACTATTTGCTGGCCGTGCAGTTTTTTACGCGTATTCCTGTCACTGGGCGGCTGGCCGATTGGGTAGGGTTTAGCCCAACCATGCTGCGCGCCAGCAGTGCGCATTTTCCTGGTGTGGGCTGGCTGGTAGCTACTGTGGCCGCCCTCACCTATGCAGCACTGCACCTTGGGCTAGGTGCCCATCCTTTTGGCGCTGCCGTAGCAGCGGTGGGCTGCACGATTGCCACCGTGTTGCTCACAGGTGGCTTTCACGAAGATGGCTTGGCCGATGTGGCCGATGGCTTGGGCGGCAGCTACGACCGTGAACGCGCGCTGGACATCATGAAGGACTCGCGCATTGGCGCCTTTGGCGCGATGGCTTTGGTGCTGGGTTTGCTGGCCAAGTGCTGCTTGTTGGCACTGTTGGGGACGCACAGTTTGGGGGCTGCCGTGGCAGCATTGGTGGGTGGGCATGTGCTGTCACGCTGGTGGCCGCTGTGGCTGGTACGCTGCTTGCCCCATGTGGGAGATACAGCCCAATCAAAAAGCAAGCCGTTGGCCGACCAAATCAGCAATGCCGCCTTGGCAGCGGCAGGCCTTTGGTGCTTGGCTCCGCTGGGCTTGGTGTGGCAAATGCAGTCTGTGCTCTTTGTGGCGATGGCGGTGCTGTGCAGTGCCCTGGCCGCTGGACACATGGCCCGCCGCCTGGCCCAGCGCCTACAAGGTTTTACGGGTGACGGCCTAGGGGCCGTGCAGCAGCTGGGCGAGGCAGGGTTCTATCTGGGGGCCGCCTTGGCCTTGGGGCCACTGGCCCAAGGAAGCCGGTGGTGACAAGCCACCAACGCTTATGGATTGCCCGCCATGCGCAACCCTTGGTGGCCCCCGGCCATTGCTACGGTGTGCTGGATATGCCTGCCGATACGCAGGCCACCGCACAAGCCGCACAACGGCTGGCCCACGCCCTGCCCATACGCCTCAGGGTATGGCACTCACCACTGCAACGCTGTGCCCAACTGGCAGATGCCCTGCAAATGTGGCGGCCCGACCTGCACAGCCAGCCTGATGCACGCCTGCAAGAGATGGATTTTGGTGCCTGGGAAGGCCGCGCTTGGGAACACATTGCCCGTGCAGATATCGACCTGTGGGTGGCCTCTTTTGCCACCCACCGCCCCGGCGGGGGTGAGCACCTGCAAGGTATGCTGATGCGGGTAGCTGCCGCCTTGCAACAGGCCCACCGCACCGCACGGCAAGAGCAAAGCGACATCCTCTGGCTCACGCACGCGGGGGTGGCTCGCTGTGTGCAGTGGCTACTGCAAGCGCCAGCCCACACCCTTCCAAACGCAGACCAGTGGCCAATAGCTGCCCCAGCACTGGGCGACTGGACTCACTGGCCACTGGACTGAGCGCACTCAGCGGCGCAGTGGCATATCCAGCGTCAAGGTAGTCGGCCCGGTGGCGGTGGCTCCCAAGCGTGCTTGGCGCGGCTCTAATGCCTGCAACACCAAGCCATCGGCCACCTGCACACCCACACGAAAGGGCTTGGCCGACTGCCCATCCACCGCAATCAGTGCAGCCCCTGAACCACTGCTATGCCCGGCCAACACGCCCACCAGCGCCAGCCGCCCTGTGGTGGGGGCGGGGGTCTGTGGCGTCTGTGGAACAGCTGCCGAGACTGCACCTCCACCAAGTAAGCGGGAGATAGCGGCTGTATCGGGCGCGGAAGGTGGGGTGGCTGTCACCGCAGGCACGCCCCCCCCCAACGGTGCCGACAGGCGCAGCCCCCAATAGGCCACACTGGCCGCTGCCAAGGCCCAAAGTGCCAAAGTGGTCAGGCGCACGCCCCAACCGGTGTCTGTAGTTGTCACCATCGCAGGATTATCATTCAGCCGCTTCAGCGACCGTCTTTCTTCTGGATAACGATGCACCTCCTTGACTTTGCCCGTACTGCACGCAGCCACCGCCATCGTGGCTTCACCCTGATTGAACTGATGGTCGTGCTAGTGATCATCGGTGTGCTGGCAGCACTGATCGTGCCCAATGTGCTAGACCGTGCAGACGATGCGCGCACCACCGCCGCCCGCACCGATGTCACCAACGTCGTACAGGCGCTGAAGCTCTATAAGCTCGATAACCTGCGCTACCCCACCGCCGAACAGGGCTTGCAAGCCTTGGTCACCAAACCCACGGCGGGGCCACAGCCCCCCAACTGGAAGCCCTATCTGGAAAAGCTCCCCAACGACCCCTGGGGCCGCCCGTACCAATACCTCAACCCCGGAATCAAAGGTGAGATCGATGTGATGTCTTTTGGTGCAGATGGTCAATCGGGTGGTGAAGGCAAGGATGCAGATATCGGCAGCTGGCAATAATCCGCCCGCCATGCCTGTGTTGCCTGTAGACCGCACACTGCGCCAACGCCACCACGGGTTCTCGCTGCTGGAGTTGTTGGTGGTGATCAGCATCATTGCGGTAGCTACGGCAGGTGCCTCGCTGGCCCTGCGCGACAACGCCAATGCCACACTGGAGCGCGAGGGTGCCCGTCTGGCCGCACTGTTGGAAGCAGGCCGGGCGCAGTCGCGCGCCAGCGGGGTGCCAGTGCGCTGGCAAAGCATGGCTGGAGGCTTTCGGTTTGAAGGACTGCCCGAGAACCAACTGCCCAGCCAATGGCTGTCGGCCAGCACCCATGTGCGCGGGGATGACCAGCTGCTGCTGGGGCCAGAACCACTCATTGCCCCACAGGGCATCACCTTGGTCAATACAGAGGCACCACAAAGCGCCCTGCGCATCGCTACCGATGGCCTGCGCCCCTTTGCCGTACAGACCACCACCCCATGAGGCAGCACACCATGCCAGCACAGTTGGCCCACGCATCTGGCTTCACACTCGTGGAAGTGTTGGTGGCTCTGGCTATTGTGGCCGTTGCCCTGATGGCTGGGCTACAGGCCAGCTCGGCGCTCACACGCAATGCACAGCGCCAATCTGACATTCTGCTGGCCCAGTTGTGTGCAGAAAATGAACTGGTCAAAACCCGGCTGTCGCGCCAAATGCCCGCCATTGGCGACAGCACCCAATCGTGTGAGCAAGCCGGACGCACGTTGACTGTGGCTGTTGCGGTACGGCCCACGCCCAACCCCACCTTCCGCCGCGTGGATGCCCAAGTGCTGGATGGCAGCACCCCTGTGCTGCGTCTGAGCACCATTGTGGGCCGTCGTTGATGCTGATGCTCCCTCCCTACACCTCTGTGCCCACAACCACCCGCGCGTTGGCGCATGGCTTTACGCTGGTGGAATTGCTGGTGGCTCTGGCCATGATGGCCTTGCTGGCGATCATGAGTTGGCGCGGCATAGACGGCATGGTGCGAACGCAGCAACACACCCATGAACGCAGTGAGCAATTGCTGGTGTTGCAAACCGCCCTGGCTCAGTGGGGGGCCGATCTGGATGCGCTGGTCACCCTGCCCTACACCACACCGCTGGACTGGGATGGTCAGGTTTTGCGCCTCACGCGCCGCAGCAACACCACACCAGACCAAGGCGCATTGGTCGTGGCCTGGGCACGGCGCAATGTGCAGGGCAGTGATCAATGGTTGCGCTGGCAATCCAACCCCGTGCGCACACGCGCACAGTGGCAGCAAACCTGGCAACAGGCTGCCATGTGGGCGCGTACCCCCGGCGAGGCAGAGCGCCGCCACGAGACAGTGCTGTTGCCTCTGGCGGGCTGGCAACTGTTCTATTACCGGGGCGACACCTGGAGCAACCCCCTCTCTAGCAGCGGCAGCCCTGCCGAAGGTGCAAGCACCGCCAGCGTCACCGTGCCCGACGGTATCCGCTTGCAACTGGAACTGCCTCCCGGTCAAGGGCTGGCCGGGCCCATTACCCGCGACTGGGTGCAACCCCTGCAAGGTGGAGGTAAAAGTTGAGGGGCCCAGGATTTTGCTGCTGTCGCCAGCATGGCGCTGCTCTGTTGGCGGCCATGCTGACCGTGACGCTGGTAGCCACCTTTGCTGCAGCCGCCATGTGGCAGCAATGGCGCAGCATCGAGATTGAAACCGCCGAACGTGCGCGGGTGCAATCGGCCTGGATACTGGTAGGCGCGCTGGACTGGTCGCGCCTGATACTGATAGAAGACTACAACGCTGCCAGCGGTGTTGACCACTTGGCCGAACCTTGGGCGGTGCCGCTGCAAGAAGCACGACTGAGCACCTTTTTGGCCGCAGAAAAGAATGTTTCGCAGCTCGAGGATGCCAGCATTGATACCACCGATGCGTTTTTGTCGGGCCAGATTCTGGACTTGCAAGCCCGCCTCAACCTGAGCAATCTGCTCGATGGCGTTCGCCTACAACCAGAAGCCCAAGCCCAATTTGAACGGCTGTTTACCCGTTTAGGTCTGCCGCAGGCTGAACTCGAAACCATGGCCCAAGCCCTGCTGCAAGCCCACCACCCCGATGGCGCCAATGCCCCCTTGCGCCCACCCACGTCCGCCCAGTTGGGCTGGCTGGGGCTTGCGCCAGCCACAGTGGCCCTGTTGTCGCCCTACACCACGCTGTTGCCCCAGCGCAGCAAAGTCAACCTCAACACTGCCAGCGCCGAAGTGCTGTTGGCCAGCATAGAAGGATTAGACCAAGCCGGTGCCAACCGGCTGCTGGCTGCCCGTCAAACCCAGCACCTGCGCAGCTTGGAAGATGCCCGCGCCCTGCTGGGCCAAAACGTGCAAATCAAAGAGTCGCTGCACGATGTGCGCTCGCAGTATTTTGAAGTGTATGGCCGCCTGCGCTTGGGCGATGTGACAGTGCAGGAGCGTTCCATCGTCTACCGCCAAGGCCGCGATGTGCGTACCCTGTGGCGCGAACGGGGTGCCTTGACGCCCCCACCTCCCAGCACGCCTCAGTTGCCAGCCCGCTAGCCTACACCCCTACAATGGCCCGCCAGACCCATCCATGAGCACCCTGATCCTCCACCTGCCACTGGCCCCGCCAGGACCTGCCACCGAATACCGCTACACACTGAGCAGCGACGGGCACAGCGTCAGCAGCCATGCCAGCGCCGCCTTGGCCTTGCTGCCCCGCCCTAAACGGGCCACGGGTGAAACTGTGGCCTTGGTGCCTGCGCAGGCGCTGTCGTGGCAACGGGTTGTCCTGCCCCAAGGAGTGGGCCTTGCAACCCCTCGCCTGCGGGCAATTCTTGAAGGACTGCTAGAAGAACGCCTACTGGACGAGCCAGCACACCTGCACTTTGCCCTAGCGCCAGAAACCCGTGTCGGCACTGCCGTCTGGGTGGCCATTTGTGACCGTGCTTGGCTACGCGCTCACCTGCAAACCCTAGAAAATGCGGGTCTACCCGCTGCACGGGTTGTACCAGAATGCGCCCCTGGCACCGATGCCACCCCCACCGCCGTGCAAGTCTTGGGCACCCCCGAAGACGTTCGCCTGCTGCTGCCGCGCTGCGGCCCTGACCACAGTGTCTTGCTATTGCCACTGTGTGCATCGGCCTTGGCGTTGATGCCTCACCCTGCACCCACAGACAACCCCAGCGCCCCAGTCATCTATGCAGAACCTGCGGTAGCCGCGCTGGCAGAACAGGCTCTGGGCCAACCCGTGCAACTCCAAACGGCCAGTGCGCGGGCGCTCAATGCTTTGGGCAATGGTTGGAACCTGGCACAGTTTGATCTGGCCAGCACAGGCCGTACCCGTCTGCTGCGCAAAGCGGCCGCCGTGCTGGGGGCTTGGTCAGGGGCACCCCAATGGCGGGCAGCACGCTGGGCACTGGGGTTGCTGGCAGCAGTGCATCTGGTGGGCCTGAACGCCTGGGCTTGGCAAGAGCGCCAAACACTGGCCGCCAAACAAGCCCAAGTGCGGGCTGTACTCACACAAACCTTTCCACGGGTGCAGGTGGTGGTAGATGCCCCCGTCCAAATGGAACGGGAATTGGCGCTGCTACGCCAAGCTACGGGCAGCTTGTCTTCCCGCGACTTGGAACCCCTGCTGGCCCACAGTGCCAACGCTTTGCCCCCCCACTGGCAAGCGCGCAGCATCGACTACAGTCCTGGTCAGTTGCGCTTGCAAGGTGGCGCGCTCAGCCCCGCCGAACAAGCCCAAGCCATGCAAACATTGCGTGCCAGTGGTCACCGCCTCGACACCGAGGGTGACACCCTGGTGGTACGCACAGTCAACACCCCATGAGCGCCCCATCATCATCCCCCCCCTCTGGTGCATGGCAGGCCCGCTGGCAAGCACTGGCCCCGCGTGAGCAGCATTTACTGCGTGCTGCCGCTGCCTTGGTCGCACTGGCCTTGCTGTGGTGGCTGGCCTTGGCACCTGCCCTAGAAACACTGCGCACCGCTCCAGACCGCCATGCCCGACTGGACACCCAGTGGCAGGCCATGCAAGCATGGCAGGCCGAGGCCCACCAACTGCAAAATGCCCCGCGCTTACCCCCGGATGCTGCTGCCCGCGCACTGCATGCCTCGGTGGCCGAACATCTGGGCAGCAGCGCCCGCCTCCAGATCACGGGCGACCGTGCCACCCTCACTTTGCAAGGCACACCCGCCACAGCTCTGGCCCCGTGGCTAGCACAGGCCCGTGCCAATGCCCATGCCACCACCCAAGAAGCCCGGTTGGTGCGCAACACCAGCCACGGCAGTCTCCGCTGGGATGGCACACTGGTGCTGGCTCTGCCTGTGCGTTGACAAGGTACGCCCCTTTTTGCATCTGCTGCTGTGAGAACCTCTTTGCGCTCTGCCCTCCACCACCGCTCTACCCCCCCCCTGCCCCGCCCCCCTTGGGGCTGGGCGGTGTCTGGCGTAGTGCTGGGTGCCAGTGTGGCCGTGCTGGCCTTTGCACCGGCACACTGGCTGGCCTGGGGGGTAGCACAGGCCAGCGCACAACGGGTGCAGCTGCTCCAAACACGCGGTACCATCTGGGATGGCTCGGCACAATTGGTCGTGACTGGCGGTGCTGCCAGCCAAGACCGCGCCAGCCTGCCGGGGCGGCTGCACTGGCAATGGCATCTGCGCTGGGACGGTCTGCATGCCAACATCCATGCTTCATGCTGCACTACGGCCCCGCTGGCGGTGCATGTGCAACCCAACCACCAAGGCGCCAGCATTGCACTGGCCGATAGCCACAGCCAATGGCCCACCGCAGTGTTGGCAGGGCTGGGCACCCCTTGGAACACCGTGCAACTGGAAGGTCAACTGGCACTAAGCACCCAAGGCCTGCAAGCCCAATGGACGGCTGGACGCCTGCGGTTACAAGGTCAGGCACAGTTAGATGCACTGGCCCTGTCCTCACGGCTGTCTACGTTGCATCCCTTGGGCAGCTACCGCATGACCCTCCAAGCTCAGGAGGGCACCCCCCACCTGACCGTGCGCACCCTGCAAGGCGAGCTGCAACTCAGTGGCAACGGCCAATGGGTGGGTGAGCGCCTGCGCTTTAGCGGACAAGCCAGCGCCAGCCCTGGCCGTGAAGCGGCGCTGTCCAACCTCCTGAACCTTCTGGGGCGCCGCCGTGGCGCAAGCGCCCTCATCACTCTGGGTTGATTCCGAATACTGTATGCACTCCCTCGCCCATCCCCCCCTGCGGACTGCCATTCAAGCCCTACTGGCCAGCGCCTTATTGCTGCATTCAGGCAGCCCCGTCCATGCGCAAAACAGCCTCAGCCCCAGCACCACCAGCGTGCGCCCCGGCGAGCCAGTCACGTTCAACTTTGCTGGGGCCGATATCGAAGCCGTGGCCCGCACCCTGGCCACCATTACCGGGCGCAACGTAGTGGTTGATCCGCGCGTGAAAGGGCAGATCAATCTGGTCACCGAACGCCCAGTCAGCCCAGCAGCCGCCTTTGAGCAATTTTTGGCTGCGCTGCGGCTGCAAGGCTACACCGTGGTGGAAGCTGCCGGGTTGTACAAAATCGTGCCCGAGGCCGATGCCAAGTTACAAGGCGGCCAAGTGAGTGTGGCGCGTGACGGACGCTCCAGCCCGGCGGGCGGGCAAATCATGACGCAAATTTTCCGTCTCCACTACGAAAGTGCCAACAACCTGGTGCCCGTGTTGCGCCCACTGATCAGCCCGAACAACACCATCAACATCAATCCAGGCAGCAACTCCCTCATCATCACCGACTACGCCGACAACCTGCAACGCTTGGCCAAAATCATTGCCGCGATGGATGTGTCCAACGCCAGCGATGTAGAAATCATTCCCTTACGCCATGCCGTAGCCACCGATTTGGCCCCCTTGGTAACCCGATTGATAGATTCAGGCCAAAGCAGCGGTGGTGCCAATGCCACAACAGCCGGCGTGAGCGATACCGCCTTCAAAACCACCGTCCTGCCTGAGCCACGCAGCAATGCCTTGATTTTGCGCGCGGCCAACCCCGCCCGTGTTACCCAGGTGCGGGCGCTGGTAGCCAAGCTCGACCAGCCTGCACTGCCGGGCAGCAGCGCCGCCTCAGGCAATATCCATGTCGTTTACCTGAAAAACGCCGATGCCAGCAAACTGGCCGTGACTCTGCGCGCCGCACTGGCCGCCACTTTGGGCAGCGGCGCACCCACATCTGCCCCCAGCAGTAGCAACAATGCCAGCCTGCCAAGCACCGGTTTGGGCAGCAACACCGGCCTCAGTGGCAGCGGCTTGAGCACCAGTGCCAACCTGGGCAACAACGCCAACAGCAACCAGCCCTCCACCGGAGGCATCATTCAGGCCGACCCCACCACCAACTCGTTGGTCATCACGGCACCAGAGCCTCTGTACCGCCAGTTGCGCACCGTCATCGACCAGCTCGATGGCCGCCGAGCGCAAGTGCTGGTGGAGAGCCTGATCGTGGAAGTAGCCGCCAACAAAATGGCCGAATTTGGCATCCAGTGGCAAGGCGTACTGGGCAAGAGCGGCGATGGCACCGTGGGCGTGATTGGCACCAACTCAGGCAATGCCGGTGCCAACATCTTGAGCATGACCGCTGGCATCGCCAATGGCGACGCCACCGCCTTGTCATCGCTGGGCAAGGGGCTGAACTTGGCCTTGGCGCCACGTACCAATGGTCAGTATTACCTCGGTGCCTTGGCTAATTTTCTGCAAAACAGTGGCGATGCCAACGTGCTGTCCACCCCCAACCTGATGACGCTGGACAACGAGGAGGCCCGTATCGTCATTGGCAACAACGTGCCCTTTGTCACCGGCTCCTATGCCAACACCACCGGCACCAGCACCGTCAACCCTTTCACCACCGTAGAGCGCAAAGACGTGGGCCTGATGCTGCGGGTGCGCCCACAAATCAACGAAAACGGCACCGTCAAGCTGTCCATCTACCAAGAAGTGTCAAAAATCGACACCGCCACCCTGAAAGACACCAACGGCCCTACCACCAGCAAACGTTCGATTGAGTCCAACGTGCTGGTGGAAGACGGCAGCATCATCGTCATTGGCGGCTTGCTCGAAGACAGCTATGCCCAAGCCGAAGACAAAGTCCCCCTGCTGGGCGACCTGCCTATGGTGGGACACTTCTTTCGCAGCGAGAACCGCTCACGCAAAAAAACCAACCTGATGGTGTTTTTGCGCCCACAGGTCATCCGGGATGCAGCGGCCAGCGACGCCCTGATGGTAGACCGCTACGAAGCCATTCGCGCGCTACAACAGGCCACACAGCCTAGCCCCAATGCTGTCCTGCGCTCAGTCTCTGAAGCCCCTGTGCTGCCCGCACTGACGCCCCCAGCCCCGGCCCCCAGCCGTGGCAATGCCACGCCCCGCCCCGCAGGCGCCCTGTAAAACATGGCCATGCGCTACCCTCTGCCCTATGCCTTTGCCCGCACCGTGCAGCTGCTGCTGCAAGATGACGGCCAGCAACTGCTGCTCTGCCACAGCCCAACCCCGGATGTGTCAGCCCTGTCTGAAGTGCTCCGCAAATACCCCGCCGTACAACTGCAAGCCGTAGATGCCTCGATACTGGCCCAACGTATCAGCAGCGCCTATGCCCAAAGCGAGTCCAGTGCCGCTACTGTGGTCAGTGAAGTAGAAAGCGATGCCGACCTGTCGCGCATGATGCAAGAGTTGCCTGCGGTGGAGGACTTGCTCGAGACCGCCGATGATGCCCCCATCATTCGGATGCTCAATGCCCTGCTCACCCAAGCCGCCCGCGATGGGGCCAGCGACATCCACATTGAGCCTTATGAACGCCACAGCAGTGTGCGCTTTCGTGTCGATGGCACGCTGCGCGAAGTGGTGCAACCCAATCGCGCCCTGCACGCCGCCCTGATTTCGCGCCTAAAAATCATGGCCGATCTGGATATTTCAGAAAAACGCCTGCCGCAAGATGGCCGCATCAGCCTGCGTTTGGGCACGCGGGCCATTGATGTGCGCGTCTCTACCCTGCCCAGCGCCCACGGCGAGCGTGCCGTGCTGCGCCTGCTAGACAAAACCAGCGAAAAAATCAGCCTAGAAGCCGTAGGAATGCAAGGCGAGGTGCTGGCCCGCTTTGAGCAGCTCATTGCCCAACCGCACGGCATTATTTTGGTCACTGGCCCCACCGGCTCGGGCAAGACCACCACCCTGTATGCGGCGTTGTCGCGGCTCGATGCCAGCCAAAGCAACATCATGACGGTGGAAGACCCCATCGAGTACGAATTGCCCGGCATCGGCCAAACCCAGGTCAATAGCAAAATCGACCTGACCTTTGCCAAAGCCTTGCGCGCCATCTTGCGCCAAGACCCCGATGTCATCATGATTGGCGAGATTCGCGATTTTGAAACCGCACAAATCGCCATCCAAGCCTCGCTCACCGGGCATTTGGTGTTGGCTACTTTGCACACCAACGATGCAGCCAGTGCTGTGACCCGCCTCACTGATATGGGCGTAGAGCCGTTTTTGCTCAGTTCCTCCTTGTTGGGGGTACTGGCACAACGGTTGGTGCGCAAACTGTGCACGCATTGCACGGGCAAGGGCTGCGACGCCTGCGGCCATACTGGCTACCAAGGCCGTACGGGGGTATTTGAATTGCTCACCACCACCGAGACCATTCGTGCCCAAATCCACCAACGTGCCGCCGAGGCCGATATTCGCGCTGCAGCCATCGCCAGCGGCATGGCCTTGATGCGCGACGATGGCGAACGCCTGATTGCCGCAGGCACCACCACCCGCGAAGAGGTACTGCGCGTCACCCGCGACTAACCCCGCCGCGTGCCAAAACCCAAAGCAACACTGGGAAATCACCCACGAGACGTAACAAGCTGTAAGCTCCTGTGATTGGCACCAAAAGACCCAACACCAAGGAGAAGCGCCGTGGGAGCTTTACTGCAACACTGGATTTTTGGACAGGTCAGCTTTCAGGACAGTGAAGAATTTGACGAATTCCGCTTCCGTTTCCTGATCATCGTGTTGCTGTCTGGGGCCATCTGCACAGGCTTGCTCATCGTGGGCGATCAATCCAGCATCAACCGCATTGCCCCACTGCATGTGCGCTCGATGTTGCTGTTTACCCTGTTCTCGTTGGTGCTGTGGTGGTTGCTGCGCAGCCACAAAGAAAGATTCTTGCCCGTGGCCGTGGCGTACGAGACCATCTGCCTGCTGGAATACGTCTCGGCATTGGTCTTTGTGTCAGAAGATGAACTGCGCGTGCTGTGGTTCATGACCAACATTCCCGGCGTCTACATTCTGCTCGGACAGCGGGCCGGTACCTTCATCACTGGGTTAACGCTGGTTGGGCTGGCCTGGGGCAACAGCTATCTGGCCGTGCCTTACTCTCCCAACGCCTTAGCCACCTTGCTGACCAGCATTGCATTGCCTATACGGGCGTTTTTTTCCACTTCTATGGCGCCCGCTCTATCTCGTACTTTGTACGCATGCGCCAATCCTACGAACGGGTGCTACACATGGCCACCCACGACCCCCTGACTGGCGTGCTCAATGCCCGCGCCTACTATGCCACTTGCGACCAACTGATCGAGCTGGCCAAACGCCAAGGCACCCCGTATACCGTGCTGTTTGTCGATCTGGATCACTTTAAATCCATCAACGACACCTATGGCCATGCTGCCGGAGACCTGGTGCTGCAAGCTGTGGCCTCTGCCCTGCAACAAGGCATACGGGCCAGCGATGCACTGGGGCGCATTGGCGGCGAAGAGTTTTCCATTTTTCTGCCCCATACCGACCTGGACAGCGCCAGCCGATTGGCCGAAACCCTGCGCCAAACCATCCAAAACCTGATGCCCGCTATTGGCGCCGAGCAGCACATCCGCATCACCGCCAGCATTGGCGTGGCCCGCAATCAGCACAACGCCCAGACCATGTTGGCCATCCAGCAGCAGGCTGATCAGGCCATGTATCTGGCTAAATCTCAGGGCCGCAACCGCGTTTCTTGCTTTACCGAAGATCATGCGGGCTTACAAACGGCCCACTAGCGCGCTCTGGGTCTGTCGTGCCTCAAAGCCCTGAAAATACGATAATCCCCGGCTTCGCCGTTTGGCATTTACCAATTCGATTTACACCATGATTCTTGTCACCGGCGGCGCAGGCTTTATTGGCGCCAACTTCGTCCTCGATTGGCTGGCGGGCAGCAACGAGCCTGTGGTCAACCTCGACAAGCTCACCTACGCGGGCAACCTCAACAACCTGTCCAGCCTGCAAGGCGATGCACGGCACATCTTCGTACAGGGTGATATTGGCGATAGTGCCTTGCTGGCGCAACTGCTGGCGCAATACCAGCCGCGTGCGGTGGTCAACTTTGCGGCCGAAAGCCATGTAGACCGCTCCATCCACGGCCCCGAAGACTTTATCCAAACCAACATGGTGGGCACCTTCAGGCTGCTAGAGGCTGTGCGCCACTACTGGCAGGCACTGCCCACCGACAGCAAAGCGGCGTTCCGCTTTTTGCATGTGAGTACCGACGAAGTCTATGGCACCCTGAGCAAAGACGCCCCCCCCTTTACCGAAGAGCACACTTACGAGCCCAATAGCCCGTATTCGGCCAGCAAAGCCGCCAGCGACCACTTGGTGCGCGCCTGGCACCACACCTACGGCCTACCGGTGCTCACCACCAACTGCTCCAACAACTACGGCCCCTACCATTTCCCCGAAAAACTGATTCCGCTGATGATCGTCAATGCGCTGGCGGGCAAGAACCTGCCGGTGTATGGCGACGGAATGCAAGTGCGCGACTGGCTGTATGTCAAAGACCATTGCAGCGCCATCCGCCGCGTGCTAGAGGCCGGGCAACTGGGCCAAACCTACAACGTGGGCGGCTGGAACGAAAAGCCCAACATCGAGATTGTCAACACCGTTTGCGCGCTGCTGGACGAGCTGCGCCCACGCGCCGATGGTCAAAGCTACGCCAGCCAAATCACCTACGTGCAAGACCGCCCCGGCCACGACCGGCGCTACGCCATTGATGCGCGCAAAATCGAACGTGAACTGGGTTGGAAGCCCGCCGAAACCTTCGACACCGGCATCCGCAAAACCGTGGCCTGGTACTTGGACAATGCTGACTGGGTGGCCAACGTGCAAACCGGCGCTTACCGCGACTGGGTGAGCAAGCAATACACGAGCCAGGACGCCGTATGAACATTCTTCTTCTGGGCAAAGGCGGCCAAGTGGGCTGGGAGCTGCAACGCAGCCTGTCGGTATTGGGCCAAGTCACGGCCCTAGACCACGACAGCACCGAACACTGCGGCAACTTTAGCCACCCAGCGGGTATTGCCGACACCGTGCGCGCACTGCGCCCGGATGTCATCGTCAATGCAGCAGCCCATACCGCCGTCGATAAGGCCGAGAGCGAACCCGAACTGGCCCGGCTGCTCAACGCCACCACCCCCGGCGTGCTGGCCCAAGAGGCCGCACAACTGGGGGCATGGCTGATTCACTACAGCACCGATTACGTCTTTGATGGCAGTGGCAACCGCCCGTGGACAGAGCAAGATGCCACTGGCCCCTTGAGCGTGTATGGCCGCACCAAACTCGAAGGCGAACAGCTCATCCAACAATCGGGTTGCCAGCATCTGATTTTGCGCACCAGTTGGGTCTATGCCGCCCGTGGCGGCAACTTTGCCAAAACCATGCTGCGTTTAGCGCAAGAGCGCGACCGTCTGACCGTGATTAACGACCAATGGGGCGCACCCACGGGGGCTGACCTGCTGGCCGATGTCACGGCCCATGCCATCCGCCACTTGCAACAGCGCCCCCAAGATGGTGGCCTGTACCACTGCGTGGCCGCTGGAGAGACCAATTGGAACCAATACGCCCAATTTGTCATTGAACAGGCGCGGCAATTGGCCCCCGCATTGCCCATCCAAACCACCGA
Organism: Giesbergeria sinuosa; assembly: GCF_042652905.1. Classification (NCBI taxonomy): domain Bacteria; kingdom Pseudomonadati; phylum Pseudomonadota; class Betaproteobacteria; order Burkholderiales; family Comamonadaceae; genus Giesbergeria; species Giesbergeria sinuosa. The sequence continues at coordinate 213,533 of NZ_JBHSHJ010000001.1, read as the reverse complement.
AGTGGCCCCCGTGCCCACCAGCGCCTTCCCCACCCCAGCCACGCGCCCGCACAACTCGCGCCTGAGCACCCGCAAGCTCCAAGACACCTTTGGTCTGCACTTGCCGCACTGGCAACAAGGCGTAGCCCGCATGTTGGCCGAAATCCTCTAAACCAAGCCCCACACCATGACCGCACGCAAAGGCATCATCCTCGCCGGAGGCTCCGGCACCCGGCTGCACCCCGCTACCCTGTCCATCAGCAAACAACTGCTGCCGGTGTACGACAAACCCATGGTTTACTACCCCCTCAGCACCCTGATGCTGGCGGGCATTCGTGACATCCTGCTCATCAGCACGCCACAAGACACCCCACGCTTTGAGCAACTGTTGGGCGATGGCAGCCAATGGGGTGTCAACCTGCAATACGCCGTGCAACCCAGCCCCGATGGGCTGGCCCAAGCCTTCATCATTGGTGAGCAATTTGTGGGCAACAGCCCCAGCGCCTTGGTGCTGGGCGACAACATTTTTTACGGCCACGACTTCCACCACCTGCTGGCACGCGCCCATGCCCGCACCGAGGGCGCAAGCGTGTTTGCCTACCATGTACACGACCCTGAGCGTTATGGTGTGGCCGAGTTTGATGCCAGCGGCAAGGTGCTGTCGTTGGAAGAAAAGCCCACAGCCCCCAAATCCAACTACGCCGTCACGGGCCTGTATTTTTACGACAACCAAGTGGTCGAGCTGGCCAAGCACCTGCAACCCTCGCCACGCGGCGAGTTAGAGATCACCGACCTCAACCGCCTGTACCTCGAACAAAGCCAGCTCAGCGTCGAGATCATGGGCCGGGGCTATGCTTGGCTAGACACTGGCACGCACGATAGCTTGCTCGATGCAGGCCAATTCATTGCCACGCTGGAGCGCCGCCAAGGCCTCAAAATCGCCTGCCCCGAAGAAATCGCTTGGCGCCACGGCTGGATTGACGCCGCCCAACTAGAACAACTGGCACAGCCGCTGCGCAAAAATGGCTACGGCCAGTATTTGCTGCGCCTGTTGCAAGAAAAAGTTTATTAAGGTTCCACGCCATGCAAGCCACCCGTCTGCGTATCCCCGAAGTTGTGCTCATTGAACCCAAAGTGTTTGGCGATGCACGCGGCTTTTTTTACGAAAGCTTCAACCAGCGCGCCTTCAACGAGGCCACCGGCACCGACCACGCCTTTGTGCAAGACAACCACAGCCGCAGCGCCAAGGGTGTGCTGCGTGGCCTGCATTACCAAATCGAGCAAGCCCAAGGCAAATTGGTGCGTGTGGTGCAAGGGGCCGTGTTTGATGTGGCCGTCGATATCCGCAAAAGCTCACCCACCTTTGGTCAATGGGTAGGGGCCGAACTCAGCGCCGACAACCACCGCCAGCTGTGGGTGCCGCCGGGTTTTGCCCACGGCTTCTTGGTACTGAGCGACAGTGCCGAGTTTTTGTACAAAACCACCGATTACTACGCCCCAGCACACGAGCGTTGCATTGCCTGGGACGACCCCGATCTGGCTATCACTTGGCCCGATATTGGTATGAGCCCCCTGTTGTCCGCCAAAGACAGCCAAGGCCAAGCACTGGCCAGTGCTGCCACCTACGACTAGCCAATGACTGCGACCGTCACCGATCTGGAAACCATTGTCTACTCCGGTGACTACCGGGTGGACTCCCTGCTCGGCTTTCCGGCGGTCTGGAACTTCTGACCCGATAGCCGCAACACTCTCTACTACACCTTCGATGCCAGCCCCGGCAGCATCATGGACGGAGAAACCGCCGAGCCTGTTACCGCTTTCAACAGCACCCAACAGCAAGCCACACGCCAAATCTTGCAACACGCCAGTCTGCTGACGGGCATTGTTTTCAATGAAGTCAGCAGCAGCGCCTTGGCCGATGTGCATTTTGCAGCCACCAACCTGCAAGGGGCCAACATCGCCGGTCTTACCTCCGCGTACTACCGTTACCGCAGCGACTGGAATAACGTCCTGACCGAACTGAATGCCGAAACCTTGGTCTATCTCGACAATGTAGAGCAGGCCAGCATCAACCAACAGCCTGTGGCTGGCTCCATTGGCTACGAGGTGTTGCTACACGAGATTGGTCACATGCTGGGCTTGGGCCATCCATTCGATACCGAATATGCCTTGCCAACCGCAGAAGACCATACCGATAACACGGTCATGTCCTACACCTGGCGTGGCAGCTACAAATCCGTGTTCCAAGCATACGATGTGATCACCTTGGACTGGCTCTATGGCCGTGATGGCCTGGGTGGCACCTGGGGCCAAAACTCCACCCACGGCTCCACCCTGAGCCTGCCCAACAGCACACTGAGCCAGCCCGGCACCCTGCAAAACGATCGCTTGGTCAGCAGCTCGGCCAACGAGGCCTTTGACGGCTTGCAAGGCACCGACACCGTAGTGCTCGATGGTGTGCGGGCCGACTACACCCTCACCCGCCAGGGCACTGGTTGGACACTGCAAGACAGCACCCTGGGGCGCGACGGCACCGACACCCTCCAACAGATTGAACGGCTACAGTTTACCGACACCTCCTTGGCACTTGACCTGGATGGTGCCGCGGGCACCACCGCCCGCCTGATAGGCGCGATGCTGGGAGCGGAGGGACTAGAACATGCCAACTGGGTGGGTGCAGTGCTCCATGCCGTGGACTCTGGGCTGTCTGGCACACCACTGAACCTCCTGGCATTGCAAGCCGTGCTTGGCCCCCACCCCAGCCATGCCCAAATTGTCACGCATCTGTACTACCAGCTGTACCACAGCACGCCCAGCACCAGCACCCTGCAAGCCTTGAGCGCCGCACTGGACGCCCAACAGTACACCCCGGCAGAACTGGTGGCTTGGGCAGCCGCCAGTGACACCAATGCCGCCAATATCGGTTTGGCTGGCCTGAGTGCCCAGGGGCTAGCGTTTGTCCCAGCCTGATGCCGTGCTGGCCGTCTCAGTAGTCAGCCACGGGCATGGCCCGCTGGTGCAGTCGCTGTTGTGGCAACTGGCCCAACATAGCCATGCCACCGTGGCACGGGTGGTGCTCACCCTCAACATTCCAGAGCCCGAGCCTGCTCCACCCCCCAAAGGCTGGCCTTTCGCCCTGCACATTTTGCGCAACACCCAGCCCGCCGGTTTTGGCAACAACCACAACCGAGCCTTGCAGACAGTGTCCGAACCTTTTGTCTGCATTCTCAACCCCGACGTTGCACTGCACCCACCAGACCCCTTTGCCGTGCTGGTTCACACGGCTGCACAACCCGGCACCGGCTGCGCCTACCCAATGCAAGTGGACGCCCAAGGCCAAGTGCAAGACAGCGAACGCGCCCTCCCCACCCCTACGGCCCTGTGGCAGCGGCGCATCTTAGGCCAGCGGGAGCAGCGCACAGATTGGGTCAATGGTGCCTGCATGGTCTTGCCCACAGCGGTATGGCACCAACTGGGGGGCTTTGACAACCGCTATTTCATGTACTGCGAGGATGTGGATCTGTGCCTGCGCCTGCGCCTGGCCGGGTTGTCTCTGGTGCGGGCACCCGTATCGGTCATCCATACTGGGCAACGGGCCAGCCAACGGCATTGGCGCCACACCCTGTGGCATGTGTGCAGTTTGTTGCGTTTGTGGTCTTCTAGCAGTTACAAGGCCATACGCCGCAACCCAGATGCCCCTAATACAGGTACGATCGCGCCCCTATGATGTGGTTGTCTTTGGTGGCGTTTCTGGTGGCGGTTATCGTGGCCGGTTTGGTCGTGCGCTGGTTGCGGGGCCATGCTGCACTGTATGGGCATGAAATGCCCCAACGATTCCATTTTGGTCATGTGCCCCGGTTGGGTGGCGTGGCCCTGCTGGCAGGCACTGGCTTGGGCTGGCTGCTTGGGCTGGCACAAATGGCCTGGCGCGACCCAGGCAACTTGGGCCTAGGCCCATGGACGGCCCTGTGGCTCATTACACTGCTGCCCGCGGCCATTGGTGGCATTGCCGAAGACATGACCCAACGCCTGCCCGTGCGGTTTCGGTTGGCCTTTACCGCCTTGTCGGGCCTGCTGGCAGTGGTGCTGCTAGACATCACCGTGGCCCGGCTGGGCCTGCCTTGGCTCGATACCTTGCTACAGATGGCCCCTTGGCTGGGTTGCGCTATTGCCCTGCTGGCTGTAGCAGGCCTGCCCCATGCCTTCAACATCATTGACGGCTACAACGGCTTGGCAGGCATGGTCGCCCTGATCGTCTGTTTGGCACTGGCCCATGTAGCATTGCAGGTAGGTGACCGGGCACTGGCCACCCTGCTGGTGGTCACGGCAGCAGCCACCGGAGGGTTTCTGGTATGGAACTACCCGCGCGGTATGCTGTTTGCTGGCGATGGCGGTGCCTACATCTGGGGGGTGGTGATTGCGCTGGCCAGCTTGGCCTTGGTGCAACGCAATGCCGATGTGTCACCGTGGTTTCCCATGCTGTTGCTGATCTACCCCGTGTGGGAAACCGTGTTTTCTATTTATCGCAAACTGGCCCGTGGTATCTCACCGGGGGTGGCCGATGCACTGCATTTTCACCAACTGATTTACCGGCGCATTGTGCGCAGCGTATTCCACGACGATGAATCACGCCGCATGTTGATGCGCAACAACCGCACCTCCCCCTACCTGTGGGGCTTTACCTTGCTCACGGTGGTGCCTGCCGTATTGTTTTGGAACCGTACCTGGGTGCTGATCGGCTTTTGCCTGCTGTTCATTGTCAGTTATGTGGCCGCCTATTTGGCCATTGTGCGCTTCAAGGTGCCAGAATGGTTGCGTCATTAAGCTGCGGCACAATTTGCATTCCTTGCTTCTTTTTGGATTGATGCCCTCATGACCGACACCCCTTGCACCATCGCCCCCCGCGACCACGCCCAACTGCTGGCACAGATGCTGCCCGCGCTGCGCCAATTTCGGGGCAAAACTATGGTGGTCAAATACGGCGGCAACGCCATGACCGATCCAGCACTGCAACAAGCCTTTGCTGAAGACATTGTGCTGCTGCAACTGGCAGGCATACAACCTGTGGTGGTACACGGCGGCGGCCCGCAAATCGAGTCGGCCCTTCAGCGCGTAGGCAAACAAGGCCAATTTATCCAAGGTATGCGCGTCACCGATGCTGAAACCATGCAAATCGTGCAATGGGTACTGGCTGGTGAAGTGCAGGCCGACATTGTGGGCCGTATCCAACAAGCCGGTGGCCGGGCTGTAGGCCTGACTGGGCGTGATGGCGGCCTGATTCGCGCACAAAAGCTGCGTCTGGTTGATCAAAATGATGCCACCCTCACCCACGATGTGGGCCAAGTAGGCGACATCACGGCCATCGACACCAGCATCATCCTCACCCTGCAAAGTGCAGGATTGGTTCCGGTGGTCAGCCCGGTGGGTTTTGGCGCACACAACGAGAGCTACAACATCAATGCCGATGTGGTGGCCGCAGGCTTGGCCGTGGCCCTGCAAGCAGAAAAACTGCTGATGCTCAGCAATATTCCTGGCGTGTTGGACAAACAAGGCCAACTGCTGACCGAACTGACCCCCCAGCGTATTGATGCCTTGGTGGCCGATGGCACCATCAGCGGTGGCATGTTGCCCAAAATTGCCGGGGCGCTTGATGCGGCCAAGGCGGGCGTCAATGCCGTTCACATCATTGATGGCCGCGCCCCGCACACCATGCTGCTCGAAGTGCTTAGCGGCCAAGCCCACGGCACCATGATTCGCGCCCAATAAAGGGCACCGCCCACCACAGGGGTGGGTGCTTGCCTGATGCCCTCAGGCCAAGAGGAGCACTTGGCTGGCAAAGGTACTGGCACTCAAATTCAATACGCCAGCCAACTTGACGATGGTATCGGCAGCCTCCATCGTGTTGCCTGCCCCCACATCATCAACGATATAGGTATTGCCGTTATACACCCCCCATTTCACATCACTGTCATTGCCCACCAACAGCGCATCAAGCGCCGCTTGCTCAGAGACTGCACCGCTCAAATCCACCTTGGTGGCCGTGAAGGCTCCCGCCGTGCTGCCAAACTTAATGGCATCGCCCTTGGCCAAATCGGTAATTGTGGTGATATTGGCATGGGCCGTGGCACCCGCCACGGCCAACGAAACATCAAAAATGTCGTTACCTGCATTACCCGTGAGCTTGGTGCTGTTCAAGCCCGCTTTGAGGGTGTCGGTGTTGCTGCCGCCTATGAGAATATCGCCCAACATAGAATTGGCAGCATAAGCTGCTTGGTTGGCCGTGACGTTGAGCTTACCCGTCAGGGCTGTGCCATCTATTTTGTGGCCCGTGGTAGTGGCATCTGCCACCGCCGTGATGGTCAGGTCTTTAGACCCCGTGATAGTCACTACGGCGTTATCACGCAAAATCAGGTGGTTGATGGTGCTATTGCTGTTGCTGCCCAAGGCCACCAAACTAAATCCAGACAGTGTTAAATTGCCACCCACGGTACTGGCACCTATATTAAAAGCCAGATCATTGACCCCCACAGCGGCAGCCACCGTAATATCGGTGGCATGGCTGGTGGTTAAATTAACGGTAGTGCCAGTAGCCACCTGATTGATCACTTGGGCCGCATTACCATCCAATGAATAAATTTTGTAACCAGCCAATTGGCTCGCATCCACCGTTACTGCAGCAATTAACCCCAGCACTTCAAAATTCTTAGCCGCATTGAGGGCTGTGTATTCGTTGGCAAGCAGCGCCCCATCGTTTAAGCTGATTTTGTCAGTGCTGCCTGCACCACCATCCAGTTGCGCCCCCGAGGCCAGCGCCTGCAAACCATTGTCGGCCAGCTTGAGGTTATCGTTACCGGCACCCCCAGAGAACGCAAAAGCAGCATCAGGGGCGGCTGCCAAGGTTAGGCTGTCGTTCGCAGCGCCACCCGCAAAGGCAAAAGCAGCCGTTGTGCCTGCAGCTACGGTGATGCCTACACTGCCCGTGCTGGCAGACGCATCTACCACCTTGAGCACACCAGCCCCACCAGACGACACAAAATTGGTGCTCACCGTCAATGCCTTGTCGCCGGTAATGACGAGCTTGCTGGTTTGTGCCCCCAAGGTCAAGGTAGAAACCTTGTTGGCGGCCCCCGTTGAGGCCAGTTGCACGGTGCTGGCGGCGGTGTTGCTCACGGTCAGGCTTTGCACAGCACCCGCCGAGGCACTGCTCTGGTAACCATTGAGGGCCAAATTCAGCACCGCATCGGTAGAACTGGCAGACCAAGTTACAGCCCCCGCAGTACCGGCCCCGGTGGTGCCCGTGGCCAAACTCAACGATTGGCCGGTGGTAGTAGTGATGGTTTGGCCATTGATAGCCACTGCATCGTCAATGATCACTTTCTCTATGCCAGACACAGCCTTGCTGTACAAGGAAGACGACAAATCCAAGGCCGCGTTGGCCGCAATGACCAATTGCAGCACCTCTACACCAGTGATGGTGTCAGGCATTTGGCTGACATCATAGGTGCCATACATTTTGAGGGTATCCATGCCTGCCCCTGCACGAATGCGATCTACAACACTCAAAGTGCCGGGCGGCGATGTAGAAAACACGCCAATAATGGTGTCATCCCCTGCTGTGCCAGTGAGTAGGTCAATGGCCGTAGTGAAAATCAAGGTTTCGCCCGGCACGGGAGGCACCAACACTGTGAAATTCAACCCGGTGACGTTGCTGATGCCAGCATAGGGGTTGCCTGCAGCATCAAACACTGCTGTGGCTGGGACATTCACGTAGTAAGACGCCCCCACCTTCAAATTGGCGGTTGGGTTGATGGTGAGCACTGCACCTGCCACAGACACCTGGGCAGCATCGGTTATTGCAATGGTGCGGGTATCGCTGGCCTCTATCGTGTTGACCAGGGTGATGAAGCCAGCCCCTAACACCACGTTTTCAGAAAACGTCAGGGCCAAATTGCTGGCGGCGGCCAAGGTGCTGGAATCATCGGCCGGATTGGAACTTAGCAAGGTAGGGGCTGTGATGTCGGCCACGGCCAGCTGACCCACAATGTCTGCCACTTTGTTGCCTGCCGCATCTTGCAACGCCTCTGCTATGGCGGGTGCAGCATAGCTCACCTTGACTGCACCAGAAGGCAGCGCCGCCAAGGTCAGAATCACCTGAGAGCCACTCACTGTGACCGACCCGACGCCAATAGAAGTATTGGCCGCATCCACCACATTAAACGCCGTTGCATACACGATTGCACCGGCCTTGAACGCTTCATTAAAGTTGAGCTTGACGGTGGTGCCAACCGCCGCAGCGGCCAGCAACTTGGGAGCTACATCGTCTACATCGGTCACTTGGATAGCCATATTGGCTACCGCCGAGGTGTTGCCAGCCGCATCTTTGGCCACCACGCCAAGGGCAAAGGCATTGGGGGCGGTTTCATAATCGTTAGCAGCAGTGGCCGCCGCACCGGCTTCGGTCAGGGTAATGTTGCCTGCAGCATCTATGGCAAAGTAGCCACTGCTGTTGCCGGTGGCGATTTCAAAGGCCGTCACACCCACCCCGTCGGTGGCTGCCACCGTACCCACCCCATAGCCAGCGGCTTGGTTTTCGGCATAAGAAAAAGTGGCACTGCTGACCACAGGGGCCGTCATGTCGGCCAGCGGATCGATTGCTACGGTATTGGTGGGGTCTACCGAATACAAATAAGACTGCGTGATGGCATGGTTCCAAGCAGCTGCCGCAGGGGCATAAGCGGCCAGACTGCCCCCAGCCCCCTCTAAGCCCACCAAGATTTGGCCCAACTGCCAGACCAGCAAGCCACGGCCATCGGTGCCCACAGCAGCAAAGCGTTCAACCAAAGCGGCCTCCAGATCCGCATTGGGCAACACTCCCATGTTGCCCAATACCTTGTGGGCCAAGGCAGCATCGCTCAAAGTGGCAAAGCTGGCACCAAACTGGGCCGCAAACGCGGTTTGGCTCGCTGCTGTGCTGCCAGCGGCCTTGACTTGGTTTTGGAAGATCAGATGACCAGGCGTGGTGTTGTGGAACGCACGGTTGAGGAACGTGACAACGGCTGCGGCACCAAACACGGTTTGAGACATGAACTTCCTTCACTTATTGAAACTTAACACAAATGAGAATAGATATCATTATAATTAAATTTAAGACAAGGACTCAACAAGGTTACATGCTGGGCAACGTTGGGTGGCACGCAACCCCATCTGCGATGGCAAACCTCTATTTTTTCAAAACCAAACTCTGTACCCAATCTAACTGCCTAGGCAAGCACACAGTTTGTAAATCGTAATGCTGCTGGGCAAATGAGCGGGCATTGGCACCTAGGTGCTGGCGGGTGATAGGGTCGGTCAGCAAGCTGCACACCTCGTTGGCTAGAGCGGCTGGGTCAAAGAAATCAACCAAACGGCCTGTTTGATTTTGCATGATGGCCTCATGCAGGGGCTGGGTGTTGCTGGCAACGATGGCACAACCGGTGCTCATGGCTTCTAGCAGGCTCCAACTGAGCACAAATGGGTAGGTAAGGTACACATGTACCGTGCTGAGTTGCAACAGCGGAATGAAATGCTGGTACGGGACATGGCCCAAAAAATGCACTCGGCTCCAATCGGCATCACTGATACGCGGGCGTACCTCGGCAGCAAAAATATCTTTCCATTTGGCAGCACCGTAACGCTGTGGGTCAGGTTTGGCCCCATAGCTCACATCATCCCCCCCCACCATCAACACACGTGCCTGTGGGCGACGTTGCAACAGTTCAGGCAATGCGCGCATGAAGGTGTGATAGCCCCGATACGGCTCTAGGTTGCGGTTGACAAAAGTGACTACCTCATCTTGGCGTGTGAGGGTAATGACTCCAGCAGCCGTATTGAGCGTGAGGGCTACCTGTGGGTTGGGGGCAATGGTTACCGTATCAATGCCATCATGGACGACGGTGATTTTGCTGCGAAACGGCTGCGGAAAAGTGCTGGCCTGCCACTGGGTAGGGCTGATACCCGCATCGGCCACTTCAAAATGGAGCAGATTGTTCAGGTTTTTCAAGCGCAGGCGACAGGCATCACCGGTATCGGTGGCCGGAAACTCTGGATCGAAGCCCACATCCGCCCCTTGCGGATGGTAAAAAAACTCGCAGTAAATTCCTAACCTGGCTTGGGGCCAAACCTCTTTCAGGAACAAACTCTCACCCCAACCGGGGTGGGCAATGATGACATCGGGCATAAAGCCTTGGGCCTTGAGTTGCAAGGCAGCCCGAAAACAAGCCTCGGCCCGAATGGTTTTGGTCTCAAAGTCCACTACCCACGGATGCACCTGCGGCGTGCTACCCCGGCTGGCCGTATAGGGCACCAACTGCACCCCCTGCCAATAGCTGGCTTGCACCTTTTGCATAGTCATCGCCAGCACGACATGGCCCTGCTGCACCAAGGCAGGAGCCAAATGCTTGAATTGGCCTGGGAAGTTTTGGTGGATAAAAAGAATCTTCATTGCGAGTGGTCAGCTCTTAGGAGAAGTCAGCGGAAAATGCGCTTGGGCCAGTGCTCGCATCTCGGCCTCGGTACGGGCAGATTTGCTGGCCACCGCAAATAAATCAAAAAACGGTGCCCGACCACGGGCCATACTGGCAACCGTTTGAAAACCGCAGGCACGCAGGGTACCATCCAGCACATTTTGCGTAAAACCGCAGCGGTGGGCCATATAGAGATTACCCTGAGCCATAGAGTGACGATAACCGTACAGAATATCTATGGGGGCAATCGGGCCAGCTGGGGATGTATAAGCTGCCTCCAACAATTTCCCCTCTGCTACTAAGGCACACACACTTTTTAAATCGGGGCAAGTAATAATAGCAAAACCATCTGGCTTGAGCACCCGCAAAAATTCTTTGAGCGCAACGGGCACCTCATGGGGATACAAGTGCTCTATATTATGGCTTGAATAAACAGCATCGACAGAAATATCAGCCACCGCTGTCATGTCGGTCATGGTACCTAATAGATCAGGCTGAACAGATTCATCGATGTCAAAACGCAGTTCATGCCAATTAGATTTATAAAATCCTGGGGTGGTTTGATTTTTACGTTTTTGACCACAACCAACATGTAAAAAAATTGGCACTTTCAATTTCCTTCTAATGGTCGGATTCACGATCCAATTAAAAGGCCTCTGCCATCTACAAGATGGCAGAGGCCAGACTATTTCTTATCAACACCCCTCAAAATGATGAGAAATGTTGACGAAGAAAATTAAGCCACAAACAGAATGTCAGTTCCGGTCAAGGTCAAACCAGTACCAATCAAAGCAATGTCAACCACTGCTGTGGCACCTGCTGTACCGTCAACGTCGATAGACAAAAGACCTGTTGTGCTGTTGTACAAGAACTGTGCAAAGGCTGCGGTTGCAACCTGTGCACCAGCACCTTGAACAAGCGCACCAGCAAGCAAGGTAGAACCGTTTGTTGTCAATGGAATGGTAGTGACCAAATTACCAGCCACACCGACAAAACCGGTGATCGCAGCAATATTGCTATAGTCAAAACGCAACACATCACCATTGAGACCAGCGATTGGTGCATTGTCAAGAGCAGTCGTGTTTTGAGCAGCAGTACCGTAGTCGGTAATAGTTTCAGTCACGCTCCAATCAGCCACAGTCTCGTACACAAAGATGTCATTACCTGTACCGCCTGTGACGGTATCGGCACCGGCACCACCAGTGATAACATCAACACCAGCACCACCCACCAAACTGTCGGTACCAGCACCACCACTCAAGGTATCGCTGTTTGCACCACCCGTGATGGTATCGTTAGCATTACCACCAGTGACACTTACCGTACCATTGGTTGCAAAGGCCGTTGAAGCATCAAAAGCAAGGGTAGAAGCATTATCAATTGTGACCTTCAGCGTCTGACCTGCAAATGCAGTGCCTGACAACACGTCAGTACCCACACCCCAATCGGTAATTTCATCAGTATCTGCTGCTGTAGTAGTAATGATAAAAGTGTCATTATCAGCACCACCAGTCATGGTATCGTTACCAGTACCACCAGTGATAGTGTCATTACCGGCACCACCCACCAAACTATCGGTACCAGCACCACCCACCAAACTATCGGTACCAGCACCACCACTCAAGGTATCGCTGTTTGCACCACCCGTGATGGTATCGTTAGCATTACCACCAGTGACACTTACCATACCGTTGGTTGCAAAGGCCGTTGAAGCATCAAAAGCAAGGGTAGAAGCATTATCAATTGTGACTTTCAGCGTCTGACCTGCAAATGCAGTACCTGACAGCACGTCTGCACCCACACCCCAATCGGTAATTTCATCAGTATCTGCTGCCGTCGTAGTGATATCAAAAGTGTCAGCATCCGCACCACCAGTCATGGAGTCATTTCCTGCACTACCAATCAAGGTGTCGTTACCTGCAGCTGCACTGATCGTATCGTTACCAGCCAAACCATCAATACGATTGGCACTTGCATCACCAACCAGTGTGTCATTGCCGAGCGTGGCTCCAGTCGCAAAAGAACTCACATACAACAGCTTGGTCGCAGCATCATAGGTCACGCTATTGGTAGCATGACCCATCAATTTAATAGCAAAGTCACTGGAGGTATCGTAGGCACCATTGCCATTCAGATCAAAACGCAACTCAAGATCCGCACCATTAGTTACCGCAGCAATGTTAGTAGTGGCACTCAAAGTAGAACCAATCGCTACATTGGCTCCTGCACTACCCAGCACCGTACCAGTCACTTTCAAAGCGTTCAACACTGCTGTGTCAAGTGTGATGACATCGCTAGTTGCACCCAAAGAAGCACCCACGCCTTGGACACCATAAATGGTGTCCACATCGCCTGCACTCAGATCACCTGTACCCAAAGCTGTTGCTGTATACACAAACACATCACGCTGTGCCGTTGCACCTGCATCAACCACAATGGTGTCACTACCCTTGCCTGCACGGAAGGTATCGCCAGAGGTAGTGCCATTGCCGGTACCAGTCAACGAGTCGTTTTGCGCCGAACCGATCAGCAGCGCGCCACCGCCAGTAACGTCTGCGCTCAGGTTGACCGTGGCACCAATGTCACTGCTGCTGTTAACCAAACCGCTGGCATCCACTTCCGTCAGGCCAGTGGTCGTGGCATCGGTGGTGATCGCAATAGCATTATCACCAGTGATCACCAGCTTTTCCAAATCAGTCGCAACCAATGTCGCAATCGAATTCTGCTCGGTTGCAGCAGCAGTACCATCGCTGGTGGACTTGAGGTTAAGCACGTCCACATTAACGAAAGTCAGAGTTCCGACATCGATACCATCGGCATCTACACCCGTACCTACTACACCGCTGTTATTGTTCAGTTCAATGGTGGCAGTATCGGAAACACCACCAGCCAAGAACGACTTTCCAGTCAGCGTAATATGGTCGGTTTCGTCAGTCAATTCCAGCTTGGTATTAGCCAAGGCACCTGCATTCAGGTTATTGACTGTGAAAGTGTTACCAGCAGTAGTCTCACCACCCGAAATCGTCAAACCTGTCAGAGCATTGTTGGCGATGATGCTATCCACATCATAGATGGGGCTGTTATTCACCGTCGCACGCACTTCCAACACCTCAAAACCCTTAACATTCGCGGCGTTGGTGGTCGTCAACAGAGTAGAGGCACCTGTGACAGCCTCTGAAATGCGCAGGGTATCAGTGCCAGTACCGCCATCGAGCTTGTCATTGGCGGTCAGGTTCGCACCTTGCACATCCACACGGTCATTGCCCGAACCGCCAGCAAAAGTCACATTGATACCTGCACCATCGTCAAGCACCACGCGCACGCCGCCGGAGTTGTCAGTGGCGGTGAAGGTAGTAACGCCTTCGATTTCATTGGTGATGGTCAGTTGCTTGTCACCCTTGAAAGTAATGGTGCGCAGGTTGGCCAAGTTGGCTTGTTCGCCACCATCATCGTAATCACCATCCGCATTGCCATCGGTCAGCACTTGGAAGTCATTGATGGTGCTAGCACCGGTGCCAGTCGTGGAGACTTCGTAGGCCGAGAAACCATCAGTGATATCCAACACGTCCAGACGGGCTGCTTCCAAGTTGATCTTGGCAGTGCCAGTGTTCTTGCCAGATTGGTAAGTCACCTTCAAGTCAGCAGGGGCTGCTGTATTGCCACCGACCACACCGATAGCCGCATTAGCACCCACGTTGGTCACAGTCAGCGTGGAGGTGCTGTTGTTGTTGGTCAGGTTTTCCAACTCAGTTACGTTGATGGCGTTAAACACCACTTCGTTAGCTGTGTTAGCGTTCTGCACCTTGAAGGTTTCAACTTCGCGCGAGGTCAGAATATAAGTGGCATCGGCACCGGCAGCAAAGGTCAGGCGGGCGGTGTCTTTGCCGCCGTTGCCATCGATCACATCAGCCGCTTGCACCGAGGCGTTGTCACCAATGAAGGTGTCATCGCCGCTTTCGCCAGCCTTGGCATCCGTTTGGTTGGTCAGGGCCAGTTCCAGCGGTGCAGCAGCGTCGTCGGCCGTGTTGTTGGTCACGGTCACGGACACATTTTGCGTCGTGGCATTGCCTGCACCGTCGGTGGCTTTGATACCCAGTGTGAAGCTATTGGGCAGGGTTTCAAAGTCGTTGGCAGCACCTGCCAAGCCAGCGGCGGTCAGGGTCAGCTTGCCTTCATTGCTGATGGCAAAGAAGCCTTCGGTGTTGCCCGACACAATGCTGAAAGTAGACACGCCTGTGGCATCGGTAGCCACCACAGTGCCCAGCACATCTGCGGCGTCATCGGCAAAACCTTCCTTGTAGGAGATGGTTTGGCCCGCAGCAAAGGTGGGAGCAGTCACGTCGGTCACCAAGGCGGCGGCAGCGATGGCGGCCAGGGCATTGGGGGTGGCGGCCTTGTCGGTCAGGCTGGTGCCGGTGTAGTCAACGGTGTAGCTTTGGCCAGCGGAGGGGGCCGAAGCCAGGGTCAGAACGACCGACTTGCCTTGCACTTCCACCTTATTGATGGTCACTTCACCAGCGCCGCCAGCGATCTTGACCTTGAAGTCGGCCACGGCAGGGCTACCTTGCAGGTCTTCATTGAA
Source organism: Giesbergeria sinuosa (assembly GCF_042652905.1). Classification (NCBI taxonomy): domain Bacteria; kingdom Pseudomonadati; phylum Pseudomonadota; class Betaproteobacteria; order Burkholderiales; family Comamonadaceae; genus Giesbergeria; species Giesbergeria sinuosa. The sequence goes on along the minus strand of NZ_JBHSHJ010000001.1, from coordinate 198,470 downwards.
AGTCAGGGTGGCAGTGGTGCCCACGATCACAGCAGAAGTCAGGGTGGGGGCAGTGTCATCCACATCCTTGACTTCGAGCTTGACTTCAACGGCGTCGGACTTGTTGCCTGCAGCGTCCACGGCCTTGACCTTGAGGGTGAAGGTGTTGGCGGCAGCGGTGCCGGTGTCGTCTGCATCGTTGGCGGTGGAGGCCAGGCCAGCGGTGGTCAGGGTGATTTTGCCGTCGGCGCTGATGGCAAAGAAGCCAGCATCGTTGCCTTCGGAAATTTCAAAGCCAGTCACGGCCTTGTTATCACTGGCGGTGACGGTGGCCAGCACGGCATCGGCTACTTGGTTTTCGTTGTAATTGACGGTGGCTGTGGGGGCTGTAGCCACAGGCTTGACTGTATCACTCTGTGGATCGGTAGTGGCTGTATTGGCAGGGTTGATCGAGTAGGTATAGGACTCGGTTACTTCAGTATTCCAAGCAGCAGCCGCAGCGGAGAAAATGGCCAGATCGCCGGTCGCACCTTCCAAGTTAGCCAAGATTTGGCCCAGTTGCAGCACCACGACGCCACGGGCATCGTTGCCTACGGAGGCGAAGTAGTCGGTCAGGGCAGTGACCAAGTCGGCATTGGGCAACACGCCCATGTTGCCCAGCACCTTGGTAGCCAAATCGGCATCGCTCAGGCTAGAAAAGCTTTGACCGAACTGTGCAGCAAAGGCGTACTGACTGGCTGGAGTAGCACCTGCCGCCTTGACTTGGTTCTTGAAAACCAAATTGCCGGGGGTAGTATCGTTGAACGCACGGTTCAGGAAAGTAACAACGGCGGCAGCGCCGAATACGGTTTGGGACATGAGTCTCTCTTTGCGAAGTTTCGGGTAAAAACAAGTTGATCCACAGGGATTGCCTATGCGGACTATGACAACATCCACTGGCAAAACACCCACCTGGCTTGCTTGACCATTATCACATGGCACCTTGCACAATGTCCTTGTCTACACTCACGGCGATACCGTTGTCGTGGCTTGGAAGATACAAGCTTTGTGAGTGTTGCTGGGGAACACCTCCGCCCAAACCTCACCCCTACCGCATAGGCTAGGTTACACGTCTACCCTATCCCATTCAATCCACATCAATGCCTACATGAAAAAACCGCCTTACCCCCGAAGGGATAAGGCGGCAGACACAAACCGAGTTATGAAACCCGGTGGTGTGTGGCTTGATTACCGCGCAATGTTGGGTTACACGCAACCCAACTTACGAGAAAGATTAAGCCACGACAGTGAAGGTGAACACATCGGTAGCAGCGTTGTACACCAAGGTATCGTTCGTACCCGTACCCACCAAAGTGATTTGGTAGTCAGCACTGGCGGTATAAGCACCGTCACCGTTCAGGTCAATTTGTACGACCATATTGCCACCAGCTTGTGCGGCAGCAACGTTAGTCGTGGCGCTCAGGGTTGTGCCATGGATGTTGACGTTACCAGCCGATGCACCCAGAACCACGCCACCGCTCTTGAGCAAACCTTCGAGAGTCGCCGAGAAGTCCAAGGTCACGGTATCACCAGCCGCAACACCTGTCAGGGTAACGGTGCTGGCATTACCGGCCTTGACATCACCGGCATTCAGGGCAGTAGCATCAAACTTCAGCGTATGCGCCGCAGTACCACCACCCTGAACAGTCACAGTGTCAGTACCACCACCCAAATACAGAGTAGAAGTCAGGGTCGCAGCATTGTCGAGTTTGATAGTGTCGTCTTGGGCAGTACCCTTAACCAACAACGAGACGATAGCAGACGCACTTGTGTCAACAGAGAACGCAGCACCGTTCAGGCCAGATGCATCAATTTCAGTCGGCAGAGTGCCTGCAGCAGTGGCGAGAGAAATCGCTTCGTCGCCAGTGATAGCAATTTTTTCCAAATCGGAAGCAGCCAAGGAAGTGATGCTGTTTTGCTCTGCACCACCAATGGTTTTGGTTGGAGTGCCATCGCTGGTGGACTTGAGGTTAAGCACGTCCAAATTAGCGAAAGTCAGAGTTCCGACATCGATACCATCGGCATCTACACCCGTACCTACTACACCGCTGTTATTGTTCAGTTCAATGGTGGCAGTATCGGAAACACCACCAGCCAAGAACGACTTTCCAGTCAGCGTAATGTGGTCGGTTTCGTCAGTCAATTCCAGCTTGATGTTAGCCAAGGCACCTGCATTCAGGTTATTGACTGTGAAAGTGTTACCAGCAGTAGTCTCACCACCCGAAATCGTCAAACCTGTCAGAGCATTGTTGGCGATGATGCTATCCACATCATAGATGGGGCTGTTATTCACCGTCGCACGCACTTCCAACACCTCAAAACCCTTAACATTCGCGGCGTTGGTGGTCGTCAACAGAGTAGAGGCACCTGTGACAGCCTCTGAAATGCGCAGGGTATCAGTGCCAGTACCGCCATCGAGCTTGTCATTGGCGGTCAGGTTCGCACCTTGCACATCCACACGGTCATTGCCCGAACCGCCAGCAAAAGTCACATTGATACCTGCACCATCGTCAAGCACCACGCGCACGCCGCCGGAGTTGTCAGTGGCGGTGAAGGTAGTAACGCCTTCGATTTCATTGGTGATGGTCAGTTGCTTGTCACCCTTGAAAGTAATGGTGCGCAGGTTGGCCAAGTTGGCTTGTTCGCCACCATCATCGTAATCACCATCCGCATTGCCATCGGTCAGCACTTGGAAGTCATTGATGGTGCTAGCACCGGTGCCAGTCGTGGAGACTTCGTAGGCCGAGAAACCATCAGTGATATCCAACACGTCCAGACGGGCTGCTTCCAAGTTGATCTTGGCAGTGCCAGTGTTCTTGCCAGATTGGTAAGTCACCTTCAAGTCAGCAGGGGCTGCTGTATTGCCACCGACCACACCGATAGCCGCATTAGCACCCACGTTGGTCACAGTCAGCGTGGAGGTGCTGTTGTTGTTGGTCAGGTTTTCCAACTCAGTTACGTTGATGGCGTTAAACACCACTTCGTTAGCTGTGTTAGCGTTCTGCACCTTGAAGGTTTCAACTTCGCGCGAGGTCAGAATATAAGTGGCATCGGCACCGGCAGCAAAGGTCAGGCGGGCGGTGTCTTTGCCGCCGTTGCCATCGATCACATCAGCCGCTTGCACCGAGGCGTTGTCACCAATGAAGGTGTCATCGCCGCTTTCGCCAGCCTTGGCATCCGTTTGGTTGGTCAGGGCCAGTTCCAGCGGTGCAGCAGCGTCGTCGGCCGTGTTGTTGGTCACGGTCACGGACACATTTTGCGTCGTGGCATTGCCTGCACCGTCGGTGGCTTTGATACCCAGTGTGAAGCTATTGGGCAGGGTTTCAAAGTCGTTGGCAGCACCTGCCAAGCCAGCGGCGGTCAGGGTCAGCTTGCCTTCATTGCTGATGGCAAAGAAGCCTTCGGTGTTGCCCGACACAATGCTGAAAGTAGACACGCCTGTGGCATCGGTAGCCACCACAGTGCCCAGCACATCTGCGGCGTCATCGGCAAAACCTTCCTTGTAGGAGATGGTTTGGCCCGCAGCAAAGGTGGGAGCAGTCACGTCGGTCACCAAGGCGGCGGCAGCGATGGCGGCCAGGGCATTGGGGGTGGCGGCCTTGTCGGTCAGGCTGGTGCCGGTGTAGTCAACGGTGTAGCTTTGGCCAGCGGAGGGGGCTGAAGCCAGGGTCAGAACGAGTGACTTGCCTTGCACTTCCACCTTATTGATGGTCACTTCACCAGCGCCGCCAGCGATCTTGACCTTGAAGTCGGCCACGGCAGGGCTACCTTGCAGGTCTTCATTGAAAGTCAGGGTGGCAGTGGTGCCCACGATCACAGCAGAAGTCAGGGTGGGGGCAGTGTCATCCACATCCTTGACTTCGAGCTTGACTTCAACGGCGTCGGACTTGTTGCCTGCAGCGTCCACAGCCTTGACCTTGAGGGTGAAGGTGTTGGCGGCAGCGGCACCGGTGTCGTCTGCATCGTTGGCGGTGGAGGCCAGGCCAGCGGTGGTCAGGGTGATTTTGCCGTCGGCGCTGATGGCAAAGAAGCCAGCATCGTTGCCTTCGGAAATTTCAAAGCCAGTGACACTGACGTTATCGCTGGCAGTGACGGTGGCCAGCACGGCGTCGGCTACTTGGTTTTCGTTGTAATTGACGGTGGCTGTGGGGGCTGTAGCCACAGGCTTGACCATGTCCAGCAGCGGATCTACCGTAGCAGTATTGGCGGGGTTGGTCGAATATTCAAACGACAGGGTAACTTCATTGTTCCAGGCAGTAGCGGCGGGAGCGAAGATAGCCAGATCGCCAGTAGCGCCTTCCAAGTTGGCCAAGATTTGGCCCAGTTGCAGCACTACGATGCCACGGGCATCGTTGCCCACGGAGGCGAAGTAGTCGGTCAGGGCAGTGACCAAGTCGGCATTGGGCAACACGCCCATGTTGCCCAGCACCTTGGTGGCCAGATCGGCATCGCTCAGGCTAGAGAAGCTTTGGCCGAACTGCGCAGCAAAAGCGTATTGACCAGCAGAAGAAGTGCCAGCAGCAGCCACCTGGTTTTGGAAGATCAGGTTGCCGGGAGCAGTGTTGTTGAACGCGCGGTTCAGGAAAGTAACGACGGCTTCTGCGCCGAATACGGTTTGAGACATGGTCTTCCTTTGCGAAGTTTCGGATGAAAACAAGTTGCTAAAGAGGGCCTGCCTTGGGGGGCTGGTACACCAGCCACAGCAAAACCCCACCTTACCAAGTTTGCCAAGGCATTATCACACGCAGTGCCGGAAAGCAATGCACCTGAACAACGCGGGTTTAGCCAACTTGGGGGGCAGTGTAGCGCGGGCACCACGCCCAGATGCGTGACCGGGATCACAGGTTGTGCGCGGCAGTGGCGACAAGGCAGAAAAGATGGGAGCGACCAGAGGCAGCCTAGCCTACCACTGCACCCGCAACCCAGCATACCCACCCCGGCTGTGCAGGGCAAACAGTGGCAGGCTGGCGCTTTGTGCTACGGCCTCCAAACCCACCAGTGCCGCCACATGGGGGGTCAGGGCATGTTGCACCTCGGCCCGCAGCGTAAGGCGGCTGGTGGTGCGGCGGCGGTAGTTCAGCAGCAGGGGGCTGTATCCGGTGGCATCACGGCTGTGGCTGGCTTCGGCATCCAGCAGCCAAGTGGTAGCAGCACTGCTGGCAACGCTGGCATGGGCGCGCAGGCTGTATTGGTCTTGCGCGCCTCCGGGGCGGGTGGTGTCGTGGGGGCGGTCTTGCCCAGCTCGGGCCGTCAGCTGCCAATACAAGCCACCACTGGGCAGGGTGCAACCCCATTGGCTGCTGATGCCAGCGTAGTGGCCCGAGAGCACCGCATTGCTGTGCAATTGGCGGTTTTGCCACTCCAACCCCAAGCGCAGGGCGCAGTGGCCGGTGATGGTGCTGGCAGGGGGCAGTTCTACCCCAGCATTCATGCCTTGGCTGGTGTAGCGGGTGCCTGCATGGCTTTGCAAGGTGGCTAGGGTGGCGCTGGCATAGTGCCCCCAAGTGGCAGGGGCCAAGACACCTGCGCGCGCAGCCGTGGCGGGGCGGATGTGTTCCAGTTGCAGTTCGGCCTGGGTGCTGTTGGCCGTGTTAAGGCGGGGGCTGTTGCGTTGCAGGGCTGCCGCTTGTAGTTCCCAACGGCTGCCATCAGCCTGTACGCGCACATGGTGCAGGCGCAGGTCGGTGCGGGTAAACCAGCCGGGGCGGGGGCGGCTGTTGGCATCCACTGGCAAGGTAATGCTTTCTGTGGGCAGGGTCAGGGTGATGCTGCCCAAGTTGGGTGCCCCCAGCAAATTGCTGTCATGGCCTAAACGCACGCCCGCACTGATACGGGTGCCTTGTGCAGGCACCGCGCCAGCGCCACTGGCCCAAAGTTGGCTGGTTTTTTGCAGGCCTTGGCGCAAGGTGGGGGGCAGTTGGGGGTGCTGCTGCAAGGCCAGCACCAAGTTCAGGGCCGAGGCCGTGTCACCGTGGCCCGCCAGAGCCAACGCATAGTCCAGCTGGGTGTCGGGGTTGTCTGGCTCAAACAGCAGGGCACGCTCCAAGGGGTCTACGGCCTCGGTGTAGCGTTGTTGCAGGTTATACAAGTGGCCCAAACGGGCCAGATACACCGGGTGGATATAGCAGCGTTGCAGGTGGGTGGCCAGCGCATCGGCATCTAGGGTGCTGAGCAGTGCAGGGCTGGTGCAAGCGGGGGAGGCTGGGGGTGGAGTGTGATCCGCCGCACTTTGTGCCTGCGCCTGCGCAGCGGCCCACCACAGCAAAGCCGCACCCATATAGGCGCAGCGGGGTAAGGCAGGGCAGCGGGTGGCGTTAATGGGCGTGGAGTTCGGCATCCAGTGGGTGGGCGTAAATATGATGGGGTACGCGCATACCATCCAACAAAAAAGTGCCCATAGACTGTAACCCGGCGCCGCCCACTTGGGCTGCCAGACCTTCGCCCACCAAGATGGGGTGGGATAAATCCGCCGTCATTTCTACCAAGCGGCTGGCAATGGTGACGGTGCGCCCCATTACCATGTGGGTGCGGCGGCTGGCCAGCCCAAAAGAGCCAGTCATGGCCGGGCCAGTTTCTACCCCCACGCCCAAACTCAACGGCTCCAGCCCGGCAGGGGCTGGGTCGGGCAGCACGCCCTGCACGGTGTGCAATAGCTCTATGGCAGCCTGCAAGGCTTGGCGGGCATGGTTGGTGCTGCTGGCGGTGTCGCCGTGGCGCAGGTCGCCGTTCCAGACGGCCAAGATGGCATCGCCCTGAAAGGCCTCGATGACACCACCGTGGCCCTGTACCACACGGGTGGCCGCGGCAAAGAAGGCGTGCAGCACGGCGGCGGCTTCTTCAGGGGGGCGGGCCTCGCAATAAGCAGAAAAGTTGCGGATGTCGGCAAACAATACGCTGACTTGGCGCGTTTGGGCTTCAATGGCGCTAGAGGGGCGTTGCAGTGCCAGTGCCGCCGCTACTGGAGCGGGCAGGTAGCTGGAGAGGTGGGCATAGAGGCGGTCACGGTCAAGGCGGCTTTGGGCATGGGCCAGCACCCCCAAATACATACCCGCCAGCAGCACCAACAGCACCGGAGCCGTCCAACCCAGCCACAGGCCGCCCACGGTGTGCAAGACGCCGTGCAACAACCACAGCAGCAAAGCAATGCCTGCCCCAGCCACGGGCAGCAAGTAGATTGGCACGCGGCGGGCGCGGGCGGCCATGCGGTGCGACACGGGCCCATGCTGTGGCAAAACCGCCGGGTGCATCAGGGCATAGAGCAGTGCCACACCACACAGTGCCGCCAAAGCTTGCAACAGCGGGGCAGCACGCGGGGTGGCAGGCACACGCCCATCCATCAGGGCCATCAGCAATTGGGCATGGGCCTGCAAACCAGAGACTGCACCCCCAAAGGGGGTGGCAATGGTGTCGTTGAGGCCAAAGGCGCTGCTGCCCACCAGCACCCAGGCACCCGCGACCAGTGGCGGCGGAATGCGCCCTGCCAACACATCTGCCGCAGAGAAGCTGATAAAGCTGTCGGGGTGCAAACGCCACGGGATGCGCACATCGCCTTGCTCGTTCAAGGGCACTGCGCCTAGCACGGGATTGCCCGTGAGCAGCCAAGGTGCCTGCAACCAGTGGCCGCGTTGCAGGCTCAGACGGGGTTCGGCACCGGCGTGCATCAGTGCTGCCAGTGCCAATGCCGGGTAGGCCCGGCTGCCCATGCAAATGATGGCGGGCTGGTGGCGCAAAATTCCATCACGGGCAATGCGTGGGGTGATATGGCCTACAGACATAGGCGTGGTGGAAGGGCTGCCACTGCCCAAGGGGGGCTGCGACAACAAGGCTGCTGTATTAGCCAAATAACCCTGTGCCTGCCCAAAGGGCGCGGGGCAGGTGGGCCAGTCTAGCCCACCTGCCAATTGGCCCACCGAGGGGGTTCCCCCCTGCTCCAGTGCAAACACTTGCGCCAATACCGGCTGGTGCTGGGCAATGGCTTGGGCCAACGCGGCATCGTCAGGGCGGGGGGTGGTAAAAACGACATCCAAAATTTGCTGGCGGGCGCCCAGTTGGGCCAGTTGCTCCACCAAGCGGGCTTGGGTAGCACGGGGCCAAGGCCACGGGCCGATTTCAGAGAGGCTGCGCTCGTCTATGTCTACCACCACCAAGCGGCGCTCTTGGGTGTGTTCTGCCGTCCAAGCCCAAGCCCAATCGCCTGTGCGCTCTTCTAATGCTTGCAACCACGGAGCCGCCAGCAATTGCAGGGCCAGCCAGCTCAGACTCGCCAGCAGCAGCCCCCCCAAAAACACCCCGTGGCGCTGGATTTGTCGGAAATAGCGCACTTAACGGCCCCAGAGGGTGACGCCCTGCAACATGTCGGAGCCTATGGCTTTTTGGAAGGCGTAACCTGCTTCGCGGCCATCAGGGGTCAGGGCACCCGCCAGGGTGGCATTGCCCGCCGTGGCCTGCAACAGGCCACTGGGTAAGACGGTGCCGCTGGCATTGACGTTTTGGGTGCCAATGCGGACGTTGTTGACATACAACTGGGTGCCAAAGGTGCTGCGGCTAAAGTCTACCGTCAGGCTGCCATTGACAACCTCTACAGCTTCTGCGGGCCGGCCAATGCCGCGCCAGAGATGCGCCGTGGCATCGGCCAGCCGGAAATTGACGACTGGCTCGCTTGCATTGTTGGTTGCCAATGCAGTGTTGCCGCCGGGAGCGCGGTAGAGCACATAGGAAGCACTGCTTGCCACCTTTTCTAGCCCGGCGGCCAGCGCATCTTGCAGGGAGTGGGTAAAGGTGTCGCTGTCGGGTTTATTAACCCAGCTATAGCGCACCCAGGCCAACTGGTTGACTTGTGGCGGCAGCACCACTGGCGGCAGCACAGGCTCGGAGATCTGGGGAGGCACTGGCACCGGCTCTGGTGCCGGAGCTGGTGTGGGCACTGGCACCGGTGCGGGCGCAGGCGCTGGTGCCTGCGGCGGGGGTGGCACATAGGCGGCCACGGTGGCACCCAAATTCTCGTTGGCCAGGCTTTTGGCGCTGGCTGGCTCGGGGGAGGCGGCCACATCTGCCGCATGGGCTGTAGTGGTGGCTACGCCTGCCTCGGGGAGTGCCCGCGCCATAGGGCGCATGGGTGGGTGGGGCAATGGCCCTGTGGCTACCAGCACAGGGGCGCTCTGGCTGCGGGCCAGCTCCAACATTTGGCCTTTCATGTCGGCAGTGAGGAGTTTTTCACTGCCATTCAAGCAGGGGCCTACACTGGCGCTACAGTCGCCCAACAGCGGGGCCACGGTGATGGCACCGGTATAGACGGTGGCGGCAGTGGTGTCGGCATGGGAGCGGACAATAAAGTCTGTACCCTTGACACCAATGGCAGCCACAGGGGTGTTGAGGCGAAACCGCTCACGGGCGGCCTCACCCCAAGCGCCAGTGATGGAGCGCACCACGCCTTCATCCAGGCGGAACTTGATGGCCCCTTGCCGGGGCTGGTCTGCAGAGTGGCTGTAGCTCTCGATGTGCAGGCGACTGGCTGGGCGCACGCTCAGGCGGGCACCATCGACAAAACGCAACAGCACATGACCGCCCTCGCTGGTTTGGATACGATCTCCCACCCGAATGACCGCACCGCGCTCGAGCGCCCGTTGGGCACCATCGCTGCCCAGCGCACTGGCCACACCAATCACCATCGTGGCCTCTCCCACAATGGCTTGGGCACAAGCCCACCCACTGGCACCCAGACCGAGCACCAGCACAGACAAAGGAGCGAAATGGGCGTAGTGTTTCATGTTTGCCAATTTTTACGCAAAGCACCACATGTGCGCGTGACCCGCATCACACGCAATGTTTGCAGTCCTAGGCTAGCCTCGCCCCCTATACCTTTTTAACTCCCGTTTTTTTATCCATTGGCTTGGTTTTCATGTTGAGTGCCTCCCGTATCGAACAACTGACCGGTTTGCGGTTTTTGGCTGCGCTGGGGGTGTTGCTGTGCCATTGGTATATCTTGGCACCACAGATGGGGCCACAATTTCTGTTTGAGCTGGGAGGGCATGGCGTCACTTTGTTTTTTATTTTGAGTGGTTTTGTCCTGACTTGGCGCTACGACACCCACCAAGACACGCCCACCCCTACGGGACGCCCTACCCAACAGCCCTTGGATGGCACCTTGTTTGCCATTACCCGCGTGGCACGCATTGCACCGTTGTATTGGCTGGCGTTGCTCCTCACTGGGCTGGCCTATTGGCTGTTTAGCCCAGCCATTGCCTTGGGGCCAGCGCCCCAACATACGACCGACTGGGTGGTCGGTTGGGCCTTGAATATGCTGGCCTTGCAGGCATGGGTGCCCAATGAGTCGGTACAGCAGTTCTGGAATGCCCCAGGGTGGAGCATTTCTGCCGAGTTCTTTTTTTATGCCTGTTTTCCGTGGCTGTTGCAGCGCCACTGGCTCTCAGGGTCTGCCCAGTCGTTTGCGGGGGTGCTGGTATTTTTTGGCTTCTTGGTGGGGCTGTATCTGGTGGGATGGCCCCTGTGGAGCCATGAGGAAACACTCATGCTCTCGTTTGCCAGCCGCCTGCCCCTGTTGGGCTTGTTGCCTTTTGTCGTGGGCATGCTGTGTTGCAGAATGCTGCGCCGTCATCACAGTTGGCACCGCCATCAAAGCGGGTGGACGGTGGTGGTGGGGCTGCTGCTGGTGGGGACTGCGTGGCTAACCAACGTCTGGACAGATGCCCCTTTGCCGCTGCAAACCCAATTGCTGGTGTCGTATTTTATGTATGTACCACTGTTTGCCCTGCTGATTGTGAGCGTTGCCCTAGATGAAGGCCCAATAGGTCGGTGGCTGTGCAGTCCTACTCTGGTACTGCTGGGCAATGCCAGTTATGCCCTGTATTTGCTGCACTGGCTGCCTCTGGGCATGGCACTGCATTGGGTGGGGCCGGGCCAAGCCTCTCTGCCCATAGTGATGGTGGGAATGTTGGGCCTGATCGTGTTGTCAGTGGGAGCCTATTTGTGGTTTGAGGCTCCGCTGCGTGTGCGTGTGTCTACTGGGCTACAACGTTTGCTGTGCGATAACTCCCGAATGGTTTGAGAACCCATGCCTGTCTCACTCCAGTTGTTGTCGCAGTTCACATTGCTCCAGCCTTTGCCACGCGAGGCACTGGAGCCTTTGTCTACACGCATGAATTTGCGCCAGTTTGCCCGCCGGGGCATGGTCATGAGCAAAGACAGCCCAGTGCAGGAGCTAGGGTTTTTGGTGGACGGGCGCTTGCAAGGCGTGGACTTTACGGTGGATGGCCGCAGCGTAGGCATGTACTTTGTCGATCCCGGCGACTACTTTGGCGAGTTGTCGCTGGTGGATGGACAGCCCCCCTCGGAGTTTGTGGTGGCGGCGGTCAAGTCTACGGTGGCATTTTTGGATGCCACTGCGGCCCGAGAACTGATTTTGGGCCACCCCGCCTTGGCCCAAGCTGTGATGGTGCGACTGGCGCAGCGGGTGCGCACCGTGATGGCGCAGCGCACACTGCTGGGGCTGCCCAACCCGTTTCAACGCCTGTGCGTGCTGATCTTACAATTGCCTCAGCGCATGGTAGACGGGGTGGCCGAGATCGAGCAGCCACCCACACACCAGGAGTTGGCCATCATGATCAACGCCAGCCGCGAGACGGTGACGCGGGCGTTTCAACTGCTGTTTTTACACAAGGTGCTGGTGCGCGAGGGCAACGCCCTGCGCTTGACGCAGCCGGTTTTACTTAAAGATATTGCCGAAGGCCGGGCCGATCCGCCCAAGGCGTGAGCCTGCCCTGCCTGCGGTTTTTTAACATGGTGATTGCTTGAATTTCCTGCTGCTTTCTGTCTGGCCTTGGCGCCACCGCAGCCTGATTGCACAACTGGCCGGGCGCGAAATCCATGCCCGCTACCGCCAATCGTGGCTGGGCTTGTTGTGGATGGTGCTCACACCTTTACTGATGTTGGGCATCTATACCTTGGTGTTTCGGCACATCATGCGGGTGCGCTGGTATGGGCTGGAGGAGAGCAATCTGGCCTTTGCCCTGCGCATTTATGCTGGGCTAGCGGTATTTAACTTTTTTGCCGAGTGCGTCAACCGAGCGCCAGGCCTGGTGCTGGAGCAGCCCCATCTGGTCAAGAAGGTGGTGTTTCCACTAGAGATTTTGCCTTGGGTCAATGCCACCAGCGCGGCGGCTGGGCTGGCAGTGTCTGGCTTGTTGCTGTTGGCTTGCGCCGCCGTGCAGGGCAATGGGTTGCCCATCACCGCCTTGGCTTTGCCACTGGTGTGGCTGCCACTGCTGCCACTGGTGTTGGGGTTGGGCTGGTTGCTCAGCGGTGTGGGCACCTATGTGCGTGATGTGGGCCAGTTGCTGGGCATGGCTGTGAGCGCACTGATGTTTTTAAGCCCTATTTTCTTTCCCGTCGAGGCTTTGCCCGCATCGGTGCGCGGTTGGATGCTGCTCAACCCGCTGGCTTGGGTGATGACGGGCACCCGCGATGTGCTGCTGCAAGGCAAATGGCCCGACTGGCAGGCACTGGGGCTGCTGTGGGTGGCCTGCACACTGCTGGCCTTGCTGGGGGCAGCGTTTTTCCGCAAAGTGCGCACGGGGTTTGCTGATGTTGTCTGAACGCACCGCCCCTACGGGCGATTTAGCCATTGAGGCGCATAACCTCGGCAAACGGTTTTCGCTGTTTAACCATCCCAAAGACCGGCTCAAGCAGCTGCTGTGGGGCCGTTATAAACAATACAGCCGCGATTTTTGGGCCTTGCAAGAAGTGAGTTTTGACATCCGGCGCGGCGAGGTGGTGGGGCTGGTAGGACGCAACGGTGCTGGCAAATCAACCCTGCTGCAAATGGTCTGCGGCACCCTCACCCCCACCACAGGCACCTTGGCAGTGCGCGGGCGGGTAGCGGCGCTGCTGGAGCTAGGGGCTGGGTTTAGCCCCGACTTTAGCGGGTTGGAAAATGTCTACATGAACGCCGCCATTTTGGGCTTGAGCCGCGCCCAAGTGGATGAGCGACTCGACAGCATTTTGGCCTTTGCTGATATTGGGCAGTTTATCCACCAACCAGTTAAAACCTACTCCAGTGGCATGTTTGTGCGGCTGGCCTTTGCCGTGGCCACCAGTGTAGAGCCCGATATTCTGGTGATTGACGAAGCACTTTCGGTAGGCGATGGTGCCTTTGCGCGCAAGTCTTTCGACCGCATCATGGCGCTCAAAGAAAACGGGGCCACTATTTTGTTTTGCTCGCACGCTATGTACCACGTACAAGCGTTGTGCTCGCGGGCGCTGTGGCTCGAAGGTGGCAAGATGCGCATGTGGGACGCTGCCGCCAAAGTGACCACCGCCTACGAAACCTCTCTGGTGATGGATGCTGCACCCGCCATTGACGCACTGCCCACCACTGTCCATGCCCAGCCCCCAGAAGCGGCCACACCCGAAGCGGCCTTTGATGCCCAAGCCCAGGCCAACGGCATGGCGGTGCGCAAAGCACCCGATGGCACCGCCGTCATCACCGGTATTGAGGCCCGTGCCGACGGTGTGGCAGGACGAGAGCTGGCCATCCACTCTGCCCAAACCACTGTCGAATTGCAAATGTGGTTTGCCAGCGATCCCACTTTGCCCTGCCCATCGGCCATTGTGGCCATTGCCCATGCCAATGGCGTGGTGGTAGCCAGTGCAGGCAGCGTCAATGACAGCATAGCCCTGACCCGCGCAGAAGACGGCACAGGCAGCGCCACACTGACGCTGCCACACTTGCCCCTATTGCAAGGGGACTATCTGGTGACAGTGATTTTGGCCTGTGAACGTGGTTTGCATCCTTACGAGATTGTGGAGCGTGCCGTCACCCTGCGGGTGGTGCAGACAGGTCTGGAGCAAGGGCTGGTCACGCTGCCGCATCAATGGAGCAGCCACCCCGGCCACAGGACACCCGCATGAGCGATACCCCCTGGCGGCTGGTGAGCTTGGATGCTGCACACAGCCAGGAAATACGCACCCTGTTCCAACAGGTGTTTGGCAGCCCTATGTCTGAGGCGCTATGGCACTGGAAGTACGCCAACCAGCGCGGATTGGCCACCGGCACACGCGACCGCAATGGCCGTCTGTTGGCGCACTACGGCGGAACGGCGCGCACCCTGCTCGTCCAAGGCCAATTGCAGCAGGCCGTGCAGTTGGGCGATGTGATGGTGGCCCCCGACGCACGGGGCTTTCTGTCGCGCAACGGGCCATTTGCTGTAGCCACCCAAGGTTTTTTACAACAATACGTGGGGCCAGACCGGCCCTTTGCCTTGGGCTTTGGCTTTCCAGGAGCCCGGCATGTGCGCTTGGGAGAGAAACTCGGCCTGTATGCCGCCACCAATCAGGTAGAAGAACTTCACTGGCCCCAAGCGCCCCATCCTAGCCTGTGGTGGCGCCTTTGCTGGCAGATAGTGCCTGTAGATTGGGCTGCAACGGCCGCCACCACCCAAAGGTTGAACCAACTCTGGCAGGCTATGCAAAGCCAAACCACCGGCTTTGTCATCGGGCAACGCGATGCCCTCTGGTGGCAACACCGCTTTGCCAACCACCCTGAGGGACGTTACCGCTGCTTCTGGCTGCGCCAGCGCCTCACAGGCCGCACCATAGGTGCATTGGCCCTCAAACCCAGCACAGAGACCGGGCAAGCGTGGGAGTTGCTAGACTGGATTGCCCCAGTGCCGCAAACGGCCATCATGGTGCAAGCGGCACGGGCTATTGCGGCACAGGCAGGCAGCGCCCTGCAAAGCTGGTTGAGCAGCCCCATCGCAGACTTGCTACGCCAACAGCCCGGGTTGCAAGATGCATCCACGCAGCCTGCGTGTACGGCCTGCGTCACGATTCGCCAATGCCCCCACCTGCCCCCACTGACACCATTGCCGTGGTGGCTGACTGGCGGCGATACCGATTTTCGCTAGTCATGGGCATCCACGCCATCCACAGGCCCAGCCACCCAGCACGCCAACCCGAGGCCGATGGCCTGCGGGGCTTGGCAGCACTCAATGTGGTGATCGCGCACTTTGTGGCGGCATTTTGGCCCACGGTGCTACATGGCAACTACCCCAACAGCTTTGGCCCTGCCGCCGCCCCATCGCACTGGGACTGGTTGCTGCAACTGCCCATAGTCAACATCTGGTTCAACGGTGCCTTTGCGGTGGCGGTGTTTTTTGCTCTCTCGGGCCATGTGCTGGCCCAACCCGATGCCACGGCGCCCGGCAGCCATGTGTTTTGGCGGCGGGCCATAGCCCGCTGGCCACGCTTGGGCCTGCCCGTGGCCGCAGGGGTAGGGGGCACCTATGCACTGTGGGTAGTGGGTGCTATGCCGCACCATACGTTTGGCTTTTTACCCGACTATGCCCAATCGTTGGGCTGGACGGATGTGCTGGCCGAGGCCGCCTTTGGCGTGCTATGGCTGGGTTGGTCACACACCAATCCACCCCTGTGGAGCCTGCATTGGGAGTTTATTGGTTCAATGGCCTTGCTCGTCACATTGGCCCTCTGGGGCCGTTGGCCCCGGCTTTGGCGCGGCATCGTGCTGTTGTTCAGTGGCGCTGCCATGGCTTGGCTGGGGGGGAGCAGCACCTATTTACTGGCCTTGTTTGGTGGGGCGCTCGGTGCGCAAAGCGTACACCGTCCACATAGGGGGCGCTGGCTCGTGCTGGTTTTGGCAGTCTACTTGGGTGGCTTCCAATACGACAACCCCTGGTATGGCTGGAGCAATGCCTTGAGCAGCTATTGGGGCAACGGCTGGCAGGCCAAAGAACTGTGCAATTTGCTTGGGGCTTTGCTGTTGGTAGATGCTGTGCGCCGGGGTGTGCTGCAACGCTGGCTGTGTTGGCGGCCATTGCAATGGCTGGGGCAAATCTCTTTTGCCTTGTATCTGGTGCATTTTGCCGTGTTGATGTCTGTCGCATTGGCTTTGGGGCTGGTAGTGCGCTCGTGGGCCGGGGGTGCATGGCTGGTGCTGGTCGTCTATCTGGCGGTGTGCCTCTTGGCTGCTGCGCTGTTTGAACGCTGGGTAGATCGTCCGGCTGTGGCAGTGTCACGCCGACTGGCCAAGAGTGCAGTTCCTCGGGCCACGCGCCTGTGGCACCGGGTGCTGCTGTATGCCGACTACGAGCTGCTACTGCCCTTTCTGGCCTGCCTGCCCACCACCTGGGCATACCGTGCTGGGCGCTGGCGCAGCCGCTGGCACTATGCCACCAGCCGTGATTGGGCCGAGCTGACCATTGGTCAGCCCTATGTACGCGAACGGGCCACCCAAGTCTGCATGGCCCTGCGTGCCAATGGCTATCCCATACCCGAGCATATCCAGAGTGCTGTGCAGGAGCGATACCACACTGTGGGCCGCGAGGAGCTGGACGTATATCGATTTGACCGCCACGGTTGGCGTGGCTTCAGCACCCATCTGGAGGCACTCAAAGCCGCCCTGCAACAACGCGACCGCCAACGGGGATTGGTGGCCTTGACACTGCACTTCGACAAATCTTTGGTTGGCGTCACTGGAATAGGCCTGTGTGGCGAAACCACCCATGTGGCCGTCTCCAGCATCACCGAAGATTTGCGCATAGACTGGTCTATTCGCCAATTTTTCTTGCGCAAATACCGGGCGGCAGGAAAACTGATGTGTGGTGGGCGTTTCACCTATATCGAGTCCGGGCTGCGACAACTGCTCAAAGCCCTGCGCCGGGGCGAGGTGGTCTGTGTGGTGGCAGATGCCCCAGCCACCCCCGAAGGGGCAGGTGTCTGGGTTCCTTGGCTCGGACAGGAGCGCAAACTGCAAGAATTAGGCTTGCGACTGGCTCTTGAGACCCACAGTGACATGATGGGTGTGGCCTGCATCCACGAAGCCGATGGAAGCGCCACTTGGCACTGCACCCCTGTGCTCCCCGCCACCCAAGATGCCCATGCACGCTACCAGCAGATCATGGCTTTTCTGGAACAGTTGGTCTGCCAACAACCCAGCCGCTGGTGGGCTATGCACCAGCTCAACGATTACCCGGCACGCCCTTTACCCAATGGCTATACCACCCCACCATCCTGTTAAACAACGAGGTAGCCCGTGTCTGAACTTTTGTTTGTGAGTTGTTTGAGCAATTGGCAAGTGGCACAGGATTGCTTGTTGGCCTCGCCCTGCCTGCAACCGGGGGGGCATCCGCTGGTGATGCGCTGGAATGCCCGCTCAGCAGCCGAGGCGCTCAACAGCGTGCTCGATAGCCAGCCCCCCCAACGCTGGGCAGTCTGGCTGCACCAAGATGTACGCCTGCCTGCTGGTTGGGATCAACAGTTCATATCTGGCGTAGCGGCCGCCGAGGCACAACTGGGGCCGCTGGCTGTAGTAGGTGCCTATGGCCTGCGTGGTGTGGGTGCTCAGGCACAACGTGCAGGGCATGTACTAGACCGTGGGCAACTGCTGCACGAACCTGCCCCACTGCCATGCCTTGTGGATAGCTTGGATGAGCTGCTGTTTGCCGTGCGCACCAACTGCGGACTGCGACTAGACCCCGCACTGGGTTTTGACTTTTATGCCACCGACTTGGTGTTACAGGCCCAAGCCATGGGGCTGCAATGCGCCGTGGTAGATGCCTATTGCGAGCACTGGTCTGGCACCCCCTCCCAAGGCGAGGTGTCCGATCATTTGGTGCAACGCATCAGCACCAGTGCCCAAGCGTTTGAACAGAAGTGGATCGCTCGCCTACCCATCACCACCCCCTGCTTTGATATTGCCCAGCCGGGCGATACCCTGGCCTTTTTGGAGGCAGCTCGCCGCCTGCCACCACCTGCACAAGGACACTGAACATGACCATTGCACTGGTGATCTGCGGTGCGGGTGCCAACCCCCACAGCTCCACCGAGTTTGCCCACGGACTCTCACGCCTACAACGCCAAACTGGCCCACTGGCAGATTGGCATTGGGCACCCCACTCTGACGCCGCCAGCCTACTGAGCACCGCGCTAGCCGCAGGCCAAGGCCGCCCCGACAACGACAAAGTGCTGCTGCTGGCCCACGCACAATTGCTGATGGCCGATGGCACACTGGCGCAATTGCACGCCGGACTGCACCACGGGCTAGACATGGCCCTGAGCTTTGGCCCCCAGCATTGGCCCGCCCCCCATAGTCCCGACTATTGCACCCTGCGGGGGCTGGAGCGTTACACACAGCTCATGGCCCGACTACCCCCCGAGCCAGCACAAACACTGTCCACATTGCCCCACAACAGTCTGGCCTGCCTGACCAGCTTGGGCGCATTGCGCACTTTGCACGCACAAGGCAGCATCCGTGCCCAATGGCAACCCGGTTGCTTTACCCACGATTTTTCTACCTACCACCAAGGCCACCAAGGCCGCAGCGAAATGGTGCCTTGGGTGCCTGCACAAGCCAAGCGCGTTTTGGACGTAGGTGGGGGTGAAGGCTATTTTCTGCACGCACTGCGCCTGCAACGAGGCTGCGAAACCCATTTGGCAGAATTCTCCGTGAGCGCCTGCGATGCCGCCCGACCTTATGTAGACCATGTTTGGCCCGGAGACTTTCTGACCCAGGATTTTCTGGGATGGCCCCATCAAGGCCAACCGTCCTTTGATTGCATTACCTTTCTGGACGTGCTGGAGCACGCCCCAGACCCACAAACATGGCTGCAACGGGCCAAAACCCTGTTAGCCCCTGATGGCACCATCGTAGCCTCCATCCCCAATGTGGGGCACTGGGGGGTCATCGCCGACCTGCTAGAAGGCCGCTGGGACTACTGCCCGGTGGGCATCCACTGTGTCACCCACCTGCGCTTCTTTACCGAACAGGGCGTACAAGAACTGTTTGCCCAGTCGGGCTATGCCATTGAACAATGTGAAGCGGTTTTGGTACCTTGCCCAGCGCAATGGCAACAACACTGGGCACAAACCCCAGGCTTGCAGGTCAATACCGCCAGCTGGAACACCTATGCTTTCCTGATTCGTGCCCGCCCTGTGGCACCCTCCACAACCCCATGAACGATACCTGTGCCATTTTGGTCAACTACTTCGGTGCTGCAGAGATTGCCGCCGCTGTAGCCTCGGTGCGTGCTGACGCACCCCAACTCTCCATTGTGGTGGTGGACAACAGTGATGATGCCACCGAGCACCACCAGCTCAAGCAACTGATGCCCGAACAGGTGCGGGTATTACGCGCACCGGGCAATATCGGCTTTGGCCGCGGTTGTAATTTGGCAGCGCAAGCCACCTCTGCCCCCCACCTGTTGCTCGTCAACCCTGATGTGCGCCTGCTTTCGGGTTGTGTACAAGCCTTGCGCCAAGCACTAGACCAAGATCCTTCATTGGCCGCCGTGGCTCCACGCCAGTTCTTGGACGATGGCTGTCAATGGCTATTGCCCCCCGCCTGGCTACCCACTGCCTTGCGGGCCTGGGCCACCGAATGCGCCCAACGCAATCCCCAAGCAGCCTTGCGTCTGGCCAAGGCCGGACGCGCCGAAAACCTGCGTTACTGGAGCGCCAGCGCCCCCGTTCGACAACGGGCACTGTCCGGCGGCATCATGCTGCTGCGGCGCAGCGCCCTGCCCACCAATGAACCCCTGTTCGACCCCCGCTTCTTCATGTATTTTGAAGACTCGGACCTGTGCCTGCGGCTACGACGGCACAACGCCAAAATGGCCACAGTGCCGCAGGCCCAAGCCATTCACGCTTGGCGCAACCTGCCACACAAAGCCGTGCTGATGGCAGAAGGCGCTCGCATCTATTTCGATAAGCATTACCCCAATGATGAACGCTGGCTGCACAAATCCCGTGCGATGGGCAGCCAACCGTTGTTACATACAGTGCAGGCATGGCAACCTGGCCGCCCCACCCTGCCCGTCCCTTCCGACTGGCATACAGGCTGGGTGCTGGAACTCAGCCCCAGCCCCCAGCTCCAACCAGCCATCGGCATGGTGGGCTCGGGTGCTTGTGCCACTGTCAGCCCCCAAATACTGTCCTGCTTTGAGGGTGCCCCCGTATACGGACGGCTCGGTGGCATGACCACGCCCATCAGCGCCTGCCAGTTGTTTTGCTGGCCCGGCCACGCAGCGCATTAACCCCGATTGCAAGCAAGGTATCCGAATTGAGCTCTACGTTCAGGCTTCTGGTGTCAATTTCCGTGGCCTGTGCCGCCACTGGCGTACAGGCACAGGCCAACACCACCCCTCCTCCACCCACTAACACACCCGTGGCAGCCCCTGCGCCTTTGGTGGCCCCTTCATTGCAGGTCAACAACCCCTTTGATCCCCAACGCAAGGTCTGGCCAGACCGGGTACCACCACCGCCGCCGCCCCCACCACCACCGCCCCCCACCCCAGTCACAGACCAAGATTTACAACTCTACGGGGTGGTGATTGCGGGCCCCATCAAACGGGCTACCGTCAAAGTGGGCAAACGTTTTGCCCAACTGGCCCCAGAAGGCCGTGCCTTTGCCAATCTCAGCGAAGGCCAGCCGGTCGGAGAATTCACCTTGTCCAAGATTGAGCCCACCCATCTGGTGCTCAAGGCCCGGGGCGGGCAACAACTCGTGTATTTCACCAAAAAGACCGATCGGAGCACCACGGCAACGGCCCCAGCGTCAGCGCCTCCCGTTCAGGGTGCCAGTGCAGGGGAGGCTGCAACACCCACCACAGCGCCCCCCTCGGCCAATGCGGCCACCAGTGCAGATAACCCGGCACCTGCCACGACGACTGCCGCCAACCCTGCACCTGGCAACATCACTGTGGGCAACAACGGCAGTTCGGCCGCTACAACAGCCAACAACACGCCAGTCCCTGAAGTCAATGTTGCCAACAGTCTGGCTGCGGCTTTGGCTGCGGCCAGAAACAACGCAGCACAAAAGCCCATGCAGCCCTTTGTCAATCCATTCACTCAAAAACGCTAACCTGTCTTTTCACTCCTGCGGCGGCCCACAAAAGCACACCACACCAAGCCACGGGCCACCCGGTCATCGCACAAGCCCGAGCGCAACCGGAGCCGCCAAGGAGCCGCAGGCAACGCGGCCCCCAATGCCCGCAGTGCTTGATACAAGGCAGCCCCGGCACGAAGGCTGCGCCACATACTGCGTAGCCGCCATAACCGTTGCCCAAGTCGGCCCCAAACGCCCTCTTTGGGGGCACCAATCAAATTGCATCCGTGCTGGCGGTACAACACCCAGGGCGTAGGCAGTACACACACTGGCCCAATCGTCGATGTGGCAGCAGCCAAAATCCGATCATGGGGCAATGTGGCTGCCCACAAAACCAACTCAGCAACCCAACGCTGCAACTGCACCCGACACACATGCCCCATACACATCGTCATGCCAGGTGCTGGGGTTTCAAAAAAGTAATGGGCCACCGAGGCTTGGGGCAGTGGCATCGCTTGAAGCTTGGCGTCCAGCATTGGCAATGCTGCTGCCCCGGAACTGTGATGATCTACCAGATTCCAGACCTGCCAACCATGCACCGTCATACCATGCTCTGGCGTAGACGCCAATTGGCCCTCAAGCTTGCCCGGCAACCAAACATCATCCTGATCAGCCAAAAAATAGTACTGGCCCTCAGGTGCATCACATAGTAAAAGCTGCAAAAAGCTGGCACTAGAGCCCTGCCCCTGCAAACGGCTCCAGCACAGGTAATTGGCCGGTAGCACGGTCTGTAGCGTCTCCCAGCACACTGCACGCGAACCGTCATCGACCAACACCAATAAATCCTGCTGCGTCAATTGGGCAGAAATGCTGGCAACTTGGGCCGACAAGTATGTACTGGCCCCATAGGCCGACAACAAAACAACGGCACGAAATGGCCGACAGGATAAACACTCCACCTACACATCCATTCTCTGCGCATGCCACCATGCCCGATACATGGCCCGGAGTTGCTGCCAACGGTTTGGCCCGTAAACCACAGCCACCAACATGATGCGCCATGCCTGGCGCCAAAAATACGGCAGCCATCCTTGCGGAGCATGGGGCAGCCGTGCCAAAGCCCAACCATTGCGCAGCATGTAATAGGTACGCAGCGCCGAACGCACCTTGACTGTCCGATTCGAACGATAAAAGGCTGTTCGGGTATGGCCCAGCTCGTGCTGCAACACCGCTGCGGGTACGGCCACCACGCCATAACCTTGGGCTCGGACACGAAAACACCATTCGGTGTCTACATGGTCAATGAACCAATCCTCTCTGGCTCCGCCAGAGGTCTGCCATACAGCCACATCCAACAACATACCCGAAGTAATGGCCGCAGCTACTGGCTGGGTCTGGTGGATAGGTGTGGCTTCCAATACGCCAGAAGGATGCTCCAACAAAAAAGGCAAGGTATTGCCCGTACCCTGATCATGTATGGCGGGCACTACCGCAGCCACAGGCATCTGCCGCGCAGCGGCCTGCCATGCAGCCCACAAGATGTCCAACGTCTCTGGACGAGGGCAACTATCCTGATCAAAAGTCCAAGCGTGGGTACAACCCAATGTTGTCAATTCGGCAATACCCCGGTTGAGTGCAGCCGCAATCCCTGCATTGCCAGACATCTGCACCCATTGACGCCGTGGATGCTGCACACAGCTGACAAACCGCCGATAACAGGCATCATCATCCCATCCTCCGTTGTGCACCACAACTGTGGCAACAATGGCTGATGGCAAGGCTTGCAGCAAGCGGTGCAATGCCGTCAGATCGGGCTGATAGGTGACGACGACGGCCCCAACAACAGAGGGCGAAATAAGGGTTTTTTGCACGATGGCAGAAAAAAGGGTTCTGCATGCAGAACCCTTTTTGACATGACCAAACAATGGTCGTTTACGGTGTCGTGCTTGTCTCTGTGCTGTCGGTGGTGGTGGACGATGTTGTCGAGGTGCTCTCAACATAGTCGCGTGAATTCCAAATCACACCCACCTCACGGAAATCGCCACCTTTTTGGCTATACACCAGATAGATTTTGGCACCAATACGCTTGAACTCTGTGGCTTCAAAGCCCAAAGGAATCGTCAATTTCTTCATTTTATTGAAGATAGTGCCGTTCTGTTGGAAGCTGACAGACCCTACATCAAACGAATTTTCCAACTGCTTCCACTGGTATCCACCCTCGGCCAAAGAAGAAAGGAAAAACCATTCGTCTTGTCCAAAAAATGGAAGATCAGAGGGAATCAGTGCGGCAACCCAATAATCAACGGTAGCCTTGGCTGCTGTTTCTGCATCTGTGTGATGGACTGTTACAGCCAATTGTGCTTTACCATTTTCATCACGGCTCAACACAACATCTTCTGGATTAACCACTGCAACTGTACCTGCAGGTTGCAGGTTGACAGTGGCCGACTTGGTGCCACAAGTCACAGTCACATTGGCCACGTCTGTGACTGCATCGGCATTGACAGTAAACACCGCAGATTGGCCATTAGAAGCCTGTGTGACACCCAGCAAACTGGTGTTGTTACTGTTACAGGCAGGCAATGTAGCGCCCACTGGCTCAGGGGTTACTGTAATGGTGTTGCTGGCGGCACCAGCTTTCCAACTGCTGGCCGACAAAGCAATACCAGTCAATGTAGTAGGCACAACTACACCACCATTACCAGTGCCACCACCACTGCCGGTGCAAGTATGGTTATCTTCATCTCGGGGATTTCCCGAGGCACTCCACGTTGCACCGTTATACCAATTTTGATAACAGGTTTTCTCTACTTCAACCTGGGTATCAAAACTCATAAAACTTCCACCAGGAATGTTAAAGAAGTTTATGTAAATATAACCACCCGTACTGCTCTGATAGGAGCTACCCGTATTTGCAGTAGCCACCATCAAAACACCACTTTTCTCTGGCGAATAGAACCGCAGCTCTTGCCCATTCTGCAAGTTTTC
Source organism: Giesbergeria sinuosa (assembly GCF_042652905.1). Lineage (NCBI taxonomy): Bacteria > Pseudomonadati > Pseudomonadota > Betaproteobacteria > Burkholderiales > Comamonadaceae > Giesbergeria > Giesbergeria sinuosa. The sequence goes on along the minus strand of NZ_JBHSHJ010000001.1, from coordinate 174,610 downwards.
TAATGTTTTGCGTGTATCTGTGCCACCGTTCACATCAGGAACCACATCCGTCACCAAAGAGACGGGCGGCAAGGAAAAACGTGCCGCAGCACGAGCAGGCTCGTTAACAGCATAAGTAATAATGCTGGTGCGAAATGTTTTAGCCCCTGGCGGAATAAATACCTTGATGCGCGATTGTGACAAGCCACTATGACGGGTACGAAGCGTCACGACACTGGCAGCAGAACTGAGATTAAGCGCCTCTGGACTGTAGCTTGTCTTAAAATTAGTATAAGACCCAGTACCGACCAAAGATGTGTAACTGTCTGCAGTTTGTGCCAAAGCTGCTGATGCAACGAACAGGAAAGTAAATCCAATATTTACTTTTCCAAATAATTTTTTGATATTTAAAAACATAATCTAACTCTCATTATTGATATAACATCATAATACAAAATGCCACCAAGAACCTTGGTGGCATTTTCTGTTAGAAGACTATACCCAATTAGTTGGCAGCAGGAGCATAGGTCTTGGCAGCATATTGCCATGTACCTTGCAGGCTACCACCGGTCATGTCCCAGTGGATATAGGTGGTCAGTGCGGGGGCGCCGGATTGACCGAAGTTGTTGTAGTTTGCAGTGCTACGGGTGTCAGACACATCGGTAGCGATAGCTACGTTAGCCCAACCCTTAGTGAAGCTGCTGGTGTAAACTTGACCAGCGTTGCTTTCACCAGCGCCAGCGATGAACTGGATGATGTTAACTTCGCGGGGCAGAGACACAGTCTTGTCGGGTGTGCAAGGAGAGAATGCGCAACCCACAGTGCCAACCTTGTGTTCTTCTTCGTCACGGATGTCGTAACCGACGGGCACGGCTGTACCAACGTCAGCTGCCACATTGTTGATGGCGGGGAAGAAAGGAGCGTACTGCGAACCGGCGCTCAGGTTGAACGTTTCCTTGGTGGGGAAAGTCACAGTGGCAAAGCTCATGTTGCCAGCAGACACGTTGTAAGGCACAGCGAAGTTCGAAGCCCACAGAGCGTCTTCCACTTGTTGCTTAGACGAATTGGCTGCGTTGGTAGCGAAGGTAGTCAGGCCACCAACGGTCAAGTATGCCAGGTTGTCGTAGTCAGCCAGAGCAGTCATGCCCAGAGTCAGCTTGTTGCCGTTCAGGGGGTTAGACATGGTGACGGAACCGGTCAGAACGTTGTCTGTGTCGTCGGTTTCGATGGCGGTGTTAGCCAAGCAAGCAGCCGAGTAAGCACTCAGGATGGCGCTCTTGCTCACAGTGCCGTCAGCGTTGACAGGCAAACCACGCAGCATGCGGGATTCGAAAATGTTCACGTAGCCAGCAGACACGGGCAGGGTGAACTTGGCTTCAGTGGGGCGGAAACCGGAAGTACCGGTAGCAGCTGGGCAACCGCCAGCATTGGCCACAGTGATGGAGGATGCATCAGCACTGGTCACACCGACCGAGCCATCAGCATTCTCAACCACGGAACCAGTCCACACGTCGCCGGGGCTCAGGAAGATCAAGAAGTCAAGCACTTCATCGCTACGGCCAGGAGCGTGGAACACGACCTTAGCAACAGCAGAATCAGTCACGCTGGTGTTGATCACCTTCAGTTCAGACTGCCAACCATTCTTGACCATGAACAGAGGAGCAATCAGCAAGTCGCCCTTGCCGCCTTGATTGACCTCAACCGCCGCAGCGGAGCCAGCCATGAGCATTGCACCCAGTGCCACGGCAAGAGTTTTTTTAACCATCACGTTATTCTCCTAACAGATTGAAACGAAGTACCGACACAAAGTCCGATGTCAGATAGCTAACAAGGTAACAAGTCTACACCAGAAAACAATCCAGCCGTTCCGGACCACAGATGCACGAAGCACGGACTGTCAGCGGATAGTACCCAAAGCACCTGCAAGCCACAATGGCACCAGTGCAAATGGGCGTAGAACAAGGGTTGTTAGCAGCAAACTGTCGCCTGGTTGCAACACATGCGTCAGACTTGCCTCAGTGATGTACGCCCACCAGCATGGGGTCGGTCACGACATGCAGCCAACGCCCATCATCGGTACGTGTCCATTGATCCTTACGGTATAGGGCATGTTCACGCCCTTTCTTATCTGGGTTCTGAAAACGCATCTGTAGGGTCAAGGTGGCCTGTTGATCTTGTAGCTCTACCCCCACTACTTCAATCGCCAACACGGGCCAGGCCTTGGCGTGGTAGGCCATATAGAACTCGGCACTGGGCAGGTTCTTGGTATGTTCCATGTTGAACAGCTGTTGCCAATTTTTGGCTACGTGGGTATTCCAGTAATTCTCAAAAGTTGGCAGCAACCCGGCCTGCGCCAGACTCTGGCGATGTTGCGCTGTTGCCGCACCATAGTCAATCGGTGCCACCACCACAGGGACAGACGCTACAGCGACCGGTGCTGTATGAGGCGGCATTGGGGAGTTGGTGGCACAGCCAGCCAGCAGCGCAAGGCTACCTGCCCATGAAACCAGCGAGCGGAAAACAGTGTGCATGGTAGAAAGAAAAAAGGATGAACTACAACGGCTTAGCACTGGGGTGCGGTAGCCACAGAGGCAGTGGAAGAAATCAATGGTGCAGGCCGATGAAAAAGAACCTCTGGAATATGACCACAGGCCAGCGCGCTAGGATCTGCATCTGTTGCACTCCCAGCGTTTTTCAGCAACACGTACCACGGAGCAGAGATGGTGCTGATGTGCGTCCAATCAAGCCCCTCATGGTAGCAACGCAGAGGTGTCTCCCCCTCATGCTGTGTCAACTCTAGATCAGCAGTCAGGGCATTAACCTGTGGGTGTTGGCGCACCAGTGTCATAAAACTGCGCAGAGCATGAAAGGCCAATGTAGCCCCTTCTGGCACCCAGAGTCGAAACACACCTGCCCCCAAGGGCTGACTGAAAACCTGCGTTGTGGCGGAGGTGCTCTGTATACAAACGCGTGCATCCAAACGTGCGAAGTCAGACATGGCCTGACGCACCGCCACGTTTTGTTGATCACTTTGCAACAACACCAGTTCCCAAGCAGAATAATCTTGCCGCACCAATGAGAAAAAGGTGTCAGCCAATGCGGTGGCATCTCGCGGCTCCAAAATAATGGTAGCAAACGGACGCTCCTGACTGGCTTGACCTCTAGGGGCAGACTGCTCAGAGGCCACAGAGCGCCATGCACCAGCCCAACTGCGCAAACGCTGCCATTGATCGTGCGACAAACAGGCGCGCAACCAAGCCACCGCACTGAACTGCAATCGTGCACGCCAACTGATATGAGGCCAGATGCGACGCAATACCTCGCGGGTGGTTTTAGGATAAAACTGCGCTAAATAACGCGACCGATCTTGAACTACAGTGTGTTGCTCCTGCATCCATGCAAGTTGGGTGCGCAACAAGGACAGCTCTTCTCGAGCCAAAGACAGTTGGCGCACGGCCTCCAGTCCGGTCATTGCGTCAGTGCCCGCCTGTGATGCAGGCGAGACGCCTGTGGGCAATTTAGGCGGATTGATGGCGTCGATAGACACACCGGCGGCCAATATGCGTTGCGCATGCAAAGGCAAAGCATCTAAGGCGGCCAACACCGCAGCGTCGGCTTCGCTGGTCTGTCCACGCCCCCTGCGCTCCAATGCGCTCAACAAATCACCGACTGTGGTTTGACGCAGCAACGCCTGATGGGCAGGCGCCACCCGATCCAGATACACCCCCAAAAACCAACTCAAAGACCATTGGGGATGCTGGTAGGCCTCCACGCCACTCCAGCGGATATCAAAGTCACGGAACCAGTGGCGCAGGCCGGTTTCAGTGGCGTTGTAAAAATGGTGGGGGTAGCCGTGCTCGGGTTGCAAAAAAGCGGTATCGATTTTGGCAATGCCACCGGGCTGGAGCACGCGGCGGATTTCTGCGGCGGCCCATTCTGGGAATTGCAAGTGCTCAAACACAGCCTGGCTGATGACGGCCTTGAAGGCGTTATCTCGGAACGGCAGTCGGTCAGCGGTACAAACCACATCGGTCATCGGAAAACGAAAGATGTCAATCTGAATGACATTGTCCCAACGCTGATGCTTGCCCCCTGCCCCTAAGTCCAGCACCCAACCATCGCGATGCGCCTCGATAATCTCCAATGCGGCCGGGCTATAGGGATGGCGCGACACGGGGTCGTCTGCCGATACGGTACCCACACCCGGCTCCTGCATACTCTCAGGCAACAGCACCGGCACCCCAGCACGCACCGGATAAACTGCGGCACAAGCACCACATTGCAGTGTCTGGGCTGCCATGTGGAGTGCGCCACTACAACGAGGACAAGCCAGCAGGGGCAGGATCTGCGTCAGGCGACCAGAGGGGGAAGAGGTAGGTGCAGTATCGGTCGTCATGGGGGTGGTCAGTGGATACGGGCCGAGCTACGCGGAGGCCAGGCCAGCGAGAAGTCTTCGGCATCCATCGTGAGATTGGGGTTGTAGCAGGGATCGTGGGCCAGCAGGTGTGGCCAGCGTGATTGCAAGGTATCAATCTCGCGTTTGAAACGCTGTTGCTTTTCTGGGGTGTCTTCATAACCGCGCGAGACGGATTCGTGATGAATCAGTTCGGCATAGGGTGTCCAGTGATTGCGGTAACCCGCCTCATGCACCCGCAGACAGAAATCCACATCGTTAAAAGCAACGGCCAAGGTTTCGTCCAACCCCCCCACTTCTTCGTAGATGCTGCGCCGCACCAGCAAACAAGCTGCGGTGACAGCCACAAACTCTTGCGCCAGCACAGCCCGCCCCATATAACCATGTCGGCCACGGGGCAGGTATTTGTGTGCGTGTCCAGCCACACCACACACCAGCACCACACCGCCATGTTGCAAACGGCCATCGGGGTACCACAGCCGGGCACCCACACAACCAACGCCCGGCTCCATGGCTGGGCCGACCATTTCATCCAGCCATTCAGGGTGGGTGATTTCAATATCGTTGTTCATCAACAAGATGAACTCGCCTTGGGCGGCCTGACGGATACCGTGGTTGTTGATAGCCGAAAAGTTGAACGGGCTGTCATCACGGAAAACACGGATTTGGCCGCTGCGCTCACGCTCGGCAAAGAAGGCCAAGGCTTCGGGGTCGTCGCTGCCGTTGTCTACCAAAATGACTTCGTAGCGCGGATAGCTGGTTTGGCGCAAACTATCTAGGCACTGACGCACCAGCGCCTGTCCGTTGCGTGTCGGGATGATGATGCTGACCAATGGCAAAGACTCTGGGCGTTGCCAGCAAATGCGGTACATACCGGCGGCTTCGGGCGCTTCCTCTACCGTGCCTTGCAAGCCTCGGCGCTGAAGGTGTTCGGTCAGTGCCTTTTGTCCCGCCAAGAAGGCATAGGACTTGTTGCTGTGGCCTGAGGCGGTGCTGCCTACGGCTGTGCGCCAGTGGTACAAAATGGTGGGAATATGCACCACGGCACCTGGGCAATCGCGCAAACTGTCCACCGCGCGCAAGGCTTGGTCGTAGTCTTGTGCGCCCTCAAAGCCGGGGCGGGGGCCACCAATCTGGTTCAGGAAGGCACGCTCATACACAGCAAAGTGGCACATATAGTTGTGCGAGCGCAGCAGCCCCAAGTTGAAGTCGGGCTTGAAGTAAGGATCAAAGCGGTTACCGGCTTCGTCGATTTTGTCTTCGTCCGAGTACAGCACCTTGGCTTGTGGGTGACTGGCAAAGGTTTCTACCGCATAGAGCAGGGCATGGGGACGCAGTTCATCGTCATGGTCTAAGAAACCCACATACTGGCCTTGAGCCAAAGCAATCGCGGTGTTGGTAGCGTGCGAGATATGTTGGTTGTTGGCATGAAACGCCAATTTAATGCGTGGCTCGGCAGCCGCTACAGCTTCTAAAAGAGCGCGCGTAGTGGCGTTGCTAGAGGCATCGTCACAGATGCACAACTCCCAATGGGGATAAAGCTGTGCTTGCACTGAGGCAATGGCCCGCTGCAAATCACGCGCCACCGGGTTATAGACCGGCATCACCAACGACACCAACGGTGTGGCGGTCAATTGCGCCACACGCTGACGCAGACGCTCCAGAGCGGCAGCATCCAAGGTGTCAAATTGGGCCACCCAGTGGGCATAGCTGCGATCTGGCGCAGGAGGCGAAGTCACCACAGAAGCAGCGGACGCCCCTGCTGCATCGGTGGAGACCACCGGTGGGTATGTTGTCTGCAATAAACGCCGGGCGCGCTGGCGTACTCCACCCAAGCCTTCATGGCGATAGACCTCGGCACTGCGGCGCAGCAAATGGCCGATACCCCAGCCCCGCTGACGGGCCACATCCAAGGCAGCCCAAGCACCACGAAAATCCCGCAATAACTTGCCTGCGACACGTACGGGCCGCGAAACACGCCAAGAGGTACTGGACACCAACGCCTGCACCTCGTTGCTGCGGGCATCCAAGGAACGTTGCAAATGGGCTGCGTGGTTGTGCGTGAGTTGCAGATCCGTTTGCAAACGGGCAATTTCTTGTGCCAACTGGCCGGTGGTGGCTTGGGCTTGGGCGCGCTCTTGCTCGGTATGGGCCACCGTCTCGGTGAGTTGCTGGGCCAATTGGTGGTGCTGCTGCTGTAGACGCGCACACTCTTGCACCAATTCATCATGAAGCTGCTGGAGGTGTTCACGCTGCTGCTGCACTTGGTCATGCGACCATTCCAACAAATCGCGATGGGCCAAGGCTTGTTCATGCGCCTGGCGCCAATGGTGTGCGTCTTGACGGGCTTGGTCTGCGGCTTGTTGGGCCATCAAGGCTTGCTGCTGCTGCACATGCAAGGACTCCCCCAGTGCGCTGGCTACTTGGGTCTGGTGTGCCAGTTGCCGGTAGAGCTGGCGGCGCATCAAAGCGCGGGTGATCAGCTCCTCAAAGGTCTGTGCTGACTGCAATACACCCCACTTGCCATAAAGACGGGCCGTGGCTGTGTGGGCTGTTGCTTGGTCGGTCTGCACCCCGGCCCCGGCTCCAGCATGGATACGGTAGGCTGCCGAAACCCCCGGTACAAAGACAAATGGGGTGTGGCACTCGATTTGCAGCCAAAAATCCCAATCTTCATACAGGTCAAAGGTTTCATCCAGCCAACAACCTGCCTCTACCAACGACCGTGCAAAAAGTACCGCATGGATGGGCATGAAGTTGCCATAACACAGCTCACGCGGCGCATAGGGAAAATCAAACACCTCACCCAGTGGCTGGCCTTGGTCATTAACGCATTCCACCGCCGTATGGGCCGCTTGGGCGGTGCTGCTCTGGCGCAAGCACAGCACCAGCTTGGCGATATGGTCGGGGTAAATCCAATCGTCATCGTCCAGAAAGAGCAGGTATTGACCAGCAGCGGCCTGCAAACCCACATTGGCAGCACGGGTGCGTTGTAGGCGTTGTCCTTGAGACACCACACGCACACCCAAGCCTTCTGCTTCGGGCGGCAGCACAGATAAGCCGGTGCCAGCGGCATCCACCAACAGGACTTCGAGGTGGCTGTAAGTTTGCCCTTGGACAGAGCGCAGCGCCTGACCCAAGGTGCTACGCCCCAAAGTACGGATGATGACCGAAACCAAGGGCATATCCTGCGGTGTGACCGCAATGGCCTTGGAGAGGAGGCGCTGACGCTCAGAGCCGATCATCAGAGGCCCACCCGCACGCAAGTCGCTGGCAGAATAGGTTTCGAATGCTTCCACCACATCGACCCCTGGCTGCACCGTCAGGGCACGAAAACGGTTCAGCGCCGCAATAAAGCTGGCATAAGGCAGCTTTGCTTCCTGACTGGCAAAGACAGCCATGGCCTGTTGCTTGGTGTCCCAGACAGGCGAAATATCCAACAGCGTGTTGGGGCGCAAGGGCGCACTGACTTCGTATAAGCGCAGGGTACAAGCGCCCTCTTGCCAACGGCGCAGTGCTTCTACTGCGGCCATCGCTGTAGCGACATGGTCGGGGTGCAACTCCCAAGGAGAAGGGGCATAAACCACCTCGGCCTGCCACGTCTGCATGGCCTCGAGCATCTGTCCGACGAGCGACTCACCATACACCACGCCACGATCGGGCAGATGCCAACAATCTGGTGGTGGCAGCCCCAGCAGCCGTGCAGCAGCGGCCGTTTCAGCCAAACGGGTCTGTGCATAACTGCCTTGGGTGCCAGACAGATCACCGTGGTCTCCTGCGGTGAGCAAAATCACCCGCACCTGATGGCCTGCTTGCACATGCAGGGCGATGGCTCCCCCACAGCCAAACACTTCATCGTCGGGGTGTGGTGCAAAAACCAGCACATTGCGCACATCGGGCACCGGCGAGACGCGGTAGGGAATCAACGTGGCCTCACTGGGATGCATAGCTCACACTCATAAGGAATCAAGCCCGAAGGCAGGGGGTCAGGGTCACGGGGAAGGCAGAAAGGAGGCCGCATTGCACGGACGCCAAACGTGCCACCGCACGCTGCGCGGGGCAGATTCTATCGTCTGGGGTTGGCGGATAGCTCAGGCAGCACCATCCAAGAAAATCGCTTGTAAATCGCTCAGAAAATCAAAACCCCGCTCCGTCGGGCGCACGCGCACCAGATCACGCACTATCAGGCCTTTGCGCTCAGCCTCATCCAAACCACGGGCAATGGCGGTTAATGGCAGCCCTGTGCGTTCCACAAAATCCTGCAATACAAAGCCCTCGCGCAGGCGCAGGGCATTGAGCATATATTCAAAAGGCAAATCGGCACGGCGTACATCGTCGTCTTGCGTCACAGCCCAGCCCGCCAAAGCGTGCTCCATATACAAACGCGGCTCCCGAAAACGCACCTGACGCACAATGCGGTGGGCAAAACTCAGTTTGCTGTGTGCGCCAGCCCCAATGCCCAGATAGTCACCAAACTGCCAGTAGTTGGTGTTGTGAAAACAGGCATGGTCGCCACGGGCATAAGCCGACACCTCATAGCGCACCAAACCGCTCTGCCCCGTCCATTCGGTGATGCCATCGAGCATGGCATAAGCATCATCTTCCTCGGGTAGTGCAGGTGGGTGTTTAGCAAACCAGGTGTTGGGCTCAACCGTCAGGTGGTAAATGGACAAGTGGGGCGGGGCCAAAGCCAGCGCCGTACGCACGTCCTGCTCCAACTCGGCCATGCTTTGGCCTGGCAACGCGTACATCAGGTCGAGGTTGAAGGTCTCAAAGGCATGGGCGGCCTCCTCTGCCGCAGCCAAGGCTTGGGCACGGTCATGCACCCGACCCAAAGCCTGCAAATGGCGGTCGTTAAAGCTTTGTACGCCTATCGACAAACGTGTGACCCCGGCAGCCCGAAAGGCCCGAAATCGGTGCTTCTCAAAGGTGCCCGGATTGGCCTCCAAAGTGATCTCGCAACCAGGTGCCAGTGGCAGGCGAGCACGGATGTCACCCAACAAACGGTCGATGGCCTCAGGCGAAAACAGGCTGGGTGTGCCTCCGCCAATGAAAATACTATGAACCTGCCGTCCCCAAATCAACGGCAAGGATGCCTCCAAATCCCGTACCAGCGCGTCTATATAACGTTGTTCTGGCACACCCTGCTGGCCTTCATCCCAAGCGTGGGAATTGAAATCACAATAAGGACATTTTTTGAGACACCAAGGCAGGTGCACATACAGCGACAAAGGCGGCAAGCTGCTCAATTGCAGCAAGCCGGGGCGCATGTAATGTTGAACGTCGCGTTGCGCAGCAGGCCCAGCCTGCGAGGCCGAAGCCACAGGAATCACCACAGCCATCGCTTACAACCAGCGTTCGCGCAACAAAGCCAACATCTGCTGCGTGGCACGACCCCGGTGGCTATGGGCATTTTTGACTTCTACTGGCAACTCGGCAAAGGTCTTGCCAAATTCTGGAATCCACATCACCGGATCAAAACCAAAGCCATTGCTGCCTTGGGGCTGGTGCGTGATCTGGCCCACTACACGGCCCACCGCAATCAGTGGTTCGGGATCTTGGGGACTGCGCACAGCCACCAGTGTGCTCACCATCGCAGCACGGCGGTTGCTTTGCCCTTGCAACTGCTCCAGCAAGGCGCGCACGTTGTTGGCATCGCTTTTCTCGTAGCCAAACTGGGTGCAATAGTAAGCCGTATCCACCCCCGGCAAACCACCAAAAGCGTCTACACACAGGCCCGCATCGTCAGCCAGCGCCGGCAACCCTGTATGGGCCGAGGCAAAACGGGCCTTAGCCAACGCATTTTCAACAAAGGTGCCGTGGGGCTCATCCGCCTCACCCACCCCCAAATCGGCCTGACGCACCAGTTCTACCCCCAAGGGGGCCAACATCGCTTGCAATTCGACCAGCTTGCCTTGGTTATTGGAGGCCAGAACAATTTTCATCATGAAACAACAAACACAGAGAGTTACGCTTTGCGGGCCGCTGAACGGCGAATGGCCTCATTGATCTCCGCGATGGAGCGTTCAATGGCCTCCTCATCCAAATCATCGACCAAGGTATCCAATGGCCCAGCTTGGATGGTAGAAGCAAAAATGCCATCCCCGATGCTGTCGGTAGAAATTCCTTGGGTAGATTCAAAGGTATCGGGCGTCTCCCACTCCAACGCCACCACAGTCACGTTGTCGCTGCTGGCACCTGCCTTGCGCAAGGCGGCCTCTACCAGTTCTGGCACCGCCTGCGACACCGCCAAACTGCCCAACTGGCGTGTGATCTCCACATCGTCCACACTGCTCCAAAGACCATCCGAGCACAGCAAGATGCGATCTCCCTGCTCCAACGGCACCGGGCCGGTCATGTCGTATATGGGCTTGGTGGGTGAACCCAGACAGGTGAACAACACATTGCGATTGAAGCGGTCTGACCCTGATGGTGGAGCCCGCCCCAACTCTAAAAAGGAATGGTCGCGGGTGCGCGTCAGCAACTCCCGGCCACGCACGACGTACAGGCGCGAATCACCACAATGGATCCAAGTGGCACTGCCATTTTGCAATACAGCTGCCACCAATGTGGTGCGTGGTGAATCCAGCATGGCCTTGTCACTGGCGTAACGCAAAATTTGATGGTGGGCAGCCAACAAGGCAGAGGTCAAGAATGCCTGCGCATCTGGCACCGTGGGCTTGGCCTGGTGTTGGAATTGGGCCGAAATAGTTTGCAACGCAATCTGAGCGGCCACCTCCCCTTCTGGATGGCCCCCCATACCATCGGCCAACACAAACAAACTGGCCTCACGGGTATAGCAGTACCCCATGCGGTCTTCGTTTTTTTCTCGGCCACCCCGTCGGCTGATCTGAAAGACTGAAAACTTCATGACGGCTTGGCCCCGATACCAGCAGCAGGTGCAGCCACTTTTTGCACATTCTTGCGGGTGTCAGACACCAACGAATCAATTTGCATTCGCATCTTTTCAGCCACGGTCAGTTTGGTATAGCGACGCTCGCCCTCACGGCTGAGTTCTTTTTGCAAAGCAAATACCGACTGCGGACGTGACAGCGGGTCGAGTGCCATGCACCACTCCACCACCTCAATCAGATTGTCGGAGTAGACCCCACGCAGTTTGCCCAGCGCCAGCGTCAGGCGGTCTTTGTCTTGGCGCTGCGGTGCTTCGGTGGGCGGAAAGCCCTGCATACAAGCATAAATGCAGGCACCAATGGCGTAAATGTCTGTCCACGGCCCCATTGACGAATCACGCCGGTACATCTCGGGGGCTGCAAAACCGGGGGTGTACATGGGCCGAATGAAATTGCCCTCTTTAGACAACACCTCACGCGCAGCACCAAAATCAATCAACACGGCCCGATTGTCATCGGTCACAAAAACATTGGCAGGCTTGATGTCCAAGTGCAACATCTTGTGCTGATGCACAATGCGCAAGCCGCGCAACACCTCGTCAAATAAAGAGCGGATGGTGGACTCCCGAAACACCTTTTCGCGTTTGAGATCACGGGCCGTGACGATGAAATCCTGCAAGGACGCGCCTTCTAGGTAGTTCATCACCATGTAAACGGTCTCGTTTTCACGGAAGAAGTTGAGCACACTCACCACCGAAGGGTGTGAGATTTGCGCCAGTGCGCGCCCTTCTTCAAAAAAGCTCTTCAGCCCCAACCGGTACAACGAAAGCTTTTCAGGGGGCACCTTGGGCGTCAGCTCACCCGGTGCGCGCGTGGCCAGTGACGAGGGCAGATACTCCTTGATGGCCACTTTTTGACCATCACCGTCAATAGCCAAGTAGACCACGCCGAAACCACCAGCAGCCAGCCGACGTATCACACGGTATCCACCCAGAGGGGTATCGGGTGGCAATGGCGCTGGTTTGATTTTGGACATATTTTTCGCAGAAAACGGGCCAGTCTGTACATAAGCCGGATAATCCCGTGCATTGCAAGCAACCCACCAAAAGCCTGATGCCAGTTTACAGCATGACCGGATACGCCAGCGCCCAGCTGGGTACGCCCCAAGGCCACACTGCCACCGAATCGGTCGCATCGCCAAGCCGTCGCCTGGGTCTGGAAATCCGCTCGGTCAACAGCCGCTTTCTTGATCTATCACTGCGCCTACCTGACGAACTGCGTGCCTTGGAGCCCGTGCTGCGCACCTTGGTCACACAAAAAATCAAGCGTGGCAAAGTCGAAGTCCGCGCTTGGCTAGAGCAAGCCGATGCCAGCGCCCTGCCCGATATCAATCCCCGGCTGGTACAGCGTCTTAGCTCTCTACAAGATACGGTGCAAGCTTGGCTGCCCCAGGCTCGCCCGCTGTCTGTAGCCGAAGTGCTGCGCTTTTCCACCGGCACCAGTGCAGCCCCCGAAGACTGGAGCGGCCCTATCACCGCCTTGGCACACCAGAGCCTGGATGCCCTGCTCCAAGCACGCGCCCAAGAAGGCACACGCCTAGCCACCATGCTGCATGAACGGGTCAGCCAACTGCGCACCCTGGCCTTACAGTCTGTCCCTCTGGTGCCCCGACTGGTAGAGCAACAACGCCAGCGTTTTATGGAACGCTGGAAAGAAGCTATGGGTCTGGCCGAAGGCAGCGCCACCCCCGAAGCCGCACAAGACCGCGCCCTGTCCGAAGCCACGGCTTTTGCCATCCGTATCGATGTCGCAGAAGAAGTCACGCGGCTGCAATCGCACTTGGACGAAATCGAACGTCTGCTGCACCAAGGTGGTGACATTGGCAAACGGCTGGATTTTCTGATCCAAGAGCTGCACCGCGAGGCCAATACCCTTGGTTCCAAATCCGCCGCGCTAGAGCTGACCCGCATCAGCGTGGACATGAAAGTGCTGATCGAGCAAATGCGCGAACAGGTACAGAACATCGAATAACGACATCGTTTTTTATGGATTACCCCGGAAATCTGTTTGTAGTGGCCGCCCCCAGCGGGGCTGGCAAATCCAGTTTGGTCAAGGCACTGCTGGCACAAGACTCGCAGTTGCAGTTGTCGATCTCGCACACCACCCGTGCCCCACGCGGGCAAGAGCAACACGGACGCGAATACTTCTTTGCCTCAGCCGCCGAATTTGATGCCATGGTGGCCGCCGATGCTTTTGTCGAATGGGCCCATGTTCATGGGCAACGCTATGGCACCTCTAAACAGGCCATCGAAGCCCGTATGGCCGACGGCGCGGATGTGGTGCTCGAAATTGACTACCAAGGTGCGCTGCAAGTGCGCCAAACCTTTCCTGCTGCGGTGCTGATCTTCATTTTGCCGCCCAGCTGGCAAGAGTTGCGCGCCCGCCTACAAGGCCGGGGCGAAGACAGCCCCGAAGTCATGGCCCTGCGGTTGCACAACGCACGCGAAGAAATGGCCCAAGCCCACCAGTTTGATTTCGTTATAATCAACGACTTGTTTGATCGGGCAGTGCAAGATCTCAGCACCATTGTTCATGCCCAGCGCCTGCGCTACGCCGCACAGCGGCGCGCCAAAGCGGCCACCTTCGCGTCGCTCGACATCCCCTGAAGCACTTATCCTTTCCCCCGGAGAAATCATGGCCCGCATCACTGTAGAAGATTGCCTTGAGCAAATTCCTAATCGCTTCCAATTGGTGCTGGCAGCCACCTACCGCGCCCGTATGCTCAGCCAAGGTCATGCTCCACGCATCGACAGCAAGAACAAGCCCGGCGTCACGGCCCTGCGCGAAATTGCAGCTGGCAAGGTCGGCCTGGAAATGCTCAAGAAGGTTCCTACCTGATCCACTGGCCTGTGTGCCATGGCAAAAGCACCGCTCATGACGGTGCTTTTTTTATGGTCTTTTATCCAGCTTTTACGACCCCCCGCAGCGGCGCTACATTTAAGGGATGAATGCGGCATTGAAATCTTCCTCCTCCCCTGGCTCCTCCAATGCGGGTGACCACCCGGCTGGCGGGAACGCTACGGCGGCTGCCAATGCAGCAGCAGCCAGCTTTGCAGCCCTGACCGACAACCTAGACTATCTAGACCCCGCCAGCATTGAGCTGGTGCGCCAAGCCTATCGCTATGCAGATACTGCCCACTTGGGCCAATTACGCAATAGCGGTGAGCCCTACATCACACATCCTATTGCTGTGGCGGCACAGTGTGCCACCTGGAAACTCGATGCACAGGCCTTGATGGCAGCTTTGCTGCACGATGCTATGGAAGACTGCGGCATCACCAAGGCCGACCTGATTGAGCGTTTTGGCGCCCCAGTGGCCGAACTGGTCGATGGGTTGACCAAACTCGACAAACTGCAATTTGACACCCGTGAGGAAAACCAGGCTGAGTCTTTTCGCAAAATGCTGCTGGCTATGGCGCGCGATGTGCGTGTCATTCTTATCAAGCTGGCCGACCGTACACACAATATGCGCACGCTGTCAGATATGCCACGCAGCAAATGGAAGCGCATTTCGTCTGAAACCTTAGAAATCTATGCCCCCATTGCGCACCGTTTGGGCCTAAACCAAACTTTTCGCGAATTACAAGACCTGTCTTTCCGTCACCTGCACCCTTGGCGTTATGCCACCCTGAACAAAGCCATCAACAAAGCACGCAACCGACGCCGCGACTTGGTGCAAAAAGTGCAGGCCGATGTAGATGCGGTGTTCAGCAAAAATGGCATGAAGGTACGTCTGGCGGGCCGCGAAAAAACCCTGTATGCCATTTACCAAAAGATGACGCTCAAGCACTTGAGCTTTGCCCAGGTCACAGACCTCTACGGCTTTCGCGTCATTGTGCCCACCATCACCGACTGCTATACCGGCCTGGGTCTGCTGCACCAGATGTACAAACCCGTACCGGGCAAGTTCAAAGACCATATCGCCATTGCCAAGCTCAACGGCTATCAGTCGCTACACACCACCTTGGTCGGCCCTTCTGGCATCAACATTGAATTCCAGTTGCGCACCGAGGAGATGCACATCATTGCCGAGGCCGGTGTCGCTGCGCATTGGCTTTACAAAGCCCAAGAACACGATGGCACTGCCGCCGACCGACTGGGCACCAAATGGCTGCAATCTCTACTAGACATCCAGAACGAAACGCGTGATGCCGCCGAATTCTGGGATCATGTCAAAGTCGATCTGTTTCCAGACGCCGTGTACGTGTTTACCCCCAAGAGCCAGATCATGGCCATGCCACAGGGGGCCACCGTGGTGGACTTTGCTTATGCCATCCACAGCAACATTGGCAACCGCACCTCAGCCGCCAAAATCAATAACGAGCAGGTACCACTGCGCACCGAACTGAAAAACGGTGATGTGGTGGAAATTATCACCACCGCCGATGCCACCCCCAACCCAGCTTGGTTGGGTTTTGTCCGCACAGGTCGGGCACGCTCCAAAATCCGACATTACCTCAAAACCCTGGCCCACTCAGAGTCCGAAGGTCTCGGAGAAAAACTGCTCACACAGGCTTTGCGTGCCGAAGGCATTGAGGAACTGCCCCCCGCCGATGGCAACACACAGGCGGTCTGGGACAAGCTGCTGCGCTTTACTGGCAGCCGCAGCCGTGATGAGCTCATGACCGACATCGGTCTGGGCAAGCGCATTGCCAGTATCGTCGCCAAACGACTGACCGTCTTGATGAGCGAGCACGGCTACCGACCTGATGCCCTGCTCATGACACGCGAACGCTATACCTCGCACGAAACAGTATCTCAAGGTGGCCTGACGTTGGATGGCAGTGAAAATGCTTCGGTGCAATATGCCCATTGCTGCCGCCCCATTCCGGGGGACAACATCATTGGCTACCTCGGTCGGGGTGAGGGCTTGGTGGTTCATACAGCACAGTGCGCCACTGCACAAAAGCTGCAACACAAAGACAGTGAACGCTTTATCACGGTGGATTGGGCCGATGAGCCCTCCCGCTTGTTTGAAGCCGGCGTTGTCGTCACCATCAGCAATGGTAAAGGGGTATTGGCCAGAGTCGCATCCGAATTGGCCGAAGCCGAGGCCGACATCATCCATGTGGATATGGATGACGAGGTGGCGCTAGACACCATCGACCTGCGGTTTATTGTGGCTGTGCGTGATCAAGCCCACCTAGAAACCGCTTTGCGCAACCTGCGCCGGGTGCCTGCAGTACTACGCGCTTCACGCCGCTGACGACAGCGCCGAAAAAACCGCGCTGTATTGCACCTGCAACAGCTCTAGGGTACGGACTCCGGCAGGGGTGGGCAAATCTACCTGATCGCCCTGCCTGGCCTTCAATAAGGCCCGTGCCACGGGAGAGATCCAACTGATCTGGCCTTGCGCACTGTCAGCCTCGTCAATGCCCAAAATAGTGACGGTGCGCTCACAGTCCAGATCATCGACATAAGTGACCGTAGCACCAAAAAAGACTTGGGTATTGCCCATGTGTACCGCCGGGTCTACCACTTCTGCCAACTCTAGGCGCTTGGTCAGAAAGCGAATGCGCCGGTCGATTTCACGCAGTCGTTTTTTGCCGTAGAGGTAGTCGCCATTTTCTGAGCGATCACCATTGCTGGCAGCCCAATGGACAATATCAACAATGCGAGGGCGCTCGGTATCGATCAAGGCCAACAACTCAGCCTTCAGACGACCATAGCCCACCGGGGTGATGTAATTTTTGCTGCCTGCTGGCAGTGGCGGCAAGCTGACGTCATCTTCATCGACAGCTTCTGTTTCTTTGGTGAATGCCTTGCTCATCGAGAGAACACCTAAAGGAAAAAGCCCTGAAACCTTGCGACTTCAGGGCTTACCTATTGGTGCGGCTGGCAGGAATCGAACCCACGACCCCTTGGTTCGTAGCCAAGTACTCTATCCAGCTGAGCTACAGCCGCTAAGCTTTGAATTATAACACTAAAATTTGACTTTTTAAATTGTCTTAAATTTGAGTGTTTGCTGGGCTTTTTTGAAGCGTTTGCAAATTCAAGCCGCTATTGTAGCGCAATTTTTGCCGTCCACACCGATAATTGCGCCATGGGAATCACTTTTGAGCAGCCGTCGCTGCTACAGCGTTTACAGCCATTCTTTCGCGGTTTTGATGGCTGGCTGCTACTGGCATTGATGCTGCTAGCCAGTCTGGGGCTACTGGCTATGTATTCATCGGGCTATGACCACGGCACCCGCTTCATGGATCACGGTCGCAATATGGCGTTGGCCGCAGGCATTCTGTTTGTTGTGGCCCAAGTGCCGCCCCAACGGCTGCTGATGCTGGCCGTGCCCCTATACACACTGGGGGTGATTTTGCTAGTGGCTGTGGCCCTGTTTGGCATTACCAAAAAGGGCTCACAACGCTGGATTAACGTGGGCGTGGTGATACAGCCCAGCGAGCTGCTCAAGATTGCCATGCCGCTGATGCTGGCTTGGTGGTTCCAGAAGCGTGAGGGGCAATTGCGACCACTGGACTTTTTGGTGGCAGCAGCTCTGCTGGCCATGCCGGTGGGGCTGATCATGAAGCAGCCCGACCTGGGCACCTCGCTGTTGGTGCTGGCGGCGGGCTTGTCCGTCATCTTCTTTGCGGGCCTACCCTGGAAGCTGGTGATTCCGCCGGTACTGCTGGGCTTGATTGGTATTGGCCTGATCGTGTGGTTTGGTGATGACCTGTGCGCCCCCGGCGTGCGCTGGCCTTTGCTGCATGATTACCAGCAACAGCGGGTGTGCACCTTGCTCGACCCCACCCGCGATCCGCTGGGCAAGGGCTTTCACATCATCCAAGGAATGATTGCTATTGGCTCAGGCGGCGTCTGGGGCAAGGGCTTCATGGCTGGCACCCAAACGCACTTAGAGTTCATTCCGGAGCGCACCACCGATTTCATCTTTGCGGCCTACTCCGAGGAGTTCGGTTTGCTGGGCAATTTGCTGCTGGTGGCCTGCTTCTTGTTTCTGGTTTGGCGGGGGCTGGCTATTGCGTTGGGAGCCAACACCCTGTTTGGGCGGCTCATGGCAGGCGCCGTGTCCATGATCTTCTTCACCTATGCCTTTGTGAATATGGGCATGGTCAGCGGCATGCTGCCCGTGGTGGGGGTGCCCCTGCCCTTTATCAGCTATGGTGGCACTGCCATGGTGACGCTGGGATTGGCACTGGGCATTCTGATGTCGATTGCCAGGGCGCAACGCATGCCCGTGACACACAACCAGCCTGTAGACGTGACAGGCATTCCGATGGGGGAAGCACCTGCACAGCCAGAGCCTGCACCCTAAAATGACCGCATGACCTCCCGTACCACTTCTGCCGCACCGCGGCGCGCGCCTACCCTTGAACGTATCGACATTGCCCGCCAGTTACTACTGACCCCTTTTGGGCTGGACGAAAGCCATCTGGCACAAGCCTTGGCAGAAATCCGTGCCCATCAGGTCGATGATGCCGACTTGTATTTTCAGTACACCCGCAGCGAAGGTTGGAGTCTGGAGGAAGGCATCGTCAAGACCGGCTCGTTCAGTATTGACCAAGGCGTGGGGGTGCGGGCCGTGAGCGGCGAGAAAACCGCCTTTGCCTACTCGGATGATATTTCGGCGGCCTCGCTGCTTGATGCGGCCCGCACGGTGCGCTCTATCGGTGCCGTCGCACAGGCAGGCAAGGTGCGTGTTCCCACACAAAAGGTAGCCACCAGCCGGAGCTTGTACCCCGGCACCGACCCCATCGCCAGCTTAGACAGCACGGCCAAAGTGGCCTTGCTCGAACGCGTAGAGCAACGTGCCCGTGCCAAAGACCCCCGGGTGGCCCAAGTCATGGCGGGCTTGGCCAGCGAATACGATGTGGTGCTGGTGGCCCGTGCCGATGGTACGCTCGCCGCCGACGTACGCCCGCTGGTGCGCTTGTCGGTCACGGTAATTGCCGAACAGGGGGGACGCCGCGAGGTAGGCTCTGCCGGGGGCGGCGGCCGCTTTGGTCTGGCCTATTTTGATGAAACACTGATCACACAGTATGTAGACGAAGCCGTGCATGCTGCACTGGTCAATTTGGAATCACGCCCAGCGCCCGCAGGAGAAATGACCGTGGTGCTTGGCCCCGGCTGGCCCGGCGTGCTATTGCACGAGGCCGTAGGCCACGGGCTGGAGGGCGATTTCAATCGCAAAGGCTCCAGCGCCTTCAGTGGCCACATTGGTCAACGCGTAGCCGCCAAGGGCGTGACCGTGCTTGACGATGGCACACTGGCCGATCGGCGCGGCTCACTCAATGTGGATGACGAGGGCCATGCCAGCCAGCGCAATGTGCTGATCGAAGACGGCATCCTCAAGGGCTACATCCAAGACGCCCTCAATGCGCGCTTGATGGGTGTGGCCCCCACCGGCAATGGCCGCCGCGAAAGCTATGCCCACATCCCCATGCCACGCATGACCAATACCTACATGCTCGGTGGCGACAAAGATCCGCAAGAAATCATCGCCAGCATCAAAAAGGGGCTGTACGCCAGCAACTTTGGTGGCGGACAGGTGGACATCACCTCGGGCAAGTTTGTCTTCAGCGCCAGCGAAGCCTATTGGGTTGAGAACGGCAAAATCTTGTATCCGGTCAAAGGCGCCACCATCATTGGCAGTGGCCCTGAGTCCCTGAAAAAGATCCGCATGATTGGCAACGACATGCGCTTGGACAGCGGAGTGGGCACCTGCGGCAAGGAAGGCCAAAGCGTGCCCGTAGGGGTGGGGCAACCCACCTTGCGCATTGATGGCTTGACAGTAGGGGGCACCGCCTGAGCCGCAGACCTTGCCTACGGCTTGGCACTGCCCACAGGACTGCACTATGTCCGGGCCACTGACTGAAGCCTCGCAGACGGCACAATCGTTTGCCGACATCAGTTACCTGCTGCGCGAATGCGTAGCCGATGAAGAGTTGCGCCTGTTGCGTGACAGCGTCAGCGCACTGGCCAAGGCGCTGGATGTGGCTGTGGGTGCGCGGCGGCGGCGCCGTGAATCCACCGCCATCGCCCGCCGTGCGGCTGCCTTGGCCCAAGAACTGCGTCACCACCAAGCGTTTGTGGGCCACCTGGGGGCCGCTTGGAAGACCATGTACGAATGGAGCAGCTACCAGCGGGCCTTGCGCGAGCTGGCACAGGCTGTGCAACGCTGGCGTGAGGCTCTGGCACAACGCAGTAGTGGCGAGGGCATCGCCTTTGACCAGATGGAGCAATTGGCCTGGCGCACTTTGGGCGAGGGTCTGCTGCTGTTGGACATGTACCAGCAGGGTCTGGGTTTGCTGTTGGCAGGAAGCTCTGAAGCACCTCTGTCCGCACCCAGCACGCCCGCATCATGGTGGCAGGGTGTATTGCGGCACTGGCAACACTGGTGGCAGCAACGGTACCGCTGAGGCGCCCTGCCCACCTTGCAATGCCATGCACCAGACTGTGCTACATTGCTTTCCCATGTCGATTGCACGCGCTTTTTATTTTTGGTTCTATTTCTCTATCCCAGGCGGATGAGAGAGGCGAGCGCGCAAGCACCTGAACCCTTTTCACACACCGCCGATGCTGCAAAGCCCGGCGGTTTTTTGTTGTTTTTTGTTTTAACCCCCCACTTTGATCCATCCAAAGGAAGACAAGCATGAGCACACAAGCCACCCCTGTCACTGAGCCCTGGTATCAGCACGTCGAGAAGACCAGCCAGACCGACGACGAACGCATCAAGGACATCACCGTGCTGCCCCCTCCAGAACATTTAATCCGCTTCTTCCCCATCCGGGGCACCAGCATCGAAACGCTGGTCACACAAACCCGTCAGAGCATTCGCAACATCATGGCAGGCACAGACGACCGCCTGTTGGTCATCATTGGCCCATGCTCGATTCACGACCCTGCCGCAGCACTGGACTACGCTCGCCGTCTGCAAGCCGTACGCGCCCAATACGCAGACACGCTGGAAATCGTGATGCGCGTCTACTTTGAAAAACCCCGCACCACCGTCGGCTGGAAGGGGCTCATCAACGATCCGTACTTGGACGATAGCTACCGCATTGACGAAGGCCTGCGTATGGCCCGCCAACTGCTGATCGATATCAACCGTCTGGGTGTGCCTGCCGGTAGCGAATTCTTGGACGTGATCTCGCCGCAATACATTGGCGACCTGATCAGCTGGGGGGCTATTGGCGCGCGCACCACCGAGAGCCAAGTCCACCGCGAGCTGGCCTCTGGCCTGTCGGCCCCGATTGGCTTCAAGAATGGCACCGATGGCAACATCCGTATTGCTACCGATGCGATTCAGTCGGCCAGCCGCAGCCACCACTTCTTGTCGGTACACAAAAATGGGCAAGTAGCCATCGTAGACACTACAGGCAACCCAGACTGCCACGTCATCCTGCGCGGTGGCAAGGCACCCAATTACGATACGGCCAGCGTTGCCGCAGCCTGCAAAGACCTGGAAAACGCCAAGCTGCCCGCCACCTTGATGGTCGATTGCAGCCACGCCAACAGCTCTAAACAGCATGAAAAGCAACGCGATGTGGTGCGCGACATTGCCAGCCAAATTGGTTCTGGCTCGCACAGCGTGTTTGGGGTGATGATTGAGAGCCACATCCACGCAGGCGCGCAAAAGTTCACACCAGGCAAAGACGACCCCTGCGCACTGGAATACGGCAAGAGCATTACCGATGCCTGCTTGGGTTGGGATGACTCGGTGCAGTCATTGGCCGACCTGGCTGCTGCCGTGCAAGCGCGCCGCGCCCGCTGACAGGCAAGCTGCGCCAGTGTAAGCTAGCGTTGGCGCTGCAAATATTGCGCTACAGGGCAGCGGAGACAACTGCCCTTTGTCCTCTCCATTAGAAAGATAGATCCATGCACAGAGAAGTTACCGTCACCTTGGAACACAACGCAGAGTTTCGCTTCGACCTCGAACACGCCGAGCCGATGAGCAATGAAGAAGCCCGCCGCTGGTTGGACGATGAATTCACCCGCTTAGAGTGCGAACCCCTGCGCGCCAGCGGCAAAGTGCTGCTGGCCGACAAGGTACTGACGGTGGCGTCAGCAGCAGGCACGACGCTGCTGTCTGATGCAGCATGGTTCACTGCATTTGCCCGTGCTACCCATGCGGTGTTGGTCAAGCCCATCATCCATGTGGATGTGCCCTCCATGACCATCAGCTACTGAGCGCCTTTAACAACAATCCGTGGATGCCGCCAAAGGCACCATTGCTCATGCACAAGATGTGATCGCCAGGCTGCGCAACAGCGGTGATTTGCGTGACCAGCGTGGCAATATTGGCGGCTGTGTGTGCCTTCCCCCCCAAGGGGCTCAAGGCGGCCGCAGCATCCCAGTCTAGTCCGGCCGTGTGGCAAAACACTTGGTCGGCATTTTCTAGCGCCCAAGGCAATTGGGCTTTCATGGTGCCCAGCTTCATGGTGTTGCTGCGCGGCTCAAAGGCAACCAAAATGCGCGCCTGACGGCCAACACGCTGGCGCAAACCATCCAAGGTGGTACGCATGGCAGTGGGATGGTGGGCGAAGTCGTCATAAACAGCGATGCCACGCACCACTCCGCACTGTTCCATACGGCGGCGCACATTCTGAAAACTGCCCAGCGCCGCTGCTGCCACGGTGGGTGCAACCCCGACATGCGCTGCGGCAGCCATCGCAGCCAAGGCGTTCAATTGATTGTGAACGCCGCTGAGCGCCCACTCTACCCGCGCCACACACTGGCCGCGGTACAAAACATCAAAGGCATCGGGTGGGCCTTCTGTAGTGAAATCGCTCACAGTGGCACCAAAGCTGCTGGTGCCACTCCAGCAGCCGGTATGCAACACCCGCGCCAGGCTTTCCTCCAACCCATTAACGACCACCTGCCCAGATGGTGGCACCGTGCGCACCAAGTGGTGAAATTGGCGCTCGATGGCAGCCAGATCGTCAAAGATGTCGGCATGATCGAACTCTAGATTGTTCAAAATGGCCGTGCGTGGGCGGTAGTGGACAAACTTGCTGCGCTTGTCAAAGAAAGCCGTGTCGTATTCGTCGGCTTCAATCACAAACAGCGGCGCACTGCCCAACGGGCCGGGGCCAGTGCTGGGCCGAATGGCGGCCCCCAAACGGGCAGAGACACCAAAGTTGAGGGGCACACCACCGACCAAAAACCCCGGTTGCAAACCAGCGCATTCCAGCACCCATGCCAGCATGGAGGTGGTGGTGGTTTTGCCATGCGTACCGGCCACGGCCAACACATGGCGGCCTTGCAATACCTGTTCGGCCAACCACTGCGGCCCACTGGTGTAGGGCAAACCGGCCTCCAAGATGGCCTCCATCAGTGGAAACTTGGGACTGCCATCGGGCAGATGGGCACGGCTGACCACATTTCCAATCACAAAGACATCGGGCTTTAATGCCAGTTGCTCAGTGCCAAAACCCTCGATCAGCTCAATACCCAAAGAGCGCAGTTGGTCACTCATGGGGGGATAAACACCGGCATCGCAGCCCGTCACGCGATGTCCGGCCTCGCGGGCCAATGCGGCCACGCCGCCCATGAAGGTGCCACAAATGCCTAGGATGTGTATGTGCATGGGCGCAGATTCTACGGTTGCACGCCACAATGGAGCCTGAGAACTGCACCATGCAAAACACCCACCTTGCCACCGAAATTGCCCAAGCTGCCGCCCGTCTGGTGGTGGATGAGGGGCTGGACTATGGCCCCGCCAAACGCCGGGCAGTGCGGGATTTGGGCCTGCCCACTCGCACCGCCCTGCCCGACAACGACCTGCTAGAAGCGGCGCTGGCTGAACACATTGCTATTTTTTGCGCAGACACCCAACCACCAGAGTTGCGCGCCTTACGCGAGTTGGCCTTGTTGTGGATGGAGCGATTGGCCGAGTTTCGGCCCCACTTGGCCGGAGCGGTTTGGCATGGCACCGCCACTCGCCTGTCTGACATTTACTTATCGCTGTTTTGCGACGATCCCAAATCGGCAGAAATTCTGCTCATCAACCGAGGGGTAGACTATGACGCCCAGATGGTCAACGGCTTACACGGCCAGCCGGTGGAAGCACTCACCATAGGTCACCCCCTGCCTGCATTGGATACGGTGGTGGGCATACATTTGCTGATCTACGATCTGGACGATCTGCGTGGTGCTCTGCGCCCCGACAGCCAAGGGCGTACACCACGGGGCAACATAGCTGCCGTACGCCAATTGCTGGCTGCCACTGACACGGTGACTGCACCACCATGACCCTCAAGCCCCCCCTTGATCAACGCCGTCGTTTGCTCTTGAGCGGTGCCGTAGCGGCCACAGCGGTGGCTGGCGCTGGGTGGGGCTGGTGGCAAAGCCAACGCTCCAGCCCCCCGTCTGACACACCAGAGGGAATCCCCCAATTCTGGGAGAAAACCTTCGACACTCCGCTCGAGGGGCATTCGCTGGCCCTGCGCACCTTTCAACACCGGCCTCTACTGCTCAATTTCTGGGCCACTTGGTGCCCCCCCTGTGTGGCCGAAATGCCGCTGCTCAACCACTTCTTTCAGCAACAACAAGCCAACGACTGGCAAGTGCTGGGCATTGCTGTGGACAAGCCGGTAGCCGTGCGCCAATTTTTGGCACGCCAGCCTGTAGATTTTCCCGTGGTGCTGGCCCCCCTGGAAGGCGCTGATCTGGCCCGCGCACTGGGCAACTTAGGTGGGGGACTGCCCTTTACCGTGCTGCTCGATGTCAATGGTCAAGTCCGACAACGTAAAATCGGCCAAGTCACACCGCAGCTATTGCAAAGCTGGACAGCTTTGCGTTAACGCCTGATGCTGCGGCGTCTGCCTAGAAGATACTTCTCCTTCCCTTCAAATACACCAAAAAGACCGCAGTAGCGTGAAATTAGAGTAAATTCGCGCCCTGTTCAGTTTTTAGCTCTTGGAGCCTTGCATGGATTTGCGCAAACTCAAAACCCTGATTGACCTCGTTTCCGAGTCAAACGTGTCGGAACTGGAAATCACCGAGGCCGAAGGCAAAGTCCGCATCGTCAAGGGCGGTGGAGCCGTTGTGCAGCAATTTGTAGCTGCCCCAATGCAGGCTGCCACGATGGCCCCTGTGCAGCCCGCTGCGGCGGCCGTAGCCGAATTGCCCGCACCTGCCGCCACCCCCACAGGCCACACCATCAAATCCCCCATGGTGGGCACGTTCTACCGCGCCTCCAGCCCCGGCGCCAAGCCTTTTGTCGAACTGGGCAGCCAGGTCAAAGAAGGAGAAACCGTCTGCATCGTAGAGGCCATGAAAATCCTGAACGAGATAGAGGCCGACAAATCGGGCACGGTCACGCGCATTCTGGGTGAAAACGGCCAAGCGGTCGAATACGGTCAACCCCTGTTTGTGATCGAGTAAAGCACCGATGCTCTCCCCCTTCGAGTCATCTGCTGCAAAAACACCCATGTTCAAAAAGATTCTGATCGCCAACCGTGGCGAAATCGCCCTGCGCATTCAGCGCGCCTGCCAAGAGCTGGGCGTCAAGGCGGTAATGGTGTACTCTGAAGCCGACCGTGACGCCAAATACGTCAAGCTGGCCGAAGAGGCCGTCTGTATCGGCCCAGCGCCCTCGCCCCTGAGTTACCTCAACATGCCAGCCATCATCTCGGCGGCTGAAGTGACCGATGCAGAGGCCATCCACCCCGGTTATGGCTTCTTGTCCGAGAACGCCGACTTTGCCGAGCGTGTGGAGCGCAGCGGCTTTCAGTTCATTGGCCCTACGCCCGAGTCCATCCGCATCATGGGCGACAAGGTGTCGGCCAAGCAGGCCATGATCCGTGCTGGCGTGCCCTGCGTGCCTGGCTCGGAGGGCGAGTTGCCTGATGATCCCGTACAGATCAAGCGCATTGCCAAAGCCATCGGCTATCCGGTCATCATCAAGGCCGCTGGCGGTGGCGGTGGCCGGGGTATGCGGGTTGTGCATACTGAGGCCGCGCTGGTCAATGCGGTGCAGATGACCAAGGCCGAAGCTGGAGCTGCCTTTGGCAATCCAGCGGTCTATATGGAAAAATTCCTGCAAAACCCACGCCATATCGAAATCCAGGTCATGGCCGACAAGCACCGCAATGCTGTCTATTTGGGTGAACGCGATTGCTCCATGCAACGACGCCACCAAAAGGTGATTGAGGAAGCTCCGGCCCCCGATATTTCGCGGCGTCTGATCGATCGCATTGGCGACCGTTGCGTGGCCGCCTGCAAGAAAATCGGCTACCGTGGCGCAGGCACCTTTGAGTTCTTGTACGAAAACGGCGAGTTTTACTTTATCGAGATGAACACCCGCGTCCAAGTGGAACACCCGGTCACGGAGTGGATCACTGGCGTGGACATTGTGCGCACCCAAATCATGGTGGCCGCAGGCGAGAAGTTGCCCTTCACCCAACGCCAGATCAATGCCCAACTGCGCGGCCATGCCATTGAGTGCCGTATCAACGCCGAAGACCCATACAAGTTCACGCCATCGCCAGGGCGCATTACCACTTGGCATGCGCCGGGCGGGCCGGGGGTACGTGTGGATTCACATGTCTACACCAACTACTATGTACCGCCTAACTATGACTCGATGATCGGCAAAATCATTGTGCATGGCGACACCCGCGAGCAAGCCTTGGCCCGAATGCGCACCGCATTGGCCGAGACAGTGATTGAAGGCATCAACACCAATATCGCACTGCACCGTGAACTGATGGTGGATGCCAAATTCATGGCAGGTGGCACCAATATCCACTACCTCGAAGAGTGGCTCTCGCAGCGCCAACGCTGAACCTGCCGCTCTGACCAAGGGTCTGCGCCAAACACCAGGCGCGGGCCTGTTTTTTCATTGCAGTGCAGAAGAAGGCACCCAGCCATGTATGAATTAAGCCTGATGAGCCCGGAAGACCGGGTTGAATCCCTGAGCGATGCGCTCGATGCGCTCGATGCGCTGAGCGTCTCCGTAGAAGATGCCGACGCACAGACCGATGCCGAACAGGCTCTGTTTGGCGAACCGGGCATGCCACCACCCAAAGACGGTTGGCAACGCAGCCGCATCGTAGCCTTGTTTGCTACCGAAGCCTTGGCCCAAGAAGCCCGCGATTTGTTGCAGGCCCAAGAGTTTTTTGAGGGCTGCGCCATACTCGGCATCAGCCCCCTCGCTGACCAAGACTGGGTGCGGCTCACACAATCGCAATTTGCCCCAGTGGATATCACGCCCGATTTTTGGATTGTGCCCACATGGCATGAACCACCTGCACAAGCCACTCGCATCATTCGGCTCGACCCAGGCTTGGCTTTTGGCACCGGCACCCACCCCACCACCCGGATGTGCTTGCGCTGGATTGCCCGCCAACCAGAAGGCAGCTTGGGCCGGGTGCTGGACTATGGGTGTGGTTCAGGCATCTTGGCCATTGGTGCAGCCAAATTTGGCGCGCAAGACATTGACGCCGTAGACATCGACCCAGCGGCTGTGGAATCGAGCCAGCAAAACGCCCACGCCAACGGCGTGCAGGTGCGTTCGGGCCTGCCCGAGTTGGCGCAAGGCAGCTACCACACCGTGCTGGCCAACATTTTGGCTACACCACTGCGGGTATTGGCCCCGTTGCTGTGTGGCCATGTGGCCGCTGGCGGCCATCTGGTGCTGGCCGGTATCCTAGAGCGCCAAGCCGAGGAACTCCAAGAAGCCTATGCCCCCTATTTGTCGCTGCAAGTGGCTGATACCCAGGATGGCTGGATTCTGATGACTGCAAAACGCTGACACCCATCAACGCCCGCCTACAAGCCACCGCCGATGAGCCAGATCACCCGCTGCCCGTCTTGCACGACTTTGTTTAAGGTCGTTCCAGATCAACTCCGCATTTCAGAAGGGTGGGTGCGTTGCGGTCATTGTGGGCATGTGTTTGATGCCACACAGCATCTACAGTCAGCGCCCCCATCAGTGGCTGGCGCGGTCGCTGAGACCACCAACAGCACCACACAGAGCGGTGCCTCCACCACGTTGGCTGCCACCCGCTCGCCACCGCCAGCACCCGAGCCACCGCCACCACCAGAAGACCCTTGGGAAATACCACTCCCTGCGCCACCTGCACCGCCCAGCCCCGAGGAGGTTGCCACAGCACCCCAAGAGGCGCTGGACTTTGCGGCCCCTGATCTGGATCTTGAACTCGATGTGCCCGTGGCCACCACCGGCCACACAACGCCCGCCCAGCCCCCAGTAGCCACAGCCAACGTGGTGCCTGCCGCCAGCAACATTGATCTGGACTGGCCCGAGGCCATCACTCCGCCACCACCGGCGCCGGTCTCTGCGCCCCCTGCACCGGCCCCACAGGTGCCTGCACCCATTCCGGCGGCCAGCATTCCCACCGATATCGATTGGCCCGAGCCAGCCCTGGAAGTGGATGCTGATCGTGCCGCAGAGGCAGAACTCGCCAACACCGCAGAGGCTGAATCAAACCCAAGCCCGGTCATGCCAGAATTGGATCTGGCACCTGTGTTGGCCCCTTTGCCCACGCCAGAAGACATCTTTGCTGTTCGCACGCCCACCGCCCCTATTGCTGCTTCGGATGAACGCATAGAACCCAGCGGCCCGTTGGAATGGACAGAGACACAGCCCCCTGCACCACGGTCTGCAACGCCGATGGCCGCTGCCATGCCCAGTGCGGTGCCAAGCAATGCAGCCCCCCACACACCCACCACAGAGCCGCCACAAAGCAAACGCACATCGCCCCCCCCAGCCAGCCCCAGCACAGAACTGCCCCCGCCCGAGGTTGGCCCCGATGAACCTTCTTTTGTACGGGCCGCACGGCGTCAAGCACTGTGGCGTAAACCGGCTGTGCGCCTCGGTCTGGGTCTACTGGCTATCGTGCTGTTGCTAGGGTTGCTGGGACAGATCTTGATCCACGACCGTCACCGGTTGGCAGCCTCACAACCCTCTTGGCGCCCCATGTTGGAACTGTTGTGTGCGCCGCTGGATTGCACAGTGCGCCTGCACCGGCAAATTGGTGCAGTGGTGGTGGAGAGCTCGTCCTTCAACCGTGTGGATGGCGGTGTTTATCACTTTGCAGTTACGCTCAAGAACCGCTCGGCCCTGATGCTGGAAATGCCTGCGGTAGAACTGACCTTGACCGATGCCAATGAACAAGCCGTGGTGCGGCGCGTGTTTACCCCGCAAGAACTCGGTGCCAGCAGCACCTTGGCACCCCAAGCAGAATTTAGCTCAACCTTGTTGGTACGTATCGCTACAAACAATACCCCTATGGCTGGATACCGGGTACTGGCGTTTTACCCCTGAACGCAATCCATCAAAAAACCCGGTGGGTTAGCACCGGGTTACAGGCATCAGCTCCAAGGCCGCTCAAAAACCAAACCCAACTCAGGGCTTAGTGCCTTGTGGGAATGGCCAGACTGCCTTTTCGTTCAGCGTGGTCTTGACGACAGGGGCCGTTGTGGCCTTGCTGGCCTTTTTGACTGCAGGTGCCTTAGCGGGTGCAGCAGCCTCTACAGGGGCTGGTGCAGCTGGCGCCGCCTTGGTAGAGGCCTTCTTGGCCACAGGCGCTTTTACGGCCTTCTTAACAGGTGCAGCAGGCGCTTCTGGAGCGGCTACGACGGGGGCTGCTGGTGCCGCAGCAGCCTTCTTGGCAGCCACCTTTTTGACAGCGGCAGGTGCCGCCTTGGGAGCGGGTGCAGCTGCTACGGCCTTCTTGGCTGCTGCAGGTTTTTTAGCTACTGCCTTTTTGGCCGCAGGTGCCGTTTCAGCCACTGCAGGTGCCTTCTTGGCCGCAGATTTTTTGGCAGCAGGGGCAGGAGCGGCTACTTCCGGTGCAACGGCCACAGGAGCCTTAACCACCTTCTTGGTGGCGGCCTTGGCTGGGGCAGCAGGCTTTTTGGTAGCCACAGCAGCCTTTTTGACGGGCGCAGCAACTACCACGGCCTCTGGCACAGGAGCAACGGCTTCTGCCTTGACAGCAGTGGCAGCAGCAGCCTTTTTGGCGGGGGCCGCTTTTTTGGGGGTGGCCGCCTTAGGGGCGGCGGGTTTCTTGGCAGGTGCCATTATGTTCTCCTTGGGACGATGAGCACAGAGCACTCCCGGCCTGTGAGAGGCCTGGAGAGGTTCATGGCAAGGCAAGACGCGCTTGCACCAGCATGAACATGAAAACGCTCCGCCAAGCTGCACGGTATCAGGGTGCAGCGGATGCGGGGCAGGTGAAAAAAAGCCATGAAAGTGCCGTGCTCAGGGTTTCAGTCCCAGGACAGGGCACCGCCCGACTGGTATTCAATCACGCGGGTTTCAAAGAAATTGCGTTCCTTTTTGAGATCGATCATTTCGCTCATCCAAGGAAACGGATTTTCTTCGTTCGGAAACAATGCCTCCAAGCCGATTTGCGTGGCCCGGCGGTTGGCGATGTAGCGCAAATAGCCTTTGAACATACCCGCATTCATGCCCAGCACACCACGCGGCATGGTGTCTTCAGCGTAGGCATATTCCAGTTCGACGGCGTGCAAGAACAATGCTTTAATTTCTTGCTGGAAGCTGGCCGTCCAAAGATGCGGATTTTCTAATTTGAGTTGGTTGATGAGGTCAATGCCAAAGTTGCAGTGCATAGACTCATCACGCAGAATGTATTGGTACTGCTCGGCGGCACCCGTCATTTTGTTTTGCCGGCCCAATGCCAAAATTTGCGTAAAGCCAACGTAGAAGAACAACCCTTCCATCAGACAAGCAAACACGATCAGACTCTTGAGCAACGTCTGGTCGGCTTCGGGCGTGCCTGTTTTGAAGGCAGGGTCCATGATGGCCTCAATGAACGGAATCAAGAACTGATCTTTGTCACGGATGGAAGGAATTTCGTGGTACGCATTGAAGATTTCGCCCTCATCCAGCCCCAGAGATTCCACAATGTATTGGTAGGCGTGGGTATGGATGGCTTCTTCAAACGCTTGGCGCAGCAAAAACTGGCGGCACTCGGGCGCAGTGATGTGGCGGTAAGTGCCCAGCACGATGTTGTTGGCCGCGAGGCTATCGGCAGTGACAAAAAATCCCAAGTTGCGCTTGACGATGCGACGCTCATCTTCGGTCAGGCCATTGGGGCTTTTCCAGAGGGCGATGTCGCGCGTCATGTTGACTTCTTGCGGCATCCAGTGGTTGGCGCAGGTGGCCAAGTATTTTTCCCAAGCCCATTTGTACTTGAACGGCACCAACTGGTTGACGTCCGTTTGGCCGTTGATGATGCGCTTGTCGGCTGCGCTAACGCGGCGATGGTTGCCCACCAACACCGGCGCTGCCGCAGCAGCCACAGGCACGGCAGGTGTGGGCACGGACTGGAAGCTCAGGGGCGAAAACTGTGGATGTGCTGAAGCACCCCAGCGGTTTTTAGGCAAACCGTTGTCGTGTGTTTTTTGCAGTGTGGGCGTAACTTCTTCGTCCCAAGTCAACATAGATTTTCCAGTGCTCGAATTATGAGAGCAGCGATTCCAAATGAAAAGCACCGAAACGCTGCACTGCGGGGTTTTTATAGGTTTGTGACCAATTTATTGACAGGCTTCGCAGCCCGGATCATCAATCGCACAAAAGCGGATATCGGTAGCCGGTGTCTCTGCCTCCACAAAAGCAGCCTGCACTGGGGGGGCCACTTGCCCCGAAGCCACCGCATTGAGCTGATGGCGCTGCACGGTGCTCATTTCCACATGGGTAGCACTTTGCGTGCGCAGGTAGTAAGTGGTTTTGAGACCACGCAGCCAGGCCAGTTTGTAGGTCTCATCCAGCTTTTTACCCGAAGCACCCGCCATGTAGATGTTGAGGCTTTGGGCTTGGTCAATCCACTTTTGGCGGCGCGATGCCGCCTCGACCAACCAACCCGGATCAATCTCAAAGGCGGTGGCATACAAGGCTTTGATATCTGTTGGCACCCGGTCAATCGCGTGCAGCGAGCCTTTGAAGTATTTGAGGTCAATCACCATGGCCTCATCCCACAGGCCCAAGCGTTGCAGGTCGTGCACCAAATAGTGGTTGATGACGGTGAACTCACCCGACAAATTGGACTTGACCGACAGATTGCCAAATGATGGCTCAATCGAGGCATCAACACCCACGATGTTGGAAATGGTGGCCGTAGGTGCAATGGCAACGCAATTGGAGTTACGCATGCCATCGCGGGCAATTTTGGCGCGCAGAGCTTCCCAGTCCAGCGTTTGCGAGCGGTCTACTTCGATATAACCGCCACGGGCTTGTGCCAGCAAATCAATCGAATCTTTGGGCAAAATACCCCGGCTCCACAAAGAACCATCGTAACTGGAATAGCGCCCACGCTCGGCCGCCAACTCGGTCGAGGCCCAGTAGGCGTAATAGCAAATGGCTTCCATCGAGCGGTCGGCAAACTCCACCGCTGGTACGGACGCATAAGGCAGGCGCAAGGCATACAGTGCGTCTTGGAAGCCCATGAGCCCCAAGCCCACTGGACGATGGCGCAAGTTGGACTCACGCGCCTTGGGCACGGCGTAGTAGTTGATGTCAATCACGTTGTCCAGCATCCGCATAGCGGTGCGGATGGTGCGCTGGAGCTTGTCGTGGTCTAGCTCTTTGCCGTGCGGGCCATCTTTCAGGTGCTGCGCCAAATTGACCGAGCCAAGGTTGCAGACGGCGGTTTCGGTGTCACTGGTGTTCAGGGTGATTTCGGTGTTCTTGGTGATCAAGCCATTGACTGTCCAAGCATGGGTCTCCGAATCTACCGACAAGCAATAGGCATCTTCGTTGGGCAAAGGCACCAAGCCGGTAAACGTGGCATACATCTTTTGGGCATAACCGGGCTTTTCCAGATTGGCCAGATAACGCTGGGCTGCCTCTGAGCCTCGGTGCGCGGCCAAGCCAGTAACGGCCTCGGCAATACGGCAGCCCTGAATCGATGTAATCAGCAAGCGGTACAGCGGCTTGCTCCAATAGGCTTGACGCCCCCCCTGACCGTCGGGCAACAGATGCTCTTCATGGCCGCGCATCTGGTTGATGGACGATTTGACACCAAAATTAGCCCACAGAATTTGCAGCTCTTGAATCAATTGCAAATCCACCGAAGCCAGCGCCAGCGTGGTGACATCTGCACTGCTGACGATGTTGCCATCGGCCAGATACAAGCCCTTCAGGTAAGCGGCCACCGTTTCGCGGTCGCCCTGCCAGACCAATTCAGGCACGCGGGTTTTGGTTTCCGCGCTAAAACCATGTTCGGCCAGCACACGGCGCAACGGGGCAGAGGCCAAACGCGCTTTGCCTACCTTGGGGTCGATGCGAAACACCGGCGTATTCACCGAGGTGGTGCGTAGCACCGTATTGCCTTCGAGCACCTCATGCACCACTTGGGTGGTGGGCTCCAACAGGTCGAAATCCTGCTCCCAAACATCGACAAAAACGCTGTGGTCGCCAAAAGTGCCATCACCAGCAATCAGGCCCATCAAGTAGCTCAATTGGGGTTGATGGCGCTTACCCCACAGCCCTTCTAATTGCTGGATGAGCAGATGATCGCCCGCCACCAAATGCTGGGCCTCGACCCAACCTCGGTCTTTGACCCACACTTTGTGGTCCGGCGTGACTTTGTGTTGGTAGCCTTCTTTGGTTTCAATGCGCACAATCGGCGCATTGGGCCGAGGCAAGAGCATCTCGGACGCGTCGTACACGCCATCTAACCCTACTACCTTGTTCTTGCCACCTTGGCGGAACAGCTCGCCCACGGTCACCAGTCCTCGGTCGGTCACAACGCGCTGGTCTGCGGTCATGCAACACAGGTTAGACGAATGCACTACCCCCGCATGTTGCTGTGGCGAGCGCACATTGCAAGCATCCTTGAAAGTAATCCACGGGTGCCCCGTCTCGAACAGCATGGTCAGCATCTTGCGCCACAGGTCGGTGGCTGGCAACACGCGGTGGTGCGGAATCTCGCCCCGGTCGGCTTTTTCCTCATAGGCCACATAGGCACGCTCAAAATCAGCGCCAAACAACTCATGTAGATCGGGCACATCGGAGGGCGAGAACAGCGTCCAGCGGCCTTTTTCCATGACCCGTTTCATGAACAGGTCTGGAATCCAGTTGGCGGTGTTCATGTCGTGCGTGCGGCGGCGGTCATCGCCGGTGTTTTTACGCAGCTCCAAGAACTCTTCGATGTCGAGGTGCCAAGTTTCCAGATAAGTGCAGACGGCCCCTTTGCGCTTGCCCCCGTTGTGTGCCAAGCCCGCCACGGTTTGGTAAGACGCGTCCACCTCCACCTTCAAATCGACCACCAGCGGCTTGGGCGTGATAGAGCGCACGGCCCGCACACGCGAGAACAGCACGCCATCGCGCACCAGCCAGTTGCGTTTGCCCACGGCTTGGCAGCCTAAACGCTGCGCCAAGGCCGGGATGGCCGGAATACGCAAATCAATACTGGTGCTGCTACCGGCAAACACCGCCTGCGAACCATCGGAGCGTTGGCCGGTATGGTTATGCTGGCGGGTGCGCTTTTGGCCGGAAACGGGCACACCCAAGCGCAGCAACTGGTAGCGCACGCCGTAGGCCAGTGGCTCAGAAGCCGAGGTAAAGCTCAACTCTTTGCCACGCGAAACGCAGCCATCGGTTTCCAACAAGCCGTGCAACAGCGCCAGCGTTTGGATGGTGGGCAGATGGCTTAGGCGCGGTGCAATGCGCTTTTGGTGCTGGGCATCGTACAGATCGTCATAGGCAAACGGCAAGGTGGGCGCGCCAGCCCCCACGATGCGCCCAGTGGTGCCATCGCGCAACGCGCCTTGGCCTGCTGCCCAGTGGATTTGCACATAGGTGCTGCCACGGGACGTTTCCCAGTAATGGAAGCCACGGGCCTCCAGATAACTGCGCACAAAGGCCAAATGTGCATCGCGCTGGGGGTTGCCCGACACGCTCCATTGCTGCCCCTGTTTGGACAGATGCCCATCGCCCAACAAAATGCCATACAACCG
Source organism: Giesbergeria sinuosa (assembly GCF_042652905.1). Lineage (NCBI taxonomy): Bacteria > Pseudomonadati > Pseudomonadota > Betaproteobacteria > Burkholderiales > Comamonadaceae > Giesbergeria > Giesbergeria sinuosa. The sequence goes on along the minus strand of NZ_JBHSHJ010000001.1, from coordinate 139,402 downwards.
TGCATCGTCTTCGCTCAAACCGGGCACGGCCACCACTTCGGTGGGGATGGCAAAACCAATGTAATCCCCCGTCTGCAACTGGCCTGACTCTACCCAGCGAGCAGCCACTTTTCCCTTGTCCAGCCAAGCCTCGGTACGGGCGTTGGCTTGCCCCAAGGGCACGCCTTGAATGGCCCAAAAGGGATGGGCGTCCGTCACTTCCAGTGGTTCGATAGCGTGTTTGACCTCTATCGCCACCATAGGGTCGGTCTGGTTATAGACCATGCGCTGTGTCACTTCACGGTATTGGCCGCTGTGGCCCAACACCAAGTCGCCGCGCTGAATGTCGCGGATCGGGCGTGGCCCGGTAGCGGTATAGACCAAGGTATCGGGGGCAAAACACTGGTTCACCGCGACGGCGGTATCGTTCACCACCTTCAAAAACGGCACTACGCCCTGCGATTCTCCATTGGTGCCTTGGATGTGGCTGCCCAGCGCGCGCACGCGCGTCCAGTCGTTGCCTAAGCCACCGGCAAACTTGCTCAGTAGGGCGTTTTCTTTGATGGATTCATAGATACCACCCAAATCGTCGGGCACCGTGGTCAGGTAGCAACTGGACAATTGCGAGCGCAGTGTGCCGCTGTTGAACAGCGTGGGCGTGCTGCTCATGAAGTCAAAGCGCGACAGCACCTCGTAGAACTCGATGGCACGGGCTTCGCGGTCGCTTTCTTGTAAGGCCAAGCCCATCGCTACACGCATAAAAAAGGCTTGTGGCAGCTCAATGCGTTGTTTGCGTACATGCAAAAAGTAGCGGTCGTACAGGGTTTGCAGGCCCAGATAGTCAAACTGCAAATCGCGTGCTGGTTGCAAGGCCGCCGCCAGCCGGGGCAGGTCAAATTGGAGCAACTCGGGGTTGAGCAACTGGTGATCTACGCCTTGTTGGATAAAGCCCGGGAAATAATCTGCATACGCCGATGCCATGTCGGCAAGGTCGACTTCCCGGCCCAATACCTCCCGTGCAATGGTGTGCAACAGCAAACGGGCGGTGGCATAGGTGTAATCGGGGTTTTGTTCGATCAACGTGCGGGCAGCCAAAATGCCCGCCTTATAAACCTCGTCAATAGGCACGCCATCGTAGAGATTGCGTAGCGTTTCTTGCACGATGGGTTCGGCCCGCACCTCGGCCCCCAAGCCAGCACATGCCCCGGTGATCAGGCGATGCAAACGCTCCATGTCCAAATCCACCAGCACACCACCCTCCCATACCTGCAATGGGGCGGGTGCAGCGTGCGTGGCGGCTTGGGCCTCGGCGGCAGCCTGCTCTTGGGCCCGGCGCTCACGGTAGAGCACATAGGCATGGGCCACCTCTTGGTGGTCAAGGCGCAGCAATTGCAGTTCCACCTGATCGCGCACATCGTCGATATGGAATATGCCGCCCTCAGGACGAGAGCGCAACAAGGCATGAACCACTTTTTCCGTCAAAGTCGCCACCAACTCGCGCAGGCTTGCCGAAGCATCGCCTTGGGTGCCCGCCACAGCCAAAAAGGCCTTGGTGACAGCCACCGCAATTTTGGCGGGGGCAAAAGGCACCACATCGCCACTGCGCCGCTGAATTTGGTAGCGGGAGAAGTCCAGGCCAGCAAAAACGGATGGTGTGGAGGTAGAGGTGGAGGTATCGATGGGCATGGCGTCCTTGACTCGAACGGTATAAAAGGCATCGGGCGCCACTGGAAGGGAGGCGCCCGATGCACAAAAAAGAGAAGCAAAAGAACAGGTGCGGCAACACCAGACCCACTACCTATGGTGTATGGGCCGATCCGTTTGCACTAGGTATAGTGTATCCGACCGCCACCACCCCTACCGCTATCGGGGTAGCTTCAGCCTTGGGCAGACTGCGGAAAACAGGCGCTACCCCACGCCAGTTGCCGCTGCAACTGCACCCAGTCAAAGCCCGGGCCAGGGTCGCGTTTGCGCCCCGGTGCAATGTGCTCATGGCCGGCAATATGGGCAATGGTGGGATAGTGCTGGGCCAGATCAGCACAGAGTTGCACCAGCGTGGCGTACTGCGCTGGGGTAAAGCTATCGCCTTCCAGCCCTTCCAGTTCAATGCCCACCGAATCGTCGTTGCATTGCGACCGTCCCCGATAGCACGAAACCCCGGCATGCCAGGCCCGCGCGCCCACATCTACAAACTGCCACAGGGCACCATCACGCCGAATGAAAAAATGCGCCGACACTTCCAACCCACGAATGCTCTGATAGTAGGGATGTGCATCCCAATCCAGCTGATTGGTAAACAAAGCCGCCACCGCACCACCACCATACTGGCCTGGCGGCAAACTGATGGAGTGCACCACAATCAAGTCAACCACGGCCCCGGCTGGGCGTGGGCCAAAGTTGGGCGATGCCCGATGCACGGCCCCCCGATGCCAGCCCCCCTGCCACACACCATCAAGGCTGGGTACTGTCGGCACAGGAGAGGGCATCGGGTGGTTCGGCATCGTGTGGTGCAGTAATGTTCAAGCGGGCAATACGGTAACGGATCTGGCGCAGGCTGATTCCCAACCGGGCGGCAGCAGCGGTGCGATTGAAATGCACTTCATGCAAGGCGCGCACCAAAATATCACGCTCCTGCTGGTCTAGCCACGCTTGCAGATCGTTGGGCAAACTGCTGCCCAACACCGGAAGGCTGGGAACGGCGGTCATGGCCTGGCCCCACAAAGCAGCAGTGGGCACAGAACCCGTGGGGGCCATCTCTAATGCCTCTTCTACTTGTAGGCATTCACCATCGCTCAGTGCCACAGCACGGTGCAACAGGTTTTCCAGCTCGCGGACGTTGCCCGTCAGGGGATGCCGGGCCAGCGCAGCCAGCGCCTCGGGCGTCAATGCGGGCACCGCCACCCCAGACTCTTGCGCAATGCGCGCCAACAAGGTGTGGCACAGGGCAGGCAAGTCTTCGCGGCGCTCACGCAACGGGGGAATGACGATTTCGATCACATTCAGCCGGTAATACAAATCTTGGCGAAAGCGTCCTGCCTGCACGTCGGCAGCCAAGTCACGGTGTGTGGCACTGACGATGCGTACATCGACCGTCTCCTCCTGAGTACACCCCAAGGGACGAACACTACGCTCTTGAATGGCCCGCAACAGCTTGGACTGCATTGGCAAAGGCAAATCACCAATCTCATCCAAAAACAGCGTACCGCCTTGGGCCGCCTGAAAATAACCAGGACGATCTTGCGTCGCCCCCGTGTAGGAGCCTTTGCGGGCGCCAAAGAATTCGGCTTCTAGCAGGTTTTCGGGGATGGCACCACAATTGACGGCCACCAACGGCCCACCCGCACGCTGGCTGCTGGCATGCAAAGCCTGAGCAACCAACTCTTTGCCGGTGCCAGACTCGCCACGCACCAATACCGGCGCCATGCTGCGGGCGACTTTGAGCACCCGCTGCTTCACGTTGCGCATGGCTTCGGACTCGCCTACCAACCGCTCCAACGCCATGTGGGTTTCTTCCGTCCATGCGGGCACACCGCTGGCACGCCCCTCCAGCGCCTTTGGACTGCTGCGCGGGGGCGGCACACCGCCAGTGCCCTGTACCGCCGAAGCCACCACCGAACGAAACTGCTTGAGATCGACTGGTTTGGTCAAGTAGTCAAAGGCACCACAACGCAGAGCTTCTACGGCGTTTTCAGCCGAGCCATAGGCTGTCATCACGACACAGCGTTCGCGCCGCTGCTGTTCGCGCAGATCTTGCAATAGCTCCATGCCAAAGCCATCGGGCAAGCGCATATCAGTAATCACTACATCAAAGCGCACTGCCTGCAACTGCTGCCGGGCCTCCTGTACGGTGGCTGCCGTTTCCACGCGGTAGCCTGCACGCAGGAGCGTCAGCTCGTACAGGGTGCGCAGATCAGGCTCGTCGTCAACAACCAGAATGGAGGCAGCAGGAGCGTTCATGGTGGTAGGAGCCTTCAAACGACAGGTGAGTTATCGAACAGCAGGGAAATGGCCCGCTCTTTGCGGGCAGCCTTGCGAAAATTGACCGTGAAGGCGTTGCCTTCGATCATGCCGCGCGCAGTAGGGCGCTGCAAGCGTTGGTAGCTGATCGACGCCCCGTGGCGCTCGCACAACTCACGGCAGATGTACAAACCCAAGCCACTAGAGCGGCTCTCAGAGGAGAAAAATGGCTCGAACAAATGGCGCTCGACCGACTGATCCAGTCTGACCCCATCACTCCAGACTTGCAAACTGACTTGGCCTGCCGTATTGCTGCGGGTGAGCAGTTGTAGGGCATCGGGTGCCAAACTCATGTAGCGCAGCGCATTGTCCAACAAATTAACCAGCACGCGGCGCAGGTGTTCGGCATCAAACTCCACGGGGGCGTTATCGGCCTGCAAAGCCACTACCGCCACACGCCGCGCCGGGTCGTGCCCTTGCCAGTCACGCCAGATCTGGGCCACCACATCGTCTAGCGCCAACGTGGCTGGCGGAGCATAGGCAATCTGGCTTTGCACACGGGCAATATCCAACACATCTTCGGCAATGCGGGCCAGACGCTCGGCGTTTTGTTGCACCATCTGTGCCAAACGCTTTTGCACAGGATCGTGCAACTCCTCATCCAACAGGGCATTGGCCTGCACGATAGCCGCCAAGGGGTTGCGAATTTCATGGGCGACTGCTGCCGACATGCGCCCCATTGCTGCCAGCTTTTCGGTGCGCAGGCGGGCCTCGAGTTCGCGCAGGTCGTGCAAAAACATCACACACAGGCGCTCCTCTTCCCAATCTTGGCTGGCCGAATGCAGGGGCGTGAGCCAGCAGCGCACATGCAACCCCACCGGACTGTGCCCCGGTGAGAGCAGCGTCGCATCGGCAGTTTGGGCCAGCCCTTGGCCAAACGTGCGCTGGGCCAACATGCACAGTGGCTGCCAAGCTGCCTCCTGTAGCAACGAGAACGGGGGCAGCAGAGCCGGTGCATGGTTGAGCAGCCGCAGTGCCGCCGGGTTGGCCATGCGCACAATGTTGTCCTCATCCACCACCAAGACGCCATCGTTGAGGTTTTCGATCACCAACGTACTGACTTGGCGTTGCATTTGTGCTGCACGCCGGTTGTGTTGCGCTACCTGACTTTCACGCACCAGACGCGTAGAGAGCTGATGCACCAGAAACGCCACGATGAAATAGCCCGTGCCCGTCAGGGCCGCTTGCAAATAACGTGGGGCCGGGTCGCTGCCACTTTGCTCCCCCAACCACCAAGCCCAACCCAACAGCAGCAAGGTGGCGGCTGCGGTAGTCCCCCAAGCCAACATCAAGGTGCCCAACACCGCCGCCATCAAAATGGGCAGCCCCAACAGTGCGGTGAAGTCCATGCCACCAGTGTGCAGCCATTGCAACAGCCCCACTGCCAACAAATCGACCCCTATCGATGGCAACCACTGTGGCCCTGCCTGTGGCGCGGGCGGTGTATGGCGGGCTAGCACCCGCAGCAGCAAAGTAGCCACCAAATACACCAGTGGCACCGCCAGCATCCACGGATCAACGTGCTGACTGAACACCTGCCCAATGGCCTGCAACAGCAACAACGCCAGCGCCACCATCACCCGTCCTGTCAAAAAACCATGCCACAAACGCAAAAAAGGGCGGTCTTCAGGAGCAGGAGAAAACGGAGGGCGGGTATCGGGAATGATGCTACGGGCGGGCATGGTGTTGCTGGTGCTCAAGACAGCAGTAGTACCGTGTGCCTTGGGCCAAGGCCTCATTGCGCGGCACATGCAAGCCACAGTGGGCACAAGGCACCATGTCTAAGGCAGAAGCGGGCGTCTGCTGCGCAGTCTGGGGGGGCTGCCGGGGGGCCGTGCCCTGGCGCATTTGTGCCCGCCGCCCACTACGCCACCAGCCATAGGCCAACACCAGCACGATCAACAGCACCAAGTATTTCATGCGCCACGCCCCAAAACCACTTCCAGGACAAAGCGCGAACCCGCATAAGCCAGCAACAACAAAGACGTACCGGCATACAGCATACGCACGGCACTGCGTCCACGCCAGCCAAAACGCGCCCGGCCCAACAACAAGGCCGCCAACGTCAACCACGACAGCACCGAGAACACCGCTTTGTGATCCCAACGCCAGGTACGGCCATACAGCGCCTCAGCAAACAACACGCCGGCCAACAAAGTGGCCGTGAGCAGCACAAAGCCAGCCGCCACAAAACGGAAAGTGAGCCGCTCCAAAGTGAGCAGTGGCAGGCCGCTATGGGCGTCTAGCCCTAAACGAATCTGTCGCTCGGCCCGCACCATCAAGGCGGCGTGGACGACTGCAGCCGCCAACAACCCATAACACGCAATGCCCAAAGCCAAATGCAAAGGCAACCAAGCGGAGGCCGTCATGGGCAAAGGCTGGCCCGGAAACAGCAGCGCCAGCAACACCGCCAGAGCCCCCAGCAAAGCCAGCGCCCAACGTGCCTGCAACTGCGGAAACCATTGGCGCTCGACCGCATAGACAGTCAGCACCAGCCAACCCGTTGTAGACAAGGCCGGGCCAAAGCCAAAGCGGGGCACTGCCCCCAACATGCCCCAGACCAGCACCGCAGCATGGGCACACCATGCCAACGCCAACGCCATACGGGCTGCCGCCGCCTGCCAGCGCGCGGGCGCTGCCGCAGGTACCGCATAGGCTGCGGCGGCCACCAATCCAAGCAGCCACAAGGCCGGGGATACGCTGGGTAAAATCATGGGTCACAGTTTACCTTTCGCCCGCTGCCCGCAGCCCTGGCACCACCGTCCGCCGCCGTCCTGGCACCGGGCGCTTCTTCCTTCATCCCCGGAATACCGCTCTATGGCCTCCGCCCTTACCGACAAACTCTCGCGCCTCGTCAAGGAGATGCGCGGTCAGGCCCGCATCACCGAATCCAATGTGCAAGACATGCTGCGCGAAGTGCGCATGGCCCTGCTAGAGGCCGATGTGGCCCTGCCTGTGGTGCGCGACTTTATCGCCCGCGTCAAGGAAAAAGCCTTAGGCCAAGAAGTGCTCGGCTCACTCAAGCCGGGGCAAGCCTTGGTGGGCATCGTCAACCGCGAGCTGGCCGCCACGATGGGCGAGGGTGTCTCCGACATCAACCTCAATGCGCAACCCCCTGCCGTGATTTTGATGGCCGGTTTGCAAGGGGCGGGTAAAACCACCACCACCGCCAAACTAGCCAAGCACCTGATCGAAAAGCGCAAGAAAAAAGTGCTGACCGTCTCGGGCGACGTGTACCGGCCCGCTGCGATTGAGCAGCTTAAAACCGTGACCAAACAGGCTGGTGCCGAATGGTTTCCAAGCTCTCCCGATCAAAAGCCGCTGGACATCGCCCACGCGGCGCTCGACTACGCCAAAAAGCACTACTTTGATGTGCTGTTGGTGGATACCGCTGGGCGTTTGGCCATTGACGAAGCACTGATGCTAGAAATCCAGCAGTTGCACACAGCACTCCATCCAATTGAGACCCTGTTTGTGGTGGATGCCATGCAGGGCCAAGATGCGATCAATACGGCCAAAGCCTTCAAAGAGGCATTGCCGCTCACAGGCATTGTGCTGACCAAACTCGATGGTGACTCGCGCGGTGGTGCGGCACTGTCAGTGCGCCAAATCACCGGAGCCCCCATCAAGTTTGCCGGTGTCAGTGAAAAAATTGACGGCCTAGAAGTATTTGATGCCGAGCGCCACGCCGGGCGTGTGTTGGGCATGGGCGACATCGTGGCACTGGTGGAACAGGTAGCTGCAGGGGTGGATATGGAGGCCGCACAAAAGCTGGCCGCCAAAGTCAAAAGTGGCGACGGTTTTGATCTGAACGACTTCTTGGGCCAGCTCCAACAGATGAAGCAGATGGGCGGCCTCTCGAGTCTGATGGACAAGCTGCCCGCACAGCTCACCGCTCAGGCTGGTGCTGTGGATATGGACAAGGCCGAAAAAGAAATCAAGCGCAAAGAAGGCATCATCCAAAGCATGACGCCCATGGAGCGGCGCAAGCCCGAACTTATCAAGGCTACGCGCAAAAAACGCATTGCCAACGGCGCAGGAGTGCAGGTACAAGAAGTCAACCGTCTGCTCAAAGAGTTTGAGCAAATGCAGGCCATGATGAAGAAGATGAAAGGCGGCGGCCTGATGAAGATGATGAAAAAGCTCGGCGGCATGAAGGGCATGGGCGGCTTGGGAGGGATGCCCAAGATGCCGTTTTAAGCCCAGTCTTAAGCCAGCATTCAGTGAACAACCCTACAGTGGGTGCCATGAAACACCATCTCTTGGCCTCGTTCTATCCCCTGGCAAGACACCCACGCCGCAACGCCTTGTTGCTGGCGCTGTGCTGCTGCACCATGTTGGCAGCAGCACCGGCACAGGCCAGCGCCCCCCAAGAAAAAGTGTTCTGCACCAATGCCCCACGGGCGCAATGGATCTCAGAGGCGCAAGCGCGCGAACGCTTTCGGGCACAAGACTACGTGTTGGTCAAATACAAAGTCTCCCGTGGCAACTGCCACGAGTTTTATGCAGTCGATGCCCAAGGGGGCGTGGTAGAAAGCTACCTGCACCCCATCACCGGCGAAGCCGTACGCACCACACGACTGCCGCCACCAGTGCCCACCAAGCCGGGCTCTGCGTCAGAGCAGCGCAGTCGTTGACGGCACTAGGGATGGTCTTTTTCAAGCAGCAGCCAAGGCGGGCCGCAGCGGCGCCCAGTGGGCCGCTGTGGTGTGGTGATGGTTTACAACCGCACTCCCCCCCGGCTTGTGGTGGAGTTTGAATACCGCCACCGTTTGCACCAGCTCCTGCGCTTGTAACTTCAAACCCGATGCGGCGGCGGCCATCTCCTCAACCAGAGCTGCATTTTGCTGGGTGGCCTGATCCATCTCGATGACGGCTTGCCCTACCTGTGCCACACCAGTGCTTTGCTCAACGCTGGCCGCACTGATCTGGCCGACAAAGTCCGTCACACGCTGAATGCTACCCACGATCTCCTGCATGGTGGCACCCGCCTGATCGACCAACGCCGTGCCCTGCTCCACCTGTGCCACACTGGCAGTGATCAGCGCCTTGATCTCTCGGGCGGCTTGTGCAGAACGGCCAGCCAAAGAACGCACCTCGCCCGCCACCACTGCAAAGCCACGCCCTTGGTCACCTGCCCGTGCTGCTTCTACTGCGGCATTGAGCGCCAGAATGTTGGTTTGGAACGCAATGCCATCAATCACACTGATGATGTCGGCAATTTTCTTGCTGCCGTGGTTAATCTCGCGCATGGTATCGACCACCTGTGCCACCACCTGCCCCCCTTGCAGTGCGACGCTAGAGGCGTTTTGCGCCAAGTCGTTGGCCCGTCGCGCATGGTCAGCATTGTGTGTGACTGTAGAGCCCAGTTCCTCCATAGAAGCGGCGGTCTCTTGCAATGCGCTGGCCTGGCACTCAGTACGGACAGACAAATCGTGGTTGCCGTTGGCAATTTCGGCACTGGCGCTAGACACTGCATCGGCCCCTTGGCGCACCGAGGACACCACCCGAATCAGGTTGTCTTGCATCGTCTTCATCTGTGCCATCAGGCTGGTACGGTCGCCCGGCTGGAGGCGAATGTCATACCCCAAATCACCCTGAGCGATGGCCTGCGCCAATGCAGCGGCCTCTCGGGGCTCGCCTCCCAATTCCTTCGTCAAATTGCGAATAATCAGCAGGGCAATTGCCACCGTCATCCAAACAGAGAACAAGCCCAAGCCGATCATCACAACTCTGGTCGTGTGAAAAGCATCGTCTGACCTCTGAGCATCGCTTGTCATCAACTCTGCTTCAAATTGGATCAACTGCTGCACAGCGGCCTTATAGCGAAGCAGAACGGGGCGCAACTGGTGAGCCAAATAGACCTTGGCCTCATCGTCTTTGCCCGCCTTGACCAAAGCCATCAGGTTTTCCTGCCCGGCCACATACTGCTCTCGACCATCCAACACTTGCCGCAAAAGCTCTTTGCCTTTGGGCAAAACAATCGTTTTTTCCAAGTGGTCAACACTGGCGGCAATCAGCTTGCGCGAGGCATAAACGCTGTCTATCTGCCGTTGACGATCTGCTGCATCGTCGTTGAGCAACAGATTGCGCAAGGCGATCGCAATGTTGTTGGTTTCGTTCAGGATGTCAATCGACTGAGAGACCTTGGGCCAACGATCACTGATGACGAAAGAAAAATCGTCGTTGGCCGCTTTTTGCTGCATCAACCCGTAACCAATGATCACTATCAACACCAGGCTGATGAGGCCAAAGCCGAAGGACAAACGGGTAGCGACTTTGAGATTTTTCATGATTTGTCCTAGACAAATAAATTATTTATTCATAATGTAGTCAGCAAAATTTACTACGTCAACCAACTCTTCTATATTTGTACTAGACAAAATGAACACCCCAAGCTTTAACATCGCCACCATCGAGCGCGAGACGGGGCTGTCAAAAGATGTTCTGCGCATCTGGGAGCGCCGCTATGGTTTTCCGGTGCCCGACCGCGATGCCAACGGGGAACGGCTCTACCCTGCACAGCAACTCGAACGTCTGCGCCTGATAAAACGTCTGATAGACCAAGGACATCGGCCCGGCAAATTGATGGCTGCCTCGGATGACACCTTGGCTCAATGGGCGCTCAAGCAGCCCTTGCGGTACACAGAAAATGCACAGTCCTCTGAGGCCCACCATGCACTCACTGAACTGCTCAGCCCCATCCAACAACACGATGTGGCAGGCTACCAACACGCCATGCAGCAGCGGCTGGCCCGCCAAGGTTTGATGCATTTTGTCCAGCACACGGTGGCTCCGTTGGCCCAAGAGGTGGGCGAGGCTTGGGCATCTGGGTGTTTGGCAATTTTTGAGGAGCACCTATTTACCGAGTTGACGCAACGTTTGCTACGCCAAGCCATTGCCAACTTACCTAGGCCCACCAGCCGCCCACGCATTGTGTTGACCACAGTGCCCGAAGAACAACACGCCTTGGGCTTGTTAATGGTGGAGAGCCTATTGGCCTTGGAAGGGGCCACTTGTATTCCGTTGGGCACGCAAACACCTCTGGCCGAAATCAGCCGGGCAGTGCAGGCCCACCAAGCCGACATCGTGGCGCTGTCGTTCTCTAGCACTTTTCCAAAAAGGCAACTGACCAATACACTCCAAACGCTGCGGCAGCTACTGCCCCCCACCGTAGAACTCTGGGTGGGGGGTAATGGCGTTGCCAACCAGCGCAGCAACCAAGATTATTGGGTGCTCCCCGGCTTGGAAGAGCCCCTGTCTCGCTTGGCGCAATGGCGGGCCGAATGTCTCCCCCCTTGGCACCGGCTACAGCAACCTCCTCCACATGAGCATGCGAAAAAAATCTGAGTTGCCACACAAAATCTGCCTGTGTTGTGGCTTGCCTTTTACTTGGCGCAAAAAGTGGGCACGCGATTGGCAGCAAGTGAAATACTGCTCGGAACGTTGCCGTCGCCGCACAGTGCAAAAATGAAAAAACCGGCCTCCAGCCGGTTCTTTTGCATGCTACTGCAACGGGGTGGTCTTAACGCTCGTCAAAGCTAATCGTCACCTGTTCGCTAGTGGGGCGTGCTTGGCAACTCAAGACAAAACCTTGGGCGATTTCATCGGCTTCTAAGGTGTAGTTTTTGTCCATCGTGACCGAACCACACAGCACCTTGGCACGGCAGGTGCAGCACACGCCGGCTTTGCACGAGAACGACAAATCCAGACCGGCGTCCAACCCCACATCCAGCACCCGCTCAGTCGAGGCCATGGTCATGTGGTGTTCTGTGCCATCGACCACAATGGTCAGTTGCACCGTGCGCGCAGCCGAAGCCTTGGGGGCATCAATGCTCACCACCTGCGCGCCCGCTGGCGCACCTGCACTAAAACGCTCGCTGTAGACCCGGTTGGCAGGCACACCCGCTTCCACCAACGTTTTTTCGACCGCATCCATCATAGGCTCAGGGCCGCAGATGAACACTTCGTCCATGCTCTTAACGGGCAGGAAGGCAGCGATCAGGGCGCGCACCTTATCACCATCGATCAGGCCTTGCAGCAAGTCCACTTCTTGGGCTTGGCTGGACAGAATGTGGATCATGGTGAAGCGACCGGCAAAACGATCTTTCAGATCTTGCAGGGCTTCGTTAAACATGACGGTGGCCATGTTGCGGTTGCCATAGACCAGCGTGAACTTGGACTCGGGCTGCTCTTCCAGCGTGGTGGCAGCAATCGACAAAATCGGGGTAATACCCGAGCCACCGGCAAAACCCACGCGGTGCAGGGCACGCTGTTTTTTCACCACAAAACGGCCATCCGGCGGCATCACACTCAGTGCGTCACCGGCCTTGACCTCAGTGGTGGCCCAATTAGAGAACAGACCGTTTTCTACTGCACGGATACCCACTTCGATTTCGCCTTGGCGGGTCAGGCGGCTGCGGGGGCTGCTGATGGAGTAGTTGCGGCGCACATCTTGGCCGTTGATGGTGGCGCGCAGCGTCAGAAATTGGCCCGGCTCAAAAGCGAAGGTTTCGCGCAGATTGGCCGGGATGTCAAAAGTGATGGCCACCGCACCAGCCGCTTCCGGGCTGACGCGCTTGACCTTGAGTTCATGGAAATGGGGAGCAGACATGCTGGCGTTTCCGGTAATGGCGTTGATAAGCCGTTAATACGGCTTAAAGTAATCGAAGGGTTCTTGGCAATCTAGGCATTTGTACAGCGCCTTGCACGCCGTAGAGCCAAAATGCGAAGACTCAACGGTATGGCTGGAGCCACAGTGCGGACAGGGCACCGCTGGCTCGGGCTCGGCAGCGCCGCGCACAAAGCGCAGCACGCTCTCGCCTGCCTCGCGGCCTTTGGCGCAGTGCTGGCCGGGAGGGGCGATACCGTAGGCGCGCAGCTTTTCTTTGGCAATCTCGGTCATCCAGTCGGTCGTCCAAGCGGGGGCAAGTTGCGTGATCACCTTGGCCTGCAAGCCAGCGGCTTGCAGGGTGGCATTCACATCGTCCTCAATCTGGCCCATCGCTGGACAACCGCTGTAGGTGGGGGTAATGACCACCTCCAGCCCGTTGGCGCCCTGGCGCACATCGCGCAGAATGCCCAGTTCACGCAACGACACCACCGGAATTTCCGGGTCAGCCAAGGTTTCTAGGGCAGCCCAGGCCGCCTGTATGGCATCCGCAGGAGCGACAACGGTGTTCATGGTGTTTACCAGGTAGCGTTAGGATGGGCGCGGGCCAGACTTTGCATCTCGGTGAGCAAGAAGCCCAGATGCTCCGAATGCAGGCCGTGTTTGCCTTGGGTGATGTAGCCTTCAAATTGGGGGCGCACCAAGGTGGCCTCAGCCAAAGCATCGTTCACCAAGGCATCCCACTGTGTGCGCAAACCGGCCACGTTCACACCCACACCGGCGGCCACAGCAGCGTCTTCAATGCTGCTGTTTGTCCAGAACTCCTCGGTGTAAGGCATCAAGTGGTCCAGCGCCGCTTGCACCCGAGCATGCGATTCGTCCGTGCCATCGCCCAGACGGATCAACCAATCGCGCGAGTGGCGCAGGTGGTAGCGCACCTCTTTGAGCGATTTGGCAGCAATCGCCGCCAATTGCTCATCTTTGGACTGTTGCAAGGCTTCCCACACCAGCACCATCAGGGCACTGTAGAGGAAGTTGCGCACGATGGTGGTGCCATAGTCCATGTCGGACTTGGCATAACCCACCAAGGCGCTGCGGTGCGGCAGCTCTAACAAGGTGTAGTTGCGGAAGTCGGGCACATCGCGAAAGTAGGCCAGCTTGTCTTCGGTGGCATCGCCACCCAAGACCACAGCCGCTTGCTGGTACAACAGACGCGCCTGACCAATCAGGTCGAGGCTGACGTTGGCCAGTGCAATGTCTTCTTCGATCACGGGGCCGTGGCCACACCATTCGGCGTTGCGCTGGCCCAGCACCACGGCGTTGTCGGCCAAGTGCAACAGGTAGTTGGCGGTTGCGCTCATGATTACATGTGCCCCACTTCTTCGGGAATTTCGTAGAAGGTGGGATGGCGGTAGATTTTGTCAGCCGCTGGATCAAACAGCTCGCCCTTGTCGTCGGGGTTGCTGGCGGTGATTTGGGCCGAAGGAATCACCCAGATGCTCACGCCTTCTTGGCGGCGGGTGTACATGTCGCGGGCCATTTGCAGCGCATGCTGCGCGTCCGAGGCGTGCAGGCTACCGCAGTGCTTGTGATCCAAGCCTTGCTTGCTGCGAACAAAAACTTCCCACAGGGGCCAATCTTTCAGTGCGGGGGTGCTCATGCTGCTTCCTTCATTGCGCGTTGTTGCTGTTTGCGGGCGTGGGCCAGGGCGGCATCACGCACCCATTGGCCGTCGTTGTGCGCTTTCACGCGGGTCGAGAGACGCTCTTTGTTGCACGGGCCGTTGCCGTTGACCGTGGTCCAAAACTCATCCCAATCGATTTGGCCGTAGTCGTAGTGACCACGTTCTTCGTTCCACTTCAGGTCGGGGTCGGGCAGGGTGATGCCCAACACCTTGGCCTGGGGCACAGTGGCGTCGATAAACTTTTGGCGCAGGTCGTCGTTGGACACGCGCTTGATACCCCAGCGCATCCCTTGGGCGCTGTGCGGGCTGTCGGCATCGGGGGGGCCAAACATGGCCAGGCACTTCCACCACCAACGGTTGACGGAATCTTGCACCATGGCTTTTTGCTCTTCGGTGCCACGCATCATCACCAACAGGGCCTCGTAGCCTTGGCGCTGGTGGAAGGATTCTTCCTTGCACACGCGGATCATGGCGCGGGCATAAGGGCCATACGAGCAGCGGCACAGCGGCACTTGGTTCATGATGGCGGCACCATCGACCAGCCAGCCAATCGTGCCCACATCGGCCCAGTTGAGCGTGGGGTAGTTGAAGATGGAGCTGTACTTGGCTTTGCCCGAATGCAGAGCATCGAGCAAGTCGGCACGGCTCACACCCAAGGTCTCAGCGGCGCTGTACAGGTATTGGCCGTGGCCGCCTTCGTCTTGCACCTTGGCAATCAAGATGGCCTTGCGCTTGAGGCTGGGGGCGCGACTGATCCAGTTGCCCTCGGGCAGCATCCCCACGATTTCGCTGTGGGCGTGCTGGCTGATTTGGCGCACCAGCGTTTTGCGGTAGGCATCGGGCATCCAGTCTTGCGGCTCAATGCGGCCATCGGCGTCGATGCGGGCATCAAACTTCGCCATCAATTCTGGAGGCTCAATAGCCGCCACGGCTTTGATTTTTTGGCCGGTGTCATCCGGCACACTGAACGATTGCGTGTACATGGCGATTACTCCTTGAGGTTGAGGCCAATACGGTGGGGGGAGAAAATCAGAGCAACCAAGCGGGCGTGCGCTTTTCTAAGAAAGCACTGATGCCATCCTTGGCTTCGCTGGTGGCCCGCTGGCGGGCAATGCGCTGGGCGGTTTCTTCGCTGACGGCATCGTCAATCGGGCGACCATCCACAGCGGCAATCAGATCTTTGGCGGCTTTTTGCGCCAGCGGTGCGCCCACAATCAGCGGCTCAATCAGTTGGGCGATGGTGGCGTCCAACTGCTCGCGCTCGCACACCTCCGTCACCAAACCCATCGCCAAGGCCCGCTGGGCCGAGAAACGCTCGCCACTTTGGAAGTAGCGCAGTACATGGCGTGGCCCAATGGCACGCAGCACATAGGGGCTGATGACGGCGGGGATGATGCCGAACTTGACTTCGGAAGTGGCAAAGGTGGCATCACTGCTGGCCACGGCCATATCACAGGCCGCTGCCAACCCTGTGCCACCGCCCAAGGCAGCCCCTTGCACACGGGCCACCGTGGGCTTGGACATGCCCGACAGAGCGCGCAACATGTGGGCAAACTTGCGGGCATCAGCGCGGTTTTCTTCCTCGGTAAAGGCAGAAGCGCGCTTCATCCAGTTCAGATCGGCACCCGCAGAAAAATGCTTGCCACGGCCAGCCAACACCACGACCCGCACCGAGGCATCGGCATCGAGTTCGGCGCAAGCTGCGCCCAAATCGGCAATCAGTTGTTCGTCAAAGGCGTTGAACACATCCGGACGATCCATCCAGATCGTGGCTACGCGCTCTTGGCGCTCAATGCTCAGGGTTTGGTACATGGTGAAGGTGGCTCGCAGTCAGTAGCTCGGATTTATTGCGGCAGGTGCCATTTGCCGTCTTTGACTTCCAACAGGCGGAAGGCCGACAGGTTCAGGCCCATGTGGTCGGTAGCCGACATGTTGAAAGTGCCGCTGGTGGCGACAAAATTCTTGGTCGCTTCCAAGGCATCACGCACTTTGGCTTTGTCGGTACTGTTGGCACGCTTCATGGCATCGACGGTCAGCATCAGCGCGTCGTAGGCATAGCCACCAAAGGTGGACACTTCCGACTTGTAGCGGGTTTTGTAGGCCAGGTCGTAAGCGGTCACGACGGCTTTTTGTGGGTCGTTGGCGGGCAATTGCTCAGGAATCAACTGCGCAGGCGAGGGCAAACGCACGCCTTCTGCGGCTGGGCCAGCCAGCTTCAAGAACTCGTCCGAAGCCACGCCATGCGATTGGTACAGCGGCAAACTGACGCCCAACTGCTTGTAGTTTTTGGTGACGATGGCTGGGCCTTGGCCCAAACCAAAGACGAACACCGCTTGCACACCGGCAGTGTTCTTGATCTTGGTGAGCTGGGGGCTCATGTCGGTATCTTTGGGGCCGTAGGTTTCGTTGGCCACCAACGTGATGCCATACTTAGCAGCCACGGCCTCGGTTTCTTTTTTGCCCGACTGGCCAAAACCCGAAGTTTCCGACAGCAGCGCCACCTTGGTCAGGCCGCGCTTTTTCATGTCTTCAAACACCTTCTCAGCGGCCATGCGGTCGGTGTGGGGGGTCTTGAAAACCCACTTTTTCACTGGCTCTACTACCACTACCGCACCAGCCAACGAGATAAAGGGCGTCTCTGCCTTGCTCACCAGTGGCACCATTGACATGGTGGCGCCGGTGGTGGTGCCACCAATCACCACGTCCACCTTGTCGTTGTCGATGAGACGTTTGGTAAAACCGTTGGCCTTGTTGGCATCACTGCCATCGTCGTAATGCACCAACTCCAACTGACGACCCAGCACGCCACCCTTTTTGTTCAGGTCTTCAACGTACATTTGCAGGGTTTTCAGCTCGGGGTCGCCCAAGAAAGCCGCCGGGCCAGTGACCGACAGCACCGCACCAATTTTGATGGGGTCGGCGGCCTGCGCCATCAAAGCGCCCAAGGCCAGCGTGGCACCGACAGCAATTTGCTTGAGTTGGAATTTCATTTTGTCTCCTGTTAAATAGGTCTTACCGAAAAGTCTCTGTTCTCAGACGCGCTCGATCACCATCGCAATGCCTTGGCCCACACCAATACACATGGTGCAAAGGGCATAGCGGCCACCGCGGCGGGCAAGTTCGTAACTGGCGGTTGTGACCAAACGGGCACCGCTCATACCCAGCGGATGGCCTATTGCAATGGCCCCGCCGTTGGGATTGACATGGGCGGCATCGTCGGGCAGGCCCAAGTCACGCAACACCGCCAAGGCTTGGGCGGCAAAGGCTTCGTTCAGCTCAATCACGTCCATCTGCGCCAGCGTCAGGCCGGTTTGGGCCAGCACTTTGCGCACGGCGGGAGCGGGGCCAAAGCCCATGATGCGCGGGGCCAAACCCGCTGTCGCCATACCAACCACACGGGCGCGTGGGGTCAGGCCATAGCGTTGGGCCGCTTCTTCAGAAGCCAACAGCACAGCGCAAGCGCCATCGTTCACACCCGAGGCATTGCCTGCGGTCACGCTCAAGTCGGGGCCATTGACGCCCTTGAGCTTGGCCAGCATCTCGAGCGTGGTTTCGGGGCGCGGATGCTCATCGGTGGTCACGACGATGGGGTCGCCCTTTTTGCGTGGAATGGTGACGGACACCAACTCATCCGCAAAACGGCCAGCGGCGTTGGCTGCGCCCCAACGTTGTTGCGAACGCAAGGCAAAGGCGTCTTGGTCGGCACGGCCAATCTGGAAGTCTGCGGCCACGTTGTCTGCCGTTTGTGGCATCGAATGTGTTTCGTAGAGCTTTTTCATCAAGGGATTGACGAAGCGCCAGCCGATGGTGGTGTCATACACCGCATTGCTGCGGCTAAAGGCTGTATCAGCCTTGGGCATGACAAAGGGGGCACGGCTCATGCTCTCGACACCGCCCGCAATCATCAGGCTGGTTTCACCGGCTTTGATAGAACGGGCGGCCAAGCCAATCGCATCCATGCCAGAGCCGCACAGGCGGTTGACGGTGGTGCCGGGCACTTGCACCGGCAACCCAGCCAACAGGCCAGACATGCGGGCCACGTTGCGGTTGTCTTCACCCGCTTGGTTGGCACAACCGTAGATGATGTCTTCTACTGCTGTCCAATCGACCTGCGGGTTGCGCTCCATCAGCGCCTTGAGCGGAATGGCGCCCAAATCATCGGCACGCACCGAGGACAAAGCACCGCCGTAACGGCCAATGGGGGTACGAATCGCGTCACAAATATAGGCTTGGGTCATGCAATATCTCCTCAGGCTTGCTTAGGACGCTCGTCAAACACGCGGCGCGCTTTGCCGGTCAAGGTGCGTGGCAGGGCGTTGGCCTCAAACACGTTCACCTTGGTCGAGATGCCCACAATGGTCTTGATGTGATGTTGCAGCTCTTTAGCCACCTGTTGCACTTCGGCGGCGCTGAGTTGGCCGCTCAGGCTTTGTTGCAATTCGCAGCGGATTTCTACGTTGTCCAAGTGGCCGTCGCGGCTCAGATGGATTTGGTAATTGCCCGACAGACGGTTGTCGCGCAGGATTTGCTCTTCCACTTGGGTCGGGAACACGTTCACGCCACGCACAATCAGCATGTCGTCCGAGCGGCCAGTGATCTTGCCCATGCGGCGGAACGAGCGTGCTGTGGGGGGCAACAGTCGGGTGAGGTCGCGGGTGCGGTAGCGGATGACCGGGAAGGCTTCTTTGGTCAGCGAGGTAAACACCAGTTCGCCCAGTTCGCCATCGGGCAGCACTTCGCCGGTGTCGGGGTTGATGATTTCGGGGTAGAAGTGGTCTTCCCAAATCACGGGGCCGTCTTTGGTCTCAATGCACTCGCAGGCCACGCCCGGCCCCATCACTTCGGTCAGGCCGTAAATGTCGATAGCGTCAATGCCGAGTTTTTTCTCAATCTCGGCACGCATACCCTCGCCCCAAGGCTCAGCCCCAAAAATACCGACCTTGAGCGAAATTTCTTCAGGCTTGATGCCTTGGCGCTCAAACTCTTCGGCAATCACCAGCGAGTAAGAAGGCGTGACCATGATGGCATCGGGGCGGAAGTCCATGATTTGCTGGACTTGCTTTTCGGTTTGGCCGCCAGACATGGGCACGGCGGTGCAACCCAGACGCTCAATACCAAAGTGCGCACCCAAGCCGCCGGTAAACATACCGTAGCCATAGGAGTTTTGCACCATGTCGCCAGGGCGCACACCGGCAGCACGCAAAGAGCGGGCGGCCAAATCAGCCCAGTTGTCGGCATCTTGGCGGGTGTAACCAACCACAATCGACTTGCCCGTAGTGCCACTGGAGGCGTGCAGACGGGCAATCTTTTGGCGTGGCACGGCAAACAAGCCAAAGGGGTAATGGTCGCGCAAGTCCAGCTTGGTCATGAAGGGGAACTTGGCCAAATCGGCCAGCGTCTTCAAGTCATCGGGGTGTACGCCCTTGGCCACGCATTTTTCACGGTAGGGGGCCACGTTGTCGTAGGTGTGGCGCACCGACCACTTCAGGCGCTCCAGTTGCAATGCCGAAATCTCATCACGGCTGGCGGTTTCAATCGGCTCTAAATCGCCCGGAGCGGGTTGCTTGACGGTCATGAGAAGGGCTCCTTTAATCAGAATTTCTTATCAACAGAGAGTGAGACGGCACACTGGCTCAGTCTGGTGTGGCAAAGCTGGTGGTCACTTCGCCCTTGATGCGGTAGCTCTTGCCCCGGAATAGCGCCACGGTTTTGCCCCCGACCACACTCACGGTGACGTCATAAACGCCGGTGCGCCCTGCCGCCGAACGCTCTACGGCCACGGCTTCCAACACATCGCCTTCGCGTGCTGGCGAGAGAAAATCAATATGGCAGGCCGAGGCCACGGTGTTGAGGTTGTAGCTGTTGCAGGAATAAGCAAAGGCGGTATCGGCCAGTGCAAAAATCATCCCTCCGTGGCAAATGTGGTGTCCATTCACCATGTCGGGGCGCACCGCCATGCGCAGGGTGGCCTGGCCCGGCGTGACCGAGAGGCGCTCCATGCCCAAGGCTTGGGCAGCATGGTCGCGTTGCCACATGGCATCGCTGGCAGCCGTAGCCAACTCTTGCGGGCTGAGGGTGGAGGTATCGACTTCAGACATGCAGCGTGCCTCCGGCATAGACGGTTTGTTGAATCAACGGCGAGACGCGGTAACGGTCTTCGCCGTAGAACTGGCCCAGGTGCTTGAGCACGGCATGGATTTGCGCCACACCTACCGCATCGGCCCAAGCCAAGGGGCCACAGGGGTAATTCACGCCCAAGCGCATGGCCGCATCGGCACCGCGCACATCGCACACGCCTTGGTTGACGGCATCGGCGGCCTCATTGGCCAACATGGCGACGGTACGCATCACGGCCAAACCCGGTACATCATTGAACTGCGACACCGCCCAACCGGCTGCTTGCAGCAAACCCACTGCGGCATCACGCGCGGCACCCGAGGTTTGGCGCGCCACGGCCACGGCCAAGCGGGTGGCTTTGCCATAGTCCAAGGCCAAGTCAACCAACACGGTGTTGGCTACGCCGCTGGCTTGGGCACGCTGGGTAGCACTGCGGCCATCGGTTTGGTACAACACGGCCTCGGCAGCTTCGGCCACACGGCCATCGGCAGCCTCGGCGGCTTGGCTGAAGGCAACCCCGGCAGCTTGCAAACGGCTGGCCAAGGCTTGGGCCAACGCCGTGTTGCCATAGACAGTGATTTGCGCCGGTGCAGCACAAACGGCAGCGGTTTGTGCGGCAGGACGTTCAGCGCCAGCGGCATAGCTATAAAAACCCCGACCTGTTTTGCGGCCCAAGAAACCGGCATCGACCAACTCTTGCTGAATCAACGATGGCAGGAAACGCTGGTCGTTAAAGAAGGCATTCCAGACCGAACGGGTGACGGCAAAATTGACATCGTGGCCGATCATGTCCATCAGTTCAAACGGCCCCATGCGAAAGCCACCGGCCTCGCGCACCACGGCATCGATGGTGGCGCAATCGGCAGCCCCTTCGTGCAGCAGGCGCAAACCTTCGGCGTAGAACGGACGGGCCACCCGGTTGACGATAAAACCGGGGGTCGATTTGGCATGTACCGGGGTTTTGCCCCAAGCGGCTGCCGTGGCGAATAGAGTCTCGGCCACGCTAGGCTCGGTTGCCAAGCCCGACACCACCTCCACCAGCGCCATCAACGGGGCCGGGTTGAAGAAGTGCAGCCCAGCCAAACGGCCCGCATCGTGCAAACCCGCGCCAATGGCCGTCACAGAGATGGATGAGGTGTTGGTGCCAAAAATGCAATGGGCACCCACCACAGCTTCCAAATCGCGGAACAGGGCACGCTTGACGTCGAGGTTTTCGACAATCGCTTCTACCACCAAACCGGCATCGGCCAATTGGGCCAGGCTCTCCACCGCTTGCAGGCGCTCACCGGCAGCACGGGCGGCCTCGGCAGTCATCTTGCCTTTGTCGGCCAGCTTGTTCAGTTGGGCGCGGATGCCCTCGACGGCTTGCTGCGCCGCGCCGGGGCGGTTGTCTAACAAACGTACGGGGTGGCCTGCCACAGCGGCCACTTGGGCAATACCAGCGCCCATCGCGCCGGTGCCAATCACCGCCACCACGGTGGACAGGGGAAGTGCATTCACTGCCATGCTCATGCCCCCGTAAAGCGCGGTGTACGCTTTTCTAAGAAGGCGGCCACGCCTTCGACATAGTCGCTGCTGCGGCCCATTTCGCGCATCAACATGCCTTCGAGCGTGAGTTGTTGCTCTAGCGTGTTGGTTTGTGCCGCTTGCATGGCTTGGCGGGTACGCACCAGTGCCTTGGTGGGCATGGCGGCCAGTTGTTCCGCCAGCTTTTGCACATGCTCGGCAAAAGCTTCTTCGGCCACGGCTTCCCAAATCAAGCCCCATTCGGCAGCTTTAGCGGCGGGCAGTTTGTTGCCCATCATGGCCAGGCCCAAAGCACGGGCCTGTCCGATGCGCTGCGGCACCAGCCAAGAGCAGGCGGTATCGGGAATCAGCCCAATTTTGGCAAACGGCAGCATGAACGAGGCCGCTTGGCTGGCAATCACCATGTCGCAAGCCAGCGCCAAGCTGGCTCCAGCACCAGCGGCCACGCCATTGACAGCGGCCACGGTGGGCACACGCAAATGGGCCAAACGCATGACCAGCGGCTTGTAGTGGCGCTCGACCACATCGCCCAAATCGGGTGGGGTTTCGCCGGGCACAAAACGCACTTCGGCATCGGCCAAATCTTGACCGGCGCAGAAGCCGCGACCGGCCCCGGTCAGCACCAACACGCGCACGGCAGGGTTGGTCTGGATGCTGTCTAAGGCATCGCGCAACTCGGCGTGCATGGCCGCGTTGAAGCTGTTCATTTTGTCCGGGCGGTTCAGCGTCAAGCGGGCCACGCCGCTGTCACTGACCTCGAACAGAATATGTTGATAAGCCATCGTTGCGGCCCCTTAAACGTGGTAGCGGCGTTGCACCACGCGGAAGCGATTGGCGACAAAGGCCGAATCAGCGTAGGAGGCATTGGCAGCCGGGTTGCCGCCGGTGCCGTGGTAATCCGAGAAGGCGCTGGATTGGTTGACGAACACGCCACTGGTCAGGTTGATGGACAAGGCCACCTTGCCACGCCAAGTGGCTTCGGTCATGGCATCGATCACCTCTTGGCGGGTGGAATACAGACCGACGGTGAGAGCACCATGCTCACGCACAATGCGCTCAGACAGGGCAATGCCAGCAGCAGTGTCTGCCACCTTGACGACAAAGCTGATCGGGCCAAAGCGTTCTTCCATGTAGGCAGCCTCATCGGCTGCATCGCAGGCCAGCAGCACCGGGGTGCGCACTTGGGCGGCGGGGAAGTCGGGGTTGTTCAGGCTTTGCGAGGCCAGCACTACCGTGCCCAGTTGGCCGCTGTTGGCGTGGGCCACACGGTCGGCAGTGGCTTCGGACTGCATGGCACCCAGCACGGCAAAGGCCACTTCGGGCTTGGACAGGAAGCGCGTAATGGCCTTGCCCAAGTCGGCACACACTTCGTCGTAGCTCTTGTGGCCTTCGTCGGTGTCGATACCGCCAGCGGGCACAAAAATGGCCTGCGAGGTGGTACACATTTGGCCAGAATACAGCGACAAGGTGAACGCCAAGTTGCCCAACATGGCTTTGTAGGCGTTGGTGGAATCAATCACGATGTTGTTCACACCAGCCAGCTCGGCATACACCTGGGCTTGCTTGCAATGGTCAATCAGCCACTGACCAAACACATTGCTGCCGGTAAAGTCGACCGACTTGACGCTCGGGTGCGTGGCCAAGGCTTGGGTAACGCTGCGGTTGTCAGTAACGCACAGGGTGACCAAGTTGGGGTCGATACCGTTCTCGGCCAGCACAGCGCGGATGGTACGCACGGTGATGGCGGCGGGCAAAATGGCATTGCTGTGCGGCTTGATGATGACGGCATTGCCGGTAGCCAGCGCAGCAAACACGCCCGGATAGGTGTTCCAAGTGGGGAAGGTGCCACAGCCCACCACCAAACCCACGCCACGGCCCACCACTTCAAAATGCTTCTTCATCACCAAGGCGGGGTTTTTGCCTTGGGGCTTTTCCCACACGGCTTCAGCCGGAACAAAGCTCTGTTCGCGCCAAGCGTAGGCCACGGCTTCTAAACCACGGTCTTGGGCATGGGGGGCACCCGCTTGGAAAGCCATCATCCAGCCTTGGCCGGTGGTCATCATGACGGCGTGGCCGATTTCAAAACTCTGGCGGTTCAGACGGGCCAGAATTTCCAAGCAAATGCCGGTGCGGCCTGCTGCGCCCACGGCTTGCCAGCCCTTCATGGCGGCCAAACCCGCGTCAATCAGCACTTGGTGGTCGCACAGCGGGTAGCGCACGTTCAAAGCGCCAGCGTAGGGCGAGACCTCGTTGCCACCCCAGCCGTTTTGGCCGGGTTGGTTCAATTCAAAGTTTTGGCCCAGATGGGCTTCGTAAGCACGCTTGCCTTCTTCGGGCGCAGTCTCGCCGTAGGCTTTGGGGCTAGGCATCTCAGTGTAGGGCGACCAGTAGCCACGGGTGGCAATGGCTTGCAAAGCGCCATCGAGGGTGGCGCGGTGTTGTTCAAACAAAGGATGGGACATGCTTTTTCCAAATAGAAACGGCTGAAACTTGCACACAAGACACCGCAGCCAACGCTGTCAAGCTCAACAAGCAACACACAAAATTCGTATGAATAGAAAAAAGTGTATCACTTAAAAATTATTTCCTCTTATAGGGAAACCCTTAAAACCTACCAATTGATGGGCACAAAATTCAATAATCAAGTAACACTTTTAATGGCTGAAGAATTCGGGAAAACCCGCAATTCAGGCAGGCTGGCGCTCCACTGGCCCCAAGTTCTCGGACAGTGGACAGCTACAACCAACCATCAGCCAGACATCACATGCCCAAATAGGCTGCGCGCACCTTTTCGTTGTGGATCAGGTCTTGGCCGGTGCCTGTCAGGGTGATTTCGCCGGTTTCGATCACATAACCCCGGTCGGCCAGCGCCAGCGCGGCAAAAGCGTTCTGCTCGGCCAAAATGATGGTCATGCCCTGCGCCTTGAGCGCCTTGACCACGTTGAACACTTCCTGCACCAGCAGCGGCGCCAAGCCCATCGAAGGCTCATCCAACAACAACAGCTTGGGCCGCCCCATAAGCGCCCGACCAATCGCCAGCATTTGCTGTTGGCCGCCCGACAGGGTGCCTGCAGGCAACTTGCGCTTTTCTTTCAAGATCGGGAACATGGCGTAGACCTTTTCCAGGTCTTCGGGCACGTTTTGCTTAGGTTGGGTGTAAGCGCCCAGCAGCAAGTTGTCTTCAATTGCCAAGGGGCCAAACACTTGGCGCCCTTCGGGGCTTTGGCAGATGCCCCGGCGCATACGCTGGTCGGCACGCACCTTAGAAATATCTTCACCATCAAACCAAATTTGCCCAGCGCCCATGGGTTGCACGCCCGACAAGGTGCGCAAAAAGGTGGTTTTCCCGGCCCCGTTGGCCCCCACCAGCGCCACGGTTTCGCCCCGGTGGATTTCTAAGTTGAGCCCCTTGAGCGCCTTGATGCGGCCATAGCTGCTCTCTAAGCCTGTGACTTTGAGCAGCACATCCCCGCCGCTGGCGGGCATGGTGGTTTGCAACACGCCACCACTGTGCGCGCCCAAGCCCACCGACTCGGGGGCCAAGCTGACCACGCGGTGGTACAGCTCTTGAAACTCGGCCCGGGCTTCGGGGCCAAACAGGGGGTCGTTGTGCTCTTGGAAGCGGGCATCAATCAGCTGCCAGTCCTCGGCCGTCAAGATTTTGCGGGCCAAGGGCAGTGCCTTGCCCTCTTCCATACGGATGTGGTTCTTCAGCCGCTTGCAATAGTCGCGCAGTGATTGCACCAAGGTCTCTGGTGGCTGGCCTGCCGTCACTTGGGCAAAGGCTTGGCGCATGGCCTCCAAATGGACGATGGCTTGGCGGTGGTCTTCTTCCAGTGCCTCCACCAAGGGCACGGCATCGGCCGCGCGCTGGCGCATCAGCGGGAACAGGTAATCGTCTTCTTTACGGTGGTGTGCGTGGTCGGCAAACTTCTCGATGTATTCAAACGCCGCCTGAAAGAACGCCGGATCGACCGGCTTGCCCGCATCCAAATCATCGGCCACCTGTTCCAGCGCAATCGCCATGCGCCAGAAGCTGCGATGCTCTTCGGTAATGATACGCAGTGTTTCCATTTTTCCTGCTTCCGTTTTAACCGTGGGCACCCAAATAGGCAGCAATCACATCAGGGTTCTTGCGCACCTCTGCTCCAGTGCCTTCGGCCAGTTTCTTGCCGTAATCGAGCACCAAAATGCGGTCGGACAAGTTCATCACCATCTTCATATCGTGCTCCACCAACACCACGGTGATGCCCGAGTCGGCCACCTTGCGCACCAAGTGATCGACTTCGATGGTTTCTTTCGGGTTCAGCCCAGCGGCAGGCTCATCCAAGAAAATCATGCGCGGCTTCATCGCCAAAGCACGGGCAATTTCCAGCCGTTTGAGCACGCCATAAGACATGGCATCGGCGCGGGCGTTGATATAGCTCTCTAGGCCCACAAAGCGCATCAGCTCGGCGGCTTCTTCGCGCAGTTCTCGGTCGCGGCTGCGCAAGCTGGGCCAGCGCAGGGCGGCTTTGAACAGGTTGCGGTCTAACCGCAGGTGTGCGCCCACCATCACGTTCTCGATGGCGCTCATGTTCATGCAGATTTGCAGGTTTTGGAACGTGCGCGCCACACCGCGTTCGGCCAACTCGTTGGGAGATTTGCCGTGGATAGGCTCGCCATCCAAACGAATCTCGCCCGTGGTGGGCTTATACACCCCCGTAATCAGGTTGAACAGCGTGGTTTTACCCGCGCCGTTGGGGCCAATCACGGCATACACGATGCCTGCATCAATATTGAACGAAACGTTCTGCACCGCCTTGACGCCACCAAAGTGGATCGACAGGTCTTTGACTTCCAGCAAGGCCATGTTCAATCTCCCTTGCCAAATTTGGCCGCCAGCGTGGGCACCAAGCCCTTGGGCAGAAAAATCATGCACAGCATCAGCACCGCGCCAAACACCACGGTTTCCCAGCCCTCAAAGGTCGCCAAGGCTTGGGGCAGGGCCGTGAGCAGCACCGCACCAATGATGGAGCCAAACACCGAGGCCATGCCCCCCACCACCACCATGGTCACCAATTCCACTGAATGGAAAAAGTCGGCAAAGTTGGGGGTCACAAAGGCCATGTAATGTGCCGTGATGCTGCCCATGATGCTGGCAAACACCGCCGACATGACAAAGATCGTGACCTTGTAGCGCACCACGTTCACGCCCACCACCTGCGAGGCCACCTCGGAGCCATGCAAGGCACGCAGCGCCCGACCAAAGGGTGAATCAATCATGTTGAGCGACGCCCACACGCTAAAGGCCAGCATGGTGGCTACCACCCAGTACCAATGTTTATCGCTGCTGAGTTCAAACCCAAACACCGACATGGCAGGCACCGGCATGCCATCGGGGCCGCCCGTCCATTGGGCTTCATTGCGCAGTGCAATGTTGATGATGATGCCCAGCCCCAGCGTGGCCATAGCCAAATAGTTGCCCTTGAGCTTGAAAATAGGGCGTGCCACCAACCCGGCAATCACTGCCGTGGCTGCGGCACCTGCACCCATTGCCAGCAAGGGATGCCAAGCAAAATGCGTTGGCAACACTGCCGAAGCATAGGCACCAATACCCAAAAAGCCCGCATGGCCCAAGCTGATCTGACCAGCAAAGCCAATCAGCAGGTTCAAGCCAATCACGATGATGGCGTTGATGCCGATGCGAATGGCCAAATCCATGTAATAACTGTTGGGCACCACCCACGGCAGCACCAACAGCACAGCGATGAGCAAGCCCAGTCCGATATATGCGCTCTTTTGCATGGTCTTACACCCGATCGGTCGATTTGCCACCGAACAGGCCGCGCGGCATGAAGAACAGCACCAACAGGATCAGCACAAACGGCATGGCATCCTTATAGGCAGAAGAGATATAGCCCGCGCCCATGGCTTCGAGCACGCCCACCAACAAACCACCCACCACAGCCCCCAGGCCATTGCCCAAGCCACCAACCACCACGGCCACAAAGCCTTTCAGGCCCAGCATGATGCCCACGTCATAAGATGTCATGGTGATGGGGGTAATGAGAATGCCACCCAGCGCGCCCAAACCGGCCGCCATCGCAAAACTCATGAACAGCACCCAACTGGTGTTGATGCCCACCAACTCGGCAGCGGTGCGGTTGAACGACGTTGCCAGCATGGCTTTGCCAGTCAGGGTGCGGTTAAAAAAGTACCACAGCCCCACCACCACCACCGCCGTCACCCCCAGCACCCACAGGCTTTGCGGCAGCAGCGTGGCACCCAAAATTTGCAATGGCGCATCGCCCGAAAAAGCAGGCAAGCTGTGTGTGCCCTTGCCCAACCACACCTGAATGAGGCCACGAATCACCAATGAAGCCCCAATGGTGACGATGATGAGGGAGACCGTTTCCGCACCCTTGATCGGCTCAATGGCTACTTTTTCCATCACCACACCCACCACCGCTGGAATGGCGATAGCCAACAGCAACACCACCGGCATTGGCAGGCCCATCTGGGCAAAAAACACGGCCAACATGCCACCGAGCATGATGAACTCGCCCTGCGCAAAGTTAATCACATTGCTGGCGTTATAGATCAGCGTGAAGCCCAGCGCCGCCAAGGCATAGGTAGCTCCCACGGTGATGCCCGAGAACAGAAATTGCAGAAACTCGGCAAGCATCAGTCATTTCTCCCAGGCGTCGCACAGGCATCGCGACCGTGTAGCGGCAACAACATAGGTGGTGTCTCCGTAGTGGATTCTGAAAAGGCAGGCACAAACCCTGCCCAGTGTGGGGCGGAATAAAAAGAGTCTGGCGCGACGCGTTGCGCACCCACCAACATGATACCCAGAATGGGATTTTTTCTGGTTTTTGTATCCTGTTTGAAGGTCAAAACAAGGGTAATCCCTAGGAAAAAACGCCCTCAAATGACCAAAAACACATCCTCAACAGCGCCAACAGCCTGTTTTTGGTTTGATTTAACGCAGAAATTCACCAAATTCCCCCTGCACAACGCTCCTATGTTGCCCAGAGGGTAAGCCAAGGATTTTAAAAAATGGTAAACGGATGAACCCGTAGATAGTTACATTGATTGACACAAAACATCTATGTATGTATCACTTCTTGAGAAAGCATCCAGACCATGCCTACAGCGCAGGTGCAGCGCCGCTACCATCGAGCACCTATGAACGAACATATCGCATCACAGGCCATTGAGGCCCTTTTGGAGAGCTTTCGCCAGAAAAGCCGCGTACAGGCCAGCTCGCTCATCACCTCGGTCTTTGGTGATGCCATCCTGCCCCGGGGGGGGCGGGTCTGGTTGGGTAGTCTGATCAAACTGTTGCAGCCTTTGGATATCAACGAACGGCTGGTGCGCACCACGGTGTTTCGGTTGGTCAAAGACGAATGGCTGCAAACCGAGGCCGTAGGACGGCGCACCGATTACATGCTCACCCCTTCGGGACAACGCCGCTTTGAAGAAGCTTCACGACAAATTTACGCCGCCGAACCCCCACTGTGGGATCGGCGTTGGCGCCTTATCATGGTGGTGGGTGAACTCGAGCCACGCCAGCGCGAACGTTTGCGCCAGGCGCTGTATTGGCAAGGTTTTGGCGATACTGGCTCCGGCTGCTTTATCCACCCCAGCGCCGAGCTGGACGTCGCCTTTGATGCCCTGGCCGCCGATGGCATGGCCGATCTGCTGCCCCAGCTGATGCCACTGGTGGCCCTGAACCCCAAACTCAGCCCCAGCGCCGACGATGCCAGCATGGTGCAACGTGCCTGGAACTTGGATGGACTGGCCAGCGCCTACAGCAGCTTTGTCTGCCGCTACCAACCCATTCTGGACGCACTGCAGCAAGACCCCACCGACAGCGTGAACGAAGAGCAAGCCTGCTTGGCGCGCATCCTGCTCATCCACGACTTTCGCCGTTTTTTATTGCGCGACCCAGAGCTGCCCGAAGTGCTGCTACCCACAGGCTGGCCTGGCAACCAAGCCCGGCTGTTGTGCAAAGAGATTTATCGCCGCTTGCTGGCCCCGTCTGAGCGCCACTTAGACCAGTGCTTGCAACTAGCCAATGGCGACATGCCGCGTGCTGCGCGCCTGCTGTTGCGGCGTTTTCAGATTGAAGATGGCCTAGAACAACCCGCCTGAGCCACGCGGCCAGGGTGGTTTTAGGCGCTCTCGCGCACCAGCACTTCGCCACGCAGGGTGTAGGTTTTGGCCTCAGTGATGCGCACCTCCACCATCTGCCCCATCAAGCGTGCATGGCCCGGAAAATTGACCACCCGATTGCATTCGGTGCGGCCCATCAGCTCCGTGGCATCGCGCTTGCTCACGCCTTCGACCAGCAGGCGCTGCACCGTGCCCACGCGCTCCTCGCTGATATCTTTGATGTTTTGGTTGATCACCGCTTGCAACTGCTGCAAGCGGCGCAACTTGACGTCTTGCGGTGTATCGTCGTGCAGACTGGCCGCTGGCGTGCCGGGGCGCGGGCTAAAGATAAAGCTGAAGCTATTGTCAAAACGCACATCGTCGATGAGCTTCATCATCTTCTGAAAGTCGTCTTCAGTCTCCCCCGGAAAACCAACAATAAAGTCGCTGCTCATCGCCATGTCGGGGCGGATGGCCCGCAGCTTGCGCACCGTGCTTTTGTATTCCATCGCCGTGTAGCCGCGCTTCATGGCCATCAAAATCCGGTCGCTGCCATGCTGCACAGGCAAATGCAAGTGGCTGACCAGTTGCGGGATGTTGGCGTAGGCCTCAATCAGACGTGGCGTGAATTCATTGGGGTGGCTGGTGGTGTAGCGGATGCGCTCAATGCCGGGGATTTCGGCCACATATTCCAACAGCAGGGCAAAGTCGGCGATTTCGGCGGTATCGCCCATCGCCCCCCGGTAAGCGTTAACGTTCTGGCCCAACAACGTGATTTCTTTGACGCCCTGATCAGCCAACCCAGCCACCTCGACCAGCACATCGTCCAACGGGCGGCTCACCTCTTCACCCCGGGTGTAAGGCACCACGCAGTAGCTGCAATATTTGGAGCACCCCTCCATGATGGAGACAAAGGCGCTGGCCCCCTCCACTCGGGCGGGCGGCAGGTGGTCAAACTTTTCAATCTCTGGAAAGCTGATGTCTACCTGCGGCTTGGCCTTGGCCGTGCGCTGTTGCAGCAACTCCGGCAGGCGGTGCAAGGTTTGTGGGCCAAACACCACATCCACATACGGCGCACGCTTGATGATTTCTTCACCCTCTTGGCTGGCCACACAGCCGCCCACACCAATCAGCACCCCCTTGTCCTTCAGATGCTTGATACGGCCCAAATCACTAAACACCTTTTCTTGCGCTTTTTCCCGCACAGAGCAGGTGTTAAACAAAATCAGGTCAGCTTCTTCGGGGTTGTCGGTAGGTTCGTAGCCTTGGGCGGCACCGAGAACGTCGGCCATCTTGTCCGAGTCATACTCGTTCATCTGACAGCCGAAGGTTTTGATAAATACTTTTTTGCTCATGGGGGGATCAGCGCACGGTAGTGCTGTCAGACTCAAAACGATAATTGCGTTGTACACCGCTGCCTTTGCGCTCTTGCGCTGCCTCGGCGGCACTGAGCACCCAAGCCGTAAGCAGCATGCCAGTGCTTTGTTCCACCAAATAGTTGACGGTGAACTTCTGCCCCACCACGGTGTGCAGCATCACCAACGCATTTTCTGGATTCAACAGGCGCATCCCTGGCGCCATGCGGATGGCCTGGCCGTTGATCTCAGCCACCCCTTGCCCTGTGACCACCAACGTGCCACGCAGTGCCGCCTCAGGAAAGTTGCGGGCAGCCCCTGCGGTGGGCAGCATCTGGGCCTGTGCGGGGGTGGGCCAACTGGTCAAACCACCCACCAGTGCTATCAGTGCGAGGGCGAACGACCAGTGCGAAACATGGGTGCGGAGTGATCCGCCAAGGGAGGGCAAAGTAACAGGGGTGCAGCAGTGCATGGTGTGTATCCAGTGGCTGAAGCCCTGATTTTAGGGGGCCACCAAAATGTGAAGCACGCCGATAAGCCGGATTCTGTGCATTCGGTTGCCCGAACGTGACCGCCATTACTCTGGGCCGGGGGTCGCCCACCCGGCTCGGTGCTACCTACCCGCCAGCTCTGCGGAACCACATCAACGCTGGCCTACTTGGTATTGCTGCGCGTAGAGATTGCCCGTTTCACCCCCGAGGCTCCTGCCGCTAGCGCGGATGGTTCCAAGGGACTCGTCTCTGTTGCTCTGATCCTCACCTCGCGGTGGGCAGCCGTTAGCTGCTACGCTGTCCTATGCAGTCCGGACGTTCCTCCAGTGCCTGGTTTCCCAGATTGCACCAGCGGCGGTCTGGCGTGCTTCACAGTAGCGATTATGGCATTCAGACGGGCTTCATCGGCACAACACATAGTGGCACAGCTTCTTCAAAGGTGAAATGGATGCAGACTTTCCAACGCAAAACCGCAGGCCGTATTGCCGCTGTCACACTGCTGATGGCCGCCTGCGCCAGTCCACTGGCCTGGCTGGTCTCACGCGAAAACGCTGAACAGGAAGTGGTGGCCTTCGCCCAAGAGGAGTCCCGCCGCGTCCTGACCGTGCATAGCAGCGTGCGCCTAGATGGCCCCAAAGCAGCCGCTCAGGCCCAACAGGCCGCGCAACTCCTCACGGGGGGGCTGTTTGAAATTGCCGAGATTTACAGCCCCGATGGTCACAAGCTGGCCGAG
Source organism: Giesbergeria sinuosa (assembly GCF_042652905.1). NCBI lineage: Bacteria > Pseudomonadati > Pseudomonadota > Betaproteobacteria > Burkholderiales > Comamonadaceae > Giesbergeria > Giesbergeria sinuosa. The sequence continues at coordinate 106,749 of NZ_JBHSHJ010000001.1, read as the reverse complement.
TCGGTCACGCCAGAAGGGCATATTGTCGAGTCCCAACTGCCGCGCCACGGCACGCCCCGATATCGTGAATCATCGTATGAGAGCCTGCCCCTGCCTGGGGGGCAATGGGTCTTGCGGGTCTTCGTGCCACTGCGTGAATCCCATTCCGGCCCCGTGACTGGCTATTTTGAAGGGGTGCGCATCATCCCTGAATGGCAGCGCCAGCAAATTCGGTCTGACGCTTTCATCGTCAGTCTGATGGTGTGTTTGGCCTCACTGGTCTGTGGTGCCGTGATTTACCCGGTGGTGGTGCATCTGGCCAAAGAGAACGAACACAAGGCCCAACAGGTGCTGGAGTCGCATATTGCCATGATGGAAGCTTTGGGCCGGGCCATTGCCAAGCGCGATTCTGACACTGGCGCACACAACTACCGTGTGGCTTGGCTGGCGGCCAGCACCGCCCATGTCTTGGGCTTGCAGGGGGCAGCCATGCAGTCTCTGATTGCGGGCAGCTTTTTGCACGATGCGGGCAAAATTGGCATTCCGGATGCCATTTTGCTCAAACCGGGGCGCCTTGATGAAGCAGAAATGGCCATCATGCGCACCCATGTTGCCCAAGGCGAAGACATCGTCACTGGCGCTGGCTGGCTCGATGGTGCCCGCGATGTCGTGGGCAGCCACCACGAAAAATGGGATGGCTCAGGCTACCCGCGCGGTTTGTCAGGTCAGAATATTCCGCTGTCAGCACGCATTTTTGCCGTGGCAGACGTGTTCGATGCGCTCAGTTCACGCCGCCCATACAAAGAACCTCTGCCTTTTGAGGAGGTGATGGCTATCTTGCAGCAAGGCCGGGGCAGCCACTTTGACCCCCTGGTGCTCGACACCTTTAGCCAACTGGCCCCCGAATTGCATCGGCAGTTGCAGGGGCTGGATGAAGTAGCCACCCGCAAGCTCATGACCGACATGGTGCAGCGGCATTTCGACATTCTGGTTTGAGGAGGTATTGCTTTGTGCGCTATAGGCCATATACAAATAGCCGCAAGGCCCATGTAACTGGGACAGAATGTGTTGGTTTTTCCCCTACACAGGAACCTGAGGCCATGAAATTCGACAACGTTCTGCAGACCATTGGCAACACGCCGCATATCCGCATCAACCGCTTGTTTGGTGCAGATGCCAACGTCTGGGTCAAATCTGAGCGCGGCAACCCCGGCGGCTCTATCAAAGACCGCATTGCCTTGGCGATGGTGGAGGACGCAGAAAAATCCGGTGCTCTGCAACCGGGTGGCACGATCATTGAACCCACCTCGGGCAACACAGGCATCGGCTTGGCATTGGTGGCAGCGGTGAAGGGCTATCGGCTGATTTTGGTGATGCCCGACAGCATGAGCATTGAGCGGCGTCGCCTGATGCTGGCCTACGGTGCCCAATTTGACCTGACCCCCCGCGAAAAAGGCATGAAGGGGGCCATTGCCCGTGCTGAAGAGCTCAAAGCCCAAACTCCCGGTGCATGGGTGCCACAGCAGTTTGAAAACCCAGCCAATGTGGATGTGCATGCACGCACCACAGCACAAGAAATCTTGGCCGACTTTCCTGAAGGGCTCGATGCCCTGATCACTGGCGTAGGCACTGGCGGCCACCTGACTGGCGTTGCCAAAGTGCTCAAAGCCCAATTTCCGCAGCTCAAAGTATTTGCGGTAGAGCCTAGCGCCTCGCCTGTGATCAGCGGTGGCTCTCCGGCGCCACACCCCATCCAAGGGATTGGCGCCGGGTTTATTCCCAAAAATCTGGACACCAGCTTGCTCGATGGCGTGATCCAAGTGGATGCCGAACCGGCCCGCGAGTATGCCCGCCGCGCCGCACGCGAAGAAGGGTTGCTCGTGGGCATCTCGTCTGGGGCCACACTGGCCGCCATCGCGCAAAAACTGCCCGAACTACCCGCTGGTGCCAAAGTGCTGGGCTTTAGCTATGACACTGGCGAACGTTACCTGTCGGTAGAAGGCTTCCTGCCCTCCTGAGTGGAACGGGGTTTCCCCTAGCGCACAAACCACACAGCACCCCGGCAAAGTTTTACACTGATTTCACTCTGTGTCGAACTGGGGGGTTGTATGGGCTTCAAACCTCTTCCGGCTGCCGTTGCCTGTGCGGTAGGGCTGCTCTTGTGGTTCTTTGTTCCGATACCTGCGGGGGTGTCGGTCAATGCGTGGCACATGCTGGCCTTGTTCGTCGCCACCATTGCGGCCATCATCGGCAAGGCCATGCCCATTGGGGCGTTGTCGATGTTGGCTATCACACTGGTAGCGGTTACAGGTGTCACCAGCGACAACCCCGCCACGGCCATCAGGGATGCCCTGAGCAGTTTTGCCGACCCGCTGATCTGGCTGATTGGTGTCTCTGTGATGATCTCGCGCGCCCTGACCAAAACCGGTTTGGGCGCACGCATCGGTTACTGGTTTATCTCGTTGTTTGGCAAACGCACTTTGGGTATTGGCTACGCGCTGGCTCTGTCGGAGCTGACGCTGGCTCCCGTCACCCCAAGCAACACCGCACGGGGTGGCGCCATCATCCACCCCATCATGCGCTCGATTGCCGACAGCTTTGGCTCCAATCCCAAAGAGCACACCGAAGGCCGCATGGGTAAATACTTGGCATTGGTCAACTACCACGCCAACCCCATCACTTCGGCCATGTTCATCACGGCTACAGCGCCCAATCCATTGGTGGTCAAATTGATTGCCGAAGCCACTGGGGCACAAATCCACCTGAGTTGGAGCACTTGGGCACTGGCCATGCTGGTGCCGGGCTTGTTGGCTATTGGGTTGATGCCGCTGGTGTTGTACTGGCTCTATCCGCCCGACATCAAGAGCACCCCCGATGCCGCAGACTTTGCCCGCAGCAAACTCACTGCCTTGGGGCCCATCAACCGGGGTGAAGGCATCATGCTCGGGGTGTTTGTGTTGCTGCTGGTGCTGTGGGCTGGCGTGCCCGCCATGCTGCTGGGCAAGGCTTGGGACGTCAATGCCACCACCACCGCTTTTATCGGTCTGAGCGTGTTGTTGGTGACGGGGGTACTCACCTGGGACGACATCCTGACAGAAAAAAGCGCCTGGGACACCATTGTCTGGTTCTCGGCACTGGTGATGATGGCAGGCTTCTTGAACAAGCTGGGGCTGATCACTTGGCTGTCGGGCAGCATCAAGACCAGCGTTGAAAGCATGGGGCTGGGTTGGGTGGGCGCTAGCGCCCTGCTGATGTTGGCCTACCTGTACGCCCACTATATGTTCGCCAGCACCACCGCCCACATCACCGCCATGTTTGCGGCTTTTTATGGTGCGGGCTTGGCCTTGGGGGCGCCTGCCTTGCCATTTGCCTTGATGATGGCTGCCGCCTCCAACATCATGATGACGCTCACCCACTATGCCACGGGCACCTCGCCCGTCATTTACGGCTCGGGCTACACCACCTTGGGAGAATGGTGGAAAGCAGGGCTGGTGATGAGTGTGGTGCTGCTGGTGATTTGGGTACTGGCTGGCTCTGTCTGGTGGAAGTTGCTGGGCTACTGGTGATCAGGAGCCCCCGTAAAATTGCCTCCCTTTTTTCTTCACCCTGCCCGATGACCACGGGCCTGTTGCCATGATTCGTCTGTCTGAACTCAAGCTGCCCCTGACCGAGTTGCCCGTGCCACCACTGCGCGCTGCCGATGCCAGTGCAGAGACTGAGGCCGACCGCGCCCCAGCACCACAGCCCATAGCAGCTTTGCGCCGTCTGGCCGCACAGGCACTGGGCATACCAGAGGCCGAACTGGCACAGCTGGAGGTGTTCAAACGCAGCTTTGACGCCCGCAAAGCCCAATTGCTGGCCGTGTTTATTGTGGATGTGACACTGGCACAGCCAACGCAAGAGGCGGCCCTGTTGGCCCGTCATGCAGGCCATCCACACATCCAAGCCACGCCCGACATGGCTTGGCACCCAGTAGGCCAAGCACCCGCCCATTTGGCCGAGCGCCCAGTGGTGGTGGGGTTTGGCCCCTGTGGGATTTTTGCGGCGCTGGTATTGGCACAAATGGGCTTTAAGCCCATCGTGCTAGAGCGTGGCAAAAGCGTGCGCCAGCGCACCAAAGATACTTGGGGCTTGTGGCGCAAGCGCGAGCTGAACCCAGAATCCAATGTGCAATTTGGCGAAGGCGGCGCCGGCACATTCTCTGACGGCAAGCTCTATAGCCAAATCAAAGACCCGCGCCATCTGGGGCGCAAGGTGATGGAGGAGTTTGTCCAAGCCGGTGCCCCACCAGAAATTTTGTATGCTGCCCACCCGCATATTGGCACCTTCAAGCTGGTCAAGGTGGTAGAGAACCTGCGCGAGCAAATCATTGCTTTGGGGGGTGAAGTGCGCTTTGAGCAGCGCGTCACCGATATCCTGATAGAAGAAAACGGCCAAGGTCGCCACCTGCGTGGCCTACAGGTGCTAGACCAAGCCAACGGCCAAAGCTATGAGCTGCCAGCCTCCCAAGTAGTGATCGCCTTGGGCCACAGCGCGCGCGACACCTTCGCCATGCTGCACCAGCGCGGTGTGACTATGGAGGCCAAACCGTTCTCCATCGGTTTCCGCATCGAACACCCCCAAGGCGTGATTGACCGCGCCCGCTGGGGCCGCCATACCGGGCACCCGCTGTTGGGGGCAGCCGATTACAAACTGGTGCACCATGCCAGCAATGGCCGCACCGCCTACAGCTTTTGCATGTGCCCCGGCGGTACGGTGGTGGCCGCCACCAGCGAGCCGGGCCGGGTAGTCACCAATGGCATGAGCCAGTATTCGCGCAACGAGCGCAACGCCAACGCTGGCATGGTAGTGGGCATAGACCCCAGCGACTACCCTACCAACCCCGCAGCCTTTGAGGCCACTTTGGGGGCCACCTATGGCAGTGAAAATCCAGCCCACGGCACAGCGCACCCACTGGCGGGCATCGTGTTGCAGCGCCAGTTGGAATCCAACGCCTATGTGCTGGGCGGCAGCAACTACAACGCGCCGGGCCAGTTGGTGGGAGACTTCATTGCCGGGCGGCCCTCGCAGCAATGGGGTGAGGTGCAGCCCTCATACAAGCCAGGCGTAACGCTGGGCGATCTGCATCCGGCCCTGCCAGCTTATGCCATTGCCGCCCTGCGCGAAGCCCTACCTGCCTTTGGTCGCAAAATCCAAGGCTTTGATATGCCCGATGCCGTACTCACTGGGGTGGAAACACGCACATCCTCGCCGCTCAAGATCACCCGTGGCGACAACTTTCAGAGCCTGAACACAGCCGGTCTCTACCCAGCCGGCGAAGGGGCCAGCTATGCTGGTGGCATTCTGTCTGCCGGGGTGGATGGCATTAAGGTGGCAGAGGCCGTGGCACGGCGTCTACTGGGCCAGACGGACTGACCCATGACGGGCATTGGCACAGCACAGGTGGGGTCGTACACTGGTGCTGGCAGGGTAGGAGCGTACTGCAAGTCTTGGCCCACCATCAGGAGTTGGTCATGCCCATTTTTTTGAAAAAAGCACTTCTTCCCTTCTGTTTAGGCTGCGCATTCTCCTGCGCCCAAGCGGTGGAGTTCACTAGCCAGATCACACCCGCACACAGTGGTGATTCTTTTATCTTCTCACTAAGTGAAGACAGTTTAGTCTCTCTGACCTCGGTGCTTGGTGGGCAACTCCACGGTGGCAATGCAGGCTTTGGCATCACCACCACCGACTCTACGGATGTGGTGCGTTCTACTTGGGCACACCCAGGGCAAAGTGAAGGCACTTGGCCTCTGCAAGCGGGTCAGTATGTGCTGCAACTCTGGAACAACAGCAACAGTACCGGTAGCTACACGGCCCAATTGAACATTGCCCCGCAGGCTGGTGGAGACCCCGAGCCTAATCAAAGCCGCGACACCGCGTTGGCACTGTCTCCCAACAGCAGCACGACTGGGCACCTAGGGTTTTATAGTGCGTTGACCGATGAGCGCCACGACTACCACGACTTCTACCAACTCTACCTGCCCACCCACGGAGCCTTACAGCTCACCACTACAGCCGACAGTACCTTGGCATCAGCCTTTGGTCATACCTTGTACCGCAGTGATGGCAGTACCATCGTTCGGGACAGCAGCGCCCTCGATGCTGGCTACTATTACCTCCAAGTTTGGGCCAACAATGCTTCTGCCTATGGACGCTACACACTGCACGCCGCATTTGTCAGCAGCCCATCCACTTCCGGACTCGCACCGAGCAGCACCCAACTGGACTTCGGGCCACTGGAGGTGGGGACTTCTCTGACACAAACCATTACCCTGAACAACCAAGCTGCTGCACCAGCAACCTTGTCGTCCATAACAGCCTCGGGAGATTTCTCGATCCAGTCGGATTGCGGCAGCATTTTGGCGGTGGGAGCCAGTTGTAGCCTCACGGTAGGTTTCACGCCCAGTGCCACCGGCACACACAGTGGCATTGCTACCATCGTCTCAGATGTGGGCAACACGCAGATTGCACTGAGTGGCACAGGCATGGTCACCATACAGCCCGTTGCAGGACGCATCATTGTGCAAACCCCCGTGAGCAGCGCACAAGCCGTCAATCCGGTGCTTGTCTTTGCCCCCACAGCCAGCGAACGCCACGGCAGCTACCAGTTGTATTTGGCAGCTTTGTATGGGGGGCAATTGTATTTTCTGACCCTGCAAAACATGCAGTGGCAAGTGGTGGCCTATGCTGGGGGTGAAGTGCCGGCCTATCAAGCCGCCCAAGGTAGCGATCTATACCAAGAGCGCAGCGATGGCAGCTACTCGGCCCAAACTTGGGCCTTCCCGCTAGGGGACTTGAGCAGCCTGCACGGCCTGCAACTGTTGGTTGGTTTTGGCCGCAATGCCCAAGACATGTTGGCACGGGGCCAAGTGTTGCTGTTGCTCTCGGTTCCATAGACAGGCGTGCAGCCTGCACTTCAAGCGGCCCGCTTGAACAACGCCAACAAAGACCCTGCCAACACAAACATGCCCCCAAAAATCCGGTTCATGGCCCGAATATGGGCGGTAGAGGCCAGGGTGCCCAACACCTTAGCCGCCAACGCGGTATAACCAGCCATCACTACCAGATCCGTAAAGGCGATGGTCAGCCCAATAGCCACATACTGCGGCACCAAGGGTTGTGCCAAGTCCATAAACTGCGGCACCACCGCCAGCAAAAATACGGTGCCTTTGGGGTTGACGATGTTCACCAACAGGCCGCGCAGCACCATGCTGGTGCGCGAGGCTTGTGGGCGCTCCCCTTCGATCTTGGCCACCATAGGCACCACTGGCGCGCGCCATTGCTGGATGCCCAGCCAGACCAAATAGAGCACCCCCAGCCATTTGACCACCGTAAAGGCGGTGTTGGATGCCGCCATCAAGGCACCCAACCCCAGCCCCACCACCACAATTTGCACCCAAATACCCAACACCAAGCCAAAAGCGGTGAAGTAACCCACCCGAAACCCGTGGTTCAGCCCAGCACTCATCGAGGCCACCGCACCCGGCCCCGGAGAAATACTGATCGCCCATGATGCAGCAAACAATGCCAGCCAGGTAGAAAACTCCACTGCGCACTCCTTAGATAAGCGATGGCCTAAAGCCTGTTTCTAGGTACCATAATCGAGCGGTTGCGCCATAGCTATGCCAATTTAGTCTGCCCCCACTCTGGACACCCAAAACTCAATGCCCTGCGTTTTGCAGCGCCGCAATGCGCTCTTCAATGGGTGGGTGGGTGCTAAACAACTGACCAATACCACCTGCAATCCCCATAGCTGCCATACTCTTGGGTAGTTCTGCCGGATGCACTCCACCCAGACGGGCCAGAGCATTGATCATGGGCTGCTTGCGGCCCATGAGTTGTGCGGCTCCTGCGTCAGCGCGGAATTCACGCTGGCGCGAAAACCAAGCCACGATCATTGCAGCAACAAAGCCAAGCAAAATATCCAACACAATGGTGGTGATGGTGTAGGCAATGCCGGGGCCAGAGTTTTCCGAGTCTCCCTTGCGCAAAAAGCTGTCTACCGCATAGCCAATGACCCGCGACAAGAAAACGACAAAGGTGTTCATCACGCCTTGGATCAGTGTCATAGTCACCATGTCGCCATTGGCGATGTGGGCCACTTCATGACCAATCACGGCTTCAATCTCTTCGTGGGTCATGCTCTCCAGCAAGCCCGTAGACACCGCCACCAATGCCGAGTTTTTGAATGCTCCAGTGGCAAAGGCATTCGGATCGCCCTCAAAGATACCCACTTCAGGCATTCCGATGCCTGCCTTGTCGGCAAACTTGCGCACGGTGTCCACAATCCAGGCTTCATCTTGGTTGCGAGGCTGCTCAATCACTTGCACCCCCGAGCTCCACTTGGCCATGGGCTTGGAGATCAGCAATGAGATGATGGCACCGCCAAAGCCCATCACCAGCGCATAACCCAACAAGGCGCCCAAATTCAGCCCGTTTGAGGTTAAGTAGCGGTTCACACCCAACAGACTGGCCACGATGCCCAGCACTGCCACCACAGCCACGTTGGTCAGGACAAATAACAAAATGCGTTTCATGTTCGGTTCTTCTCCACAGGGATGGTGCAAAGCCTCTCTGGGTGGCAAATGGGGCAACCTGCACCCACTTTCAAGCGGCACGGCCCCACCACAGGCAACCCCATCACCAAGAGAACGCAACCATCTGCGGCTTACCCCCGGTGTGGTCTGCGAAAGACATCGGAGTCATCATAGAAGGAAAAGTTCTCGTTCTCTGCCCACCAGCCCGGAACACCCAACACAGGCAAAGGGGTAAAAGGTTTGGTTGCAAGATGTTGGGCGGCCAACTCCTGTGCCAACCAGCTATCCACAGCAGCCACGCTACTATTGGATGCCAATGTCGTTTGGGGCCGATAGACATGGGCGGTGATGGATTTGCGCGGCTGTACCAATTTTTCTAACAATGCATGGCCCAACAGATAAAGCCGGGCCTGCATCCACAGCGGGCGTAAATCCACAAACAAGCGCCGCCAGTCCCGCACCCACAGCGCCTGCCACAGTGGTTCGGGGGCATCCAACACAGCCCCGTTTTCATCAAACAGGGTGATGGCATCGCGCACAGGGCCACGCACAGCACCCACGCCCTGCATCGCAATGGCCTCGGCTTGGAGCTGGTTCAAACGCTGCTTGGTCTGGGGGTAGTGCAGCCAAATCAGGCCATTGAAAAAATCATGCAGGTTATCGCGGGTGGGTACTTTATGGGTCTGAAAAATAAATGACTCATAGGCCATACCGGAGGGCAAATCGGCTTGCGGCACAAAACACACCGGCACGTTAGGCTGTGCATTGAGTGCCTCAGCCACCGTGCAGCCTGCCTGCCAACGCTGCTGTACCTGCTGCACCATAGGCTGCACTGGAGCCAGCCAAGGCGCACACCACGCCCTAGATGCCAACACCCGAGGTTCCATCTCAGACCTTTGCTCTGGCTTCATGCACGGGCAAAAAACAGCGCAGCCATCACCAGCCCCGTCAGCACAATGCCCAGCCGCAGCCACGATGGAGGAATACGCCGCACCAGCCGTGCGCCAACGTAGCCGCCTGCGGTAGCGGCCAGCATCATGAACAGGGCTTGCGGCCACTGCACCACACCACCTGCTGCATAGACAGCCACTGCAATCGCCGCCAACAAAGCCGAGACCAGGTTCTTCAGCGCATTCATCTGGTGCAATGACATGGCACCACACAAGCTCCAAAAGGCCAGCAGCAAAATACCCAAGCCGCCATTGAAATAACCGCCATAAACGCCCACCGCCAGCAATCCCGCCCCCACACGCCAGTGTGCAGCATGCCCCTCGGTGCCTGTGGTACCCGATGCCCATTGCCGCAACCGAGGGCCAAAAGCAAACAGGGCCGTAGCGACCAACAACAACCACGGCACGATGCGGGAAAAAGTGGCATTGGGTGTTAACAGCAGCAAAATGGCGCCCAAGGCCCCTCCCAACAGCGACAACAGCGCCACAGCCCGCAAGCCCAAGCCCAAGCCCGGCGGGGCTTGTACATCTTGGCGCTGACCCCAAACGCTAGCCATGTAGCCAGGCAACAATGCCACTGTGCCAGTCGCATTGGCTACCACAGGCGGCACCCCCGTCCACACCAAGGCGGGCAGCGTCAAAAAACTTCCCCCTCCAGCCACCGCATTGAGCGCACCAGCCACAAAAGCCGCTCCCAGCAACCACAGCACCTCAGTGACAGAGGGCCACATCTCAGGCAGCGTAAGGATCGGCAAAACCCAAGCCGGTCATGATTTCGGTTTCGTAGGCTTCCATCTCTTGCGCATCTTGCTCGCTGGTCTCGTGATCCCAACCTTGGGCGTGCAAGGTGCCATGCACCAACAAATGGACATAGTGTTCTTGCAACGATTTGTTTTGCTCACGGGCTTCGCGTTCTACCACAGGGGCACACAGCACCAAATCAGCCAACACGACTGGCTCTTGGGCGTAATCAAACGTCAGCACGTTGGTGGGGTAATCTTTTTGGCGGTAAGCGCGGTTGAGTTGTTGCCCTTCTTCGGTATCGACAATCCGCACCGTGATTTCGGCATCACTGGCCAATGCGTGGCGAATCCAACGCATGACCTTGTGGCGCGGCAAAGCAGCGCGGTGTTGGGCCACGCCATCAAAGCGGGCAAATTGCAGGGACAGGGTGAGGGCAGACAAGGACATCGTAAAAAACCATTCAAAGGGGGGCACTGCGCTGACGGGCTACAGCCGGGCGACCTGCCGCATCGTAAGCATCCACAATTCGGGCCACCAGCGGGTGGCGCACCACATCGGCGCTGGTGAAGCGCGTCACGGCAATGCCCTTGACGCGCTTGAGCACACGCTCAGCATCAATCAGGCCACTCATGGCGCCCTTGGGCAAATCAATCTGGCTCACATCGCCCGTAACCACGGCCTTGGCCCCAAAGCCAATACGGGTCAAAAACATTTTCATCTGTTCGGGCGTGGTGTTTTGTGCCTCGTCCAAAATCACAAAGGCATTGTTGAGCGTGCGCCCCCGCATAAAGGCCAGTGGGGCAATTTCTAAGGCATTGCGTTCAAAGGCTTTTTGCACCTTGTCAAAGCCCATCAAGTCGTACAAAGCATCGTAGAGCGGGCGCAGATAGGGATCTACTTTTTGTGCCAAATCCCCTGGCAAAAAACCCAGCCGCTCGCCTGCCTCTACTGCCGGACGTGTCAGCACAATGCGCTGCACACTCGAACGTTCCAACGCATCAACGGCACAAGCCACGGCCAAATAAGTCTTGCCAGTGCCCGCAGGCCCAATGCCAAAGGTGATGTCATGCGTAGCGATATTCTCCAGGTACATCGCTTGGGTGGGGGTGCGTGCGCGCAGGTCGGCCCGCCGAGTGCTGAGGGCTGGAGCCATGCTCGCAGCCTCGTTCATGGCGCTATCGCCCGCCAGCATCAGTTGCAGATATTCCTCAGTGATGGGGCGATCGGCTATCTCATAAATAGCTTGCAGCATTTCCAGCGCCTGCGTGGCACGCGCTTTGGGGCCGTCAATTTTGAACTGCTCATGCCGGTGCGCAATGCTGACCTGCAAGGCAGCCTCGATCGTACGCAGGTGGGCATCTGCCGGGCCGCACAGGTGCGTCAGACGAGTGTTGTTGTGGGGAGTGAAATGGTGGCGAAGAATCACGGTGCAAAACGGCTGGTTGGGGGAAGAAAGCAATCATAAAAGCGCCCCCACCCGCTCCAACCAACAGGTCGTTCGGCACTTTGGGATATGCGGTGCCTGCTTTGTGGCATGACAGAGACTGCACGCCCTGCATTGACCGCTACCCCAAAATGGGCTGACTGCCCAAAGGCAGCCAGCTTCTCACACGAGGTTACGAGTTCACTTACCTTGCAGGATTTCCGTTGGCACTATCGCCAAGGAGGCTGGCAGTGTCTGCTGGATGGTGGTGCCCGATGCGCCCAAACCCGGCAAACTGGCACCTACCTCCAAAGAAGGCGCCACTGCAGCCACCGAACGTCGGTAGTAATCTGACAACGGTGTTAGCAAGTTAGCCTCTGTGGCAGGAAGTGCCTCATCGCCCACAGCCAAGGCGGGAGCCAAGGTGAGCCCCTGTTGCGGCACAAAATCCAGCCCAGCGGTTGCCGTCATGGCAGTACCATTTTCTAGGTAACCACCCAACGACTCTGTAAGGCTGCTCACTGCCGTGCGCAGGCTGTCATCTACCACTGCACCTTGGCGGAACCACACGTCAACCAAATCGCGCTGCTGACCATCGGTGGTTTCATACGAAGACACCAAACCCAGCAGGTTGCCGTTATCGGTTTCGGCAGAAGCCTTGGCATCCAAGTGCAATGCGGCCACACCGGCTTGCGTCAAACTCACCAGTTCTCCGGTGCCAGTCTGGCCATTGCCGTCTGCGTCTTTCCAGACAGCCAGCTCAGAGAAGGCGGCGTCTTGTGCAGTGATACGGCCATCACCGTTGCTGTCCAGATCGCTCAGGGCCGCAAAACCATCGATGGCCGTGACACCCGCATTGAGCTCGGTAGCGGTACCAAACAGTTCACGGCCATTGTTGATGATGCCGTCTCCATTCAGATCGCGCACCAACAAGCCATCCTCAGGCGAGACCCAACCTGTCTGGCGCAACAAACCATCTGCACCCAAAGCAAACGACACGCCCCCAGCCACCGCCACAGTGCGCACACCGTCACCGTTCAAATCCAACACCAATGGCGAAGCCATGCTGGTGAACGCTGCGGTTTGTAGCGAACCGAGATGGGATGAATTCAAGGCTGCATGTTGTGCAACCGTCAAATTCTTGATCTGTGTTGTCGTCAGGGCGGCCACTTGTGTGGATGTGAACGCACTGATCACCGTAGTGTTCAGATTCTGCACAAACGCTGTGGCCAATTTGCCAATCTCGGTGGCATCCAAGGTGCCCAACAAACTGGCATTCAAACCCGGCCCTTGCGTTGCCCCCAAACCAGCCAGCTGTGCCGTGCCAAGCACTGCAAAGTCTGCCGTTTGGAATGCTGCTATTTGGGTGCTGCTCAAGGCGCGCAATTGCGCGGTGCTCAAACCCACCGTATTGGCAGGTGTCAAGGCAACCACTTGATCTGTGGTCAGCCCCGACAAACTGGCGGTGCTCAAGGCGGCTATTTGTGCAGAGCTGAGTGTTGCAACATCCTCCGTCTGTAGCGCGGCCAACTGCTGATCGCTGATGGCTCTGATCTGTGCTGTTGTCAACACTTTCACTTGCGCTGTTGTCAGTGCCGCAATGCTTGCCGTATCCAATGCCACCACCGCAGCAGTGCTGAGTACGGGAACCACTACGGAGCTCAACGCAGCCAACTGCCCTGTGCTCAAAGCACTAATTTGTGCAGTGGACAAGGCCTTGACTTGGCCGGTCGTCAATTGCGCCACATCCTGCGTCTCCAGCGCCCGGATTTGATCCGAGCTGCTCCAAGCGGCCAGTTGCGCGCTGCTCAGCCCCACAATCTGCGCCGTGCCCAAGGAGGCAATCGCCCCCGTGCCCAACGCCTTGATAAAGGCGGTGCTCA